>JAITCU010000020.1 GCA_031282835.1 Puniceicoccales bacterium
GCGAAAACGTTCGCTTTTACAATTGCCGCCTTTTTCCCGAATTTGCCAAATGGGCCTATTCCTCCACCCGCTGCGTCTTCGGCTTCAAGCTTCACTTGGCGTTCGATGAACGCGGAAAAATCGTCGCATTTCGCCTGACGGACGGCAACAGGCACGACGTCAAGGAAGCGGAAAATTTGCTCCGAGACTGCGATTGGGGACAAAGGTTACTGCTCAAGCCAAGTTAGGGGACGCCTCGCATGAGCTGGGCTGCGATTTCTTACACCCGCGTGCACAAATGTGAAAATTGCGATCGGCATACTGATATTAAATCTAGGCATTTGAATTTTGCAACTCGCATAGCCATTGGATATCCTCGCTATTCATCGCATTTTCGGCTTCGCCGGTAGGCATTTGCGACACGATGAATATCGTGGCACCAACCAGGTGCGGCCCTTCGCATATCACGGGCGATTTTTAACTGCCATTTCGGCGGAACACCGCTCACATATTTCGTGAATAAATCGATACTTTCCTTTAAGGGCAATGTGGCAATATACGCAGGAAGACAAGAAGGAAAATGGGTCTGCAACTGCGCCGCGGAGGTTGCATTTCCAAGGGAAATCATGCCTAGAGCCATTTGCAAATGAACCGCGCGGATGTTAGAAATCCGCCGGAGTGCACGTGACAAATTTTGTCGCCCTTGTTCGCAAACGCCTATGCACTTGTAGTACCGATATCCTATGTCCTTTATCCCGATATAATTCTTTGTGTTCGCGAGGATGAAGCAGGAGAAAAGTTTATCCGTGGAACAAATAATGTTATTACATCTGACGAATGGCAACAAGTACTCCGCCGCTGGAATAACCACCCCCCGCGCATACAACTTATCCCATAGATAAACGAGGCGGCGATCCGCAAAAGCCTGGACGGTTTGATTTCCCGTGCGCATGCGTGTAATCGGTCGTTGCCACCAAGGTTGCCGGCGTGTTTTCCCAGACGGATAGACCCATTCCGCATCAAAGTGGATGATATCGGCCGAGGTATTTGCGGCAACGGACTGAGCTTTTCCAACGATGTTCGGCATGAATTCATCATCAGGGTCTAAGAACATGATAAATTTTCCCTCTGAAGCCAAGGCGCCACGTGCGCGCGAGTAGGCGGTACCGCGGTTAACGCCATTTCGTAAAATGACGATGCGCGGATCTCGTTGGGCATATTTTTCCAAAATGTTGAGCGAATCATCCGTCGATCCGTCGTCAACGCAGATGATTTCGATGTTTTCGAAGGTTTGCCCCAGCGCGCTATCCAGGGCACGACCTAAATAGGGTGCCACGTTGTAGACGGGGACGATAATGGATACTTCTGGAACTCGACACCCATCGGCATACATTCGGCGTGGGTGGAACAAGGCCAACGATACTACCAGCAGGTACCCTAGTCGTGGAAACACGCCGCAGTGTTCTTTAAATATCGGCTGCGTAGCAATTTTTTTACTCGCCCCCCCGTTACTTTTTCCACCAATGGTAAAATTTCGTTGACCTGCGTGGGGCTTGCGCCCAAATGGGGGCTCATGCCCAGGGAATGTGTGATTTTGGAATGTACCGAAGCGAAGGCGGAGGGGAAGCCCGTTTCCCGCTATATGACGACGCGCAATAAGAAGTTGCAACTGGAGAAGGTGGAAAAGCGGAAGTACAATAAGTTCCTGCGCCGGCACACGCTTCACCGGGAAATCAAGGAATAGCGCGATTGCCACTTCGTCGGCCATTGAATGATTAACTTTGCGATGGGTGCTGTGTTTCTCCATACGGGGGGTTATGGAATCTGCGGTGGTCCCAGTCTCGTGGGCCGTGATGCGAAGAATTTTCATGTAATCGTAAGATGGTTTCGCAGCGATCTTCCCTTGCATTGATGGCCAATGGCTATGTATGAAATTTCCATAGCTAATCCACACGGCAATATCGCGTACAACTATCCACTGCCAAATCTTTTCCACGCCAAAACTCCACAATTCATATTAACATTTTTACCTAAGATCAACCGCTGCCTTTCACCACTTGATCAAATGGCAAAAAGCGACAAAGGTTTTCGCTGGGACATCATTAAATACACATCTGGACCCAAAAACACAGCGCACGTCCTTATCATCTCCGCCACACTGCCTCTTTCCGGGAATAACAACCGCTACGCCCGAGATGTCCGCGATATATACTCAAGGCCGCCCGAGGCCCCCAAAAAGAGCCCCGGCAAAAACCCTCCCGAACTCGGGATTTGTAAGACGCATCTCGTTAACGTTCCTAAGATTTTTACGAAGCAAGTCAAGTCGGTTTTACAAAAAAATCTCACAGCCCGTAAAAAAATCTGCCCCTCCAGGTTTATGGCCACGGTACCCGTCGCAATTACGGCTTTGGTAGCGGCCTGGACGCGAAATCTGGAAAAATTCCCACCGACTGGACTTTTCAACTTAACCGCCGTTGAACGTTTAACGGGTCGGAGTTTTGAAACTTGCATATGATTACTTTTAAAGCCCCCCAACAACGCACTCCTCTGCGCAACGTCACCGGAGCAATTCCCGCAGGGTGGCATCCACCTGGACCGGGTTAGCCTTTCCGGCTGAGGCTTTCATCACCTGCCCCTTAAGGGCGTTGATGGCTGCTGTCTTGCCCGAGCGGAACTCGCCAACGGCTTTCGGGTTTTTCCCAATTACCTCCCGACAAATCGCAGCAAGTTCGGTGGGGTCCTGGGATTGGATGCACCCCAATCGGCCGATGACGGTATCCACGTCCTCGTGGGTGCGGAATACCTCGACCAACACGTCCTGTGCGGCTTGCTTGGAGATTTGTCCCTCGTCGCTCAATTTCACCAATTGGGCCAGGTCCCTCGGTTCGATGCCCATATCCCCTGGGGGGAGTAAGTTCTGCGAACGCTCCCGGAGGAGATCGTTGATAATCAGGTTGGCATTTCCCCGCGGGTTATGGTGGAACGTTAGTGTTGTTTCAAAAAACTCACTCAGGGTGCGATCGAAACAGATCACTGAGGTAATGGTGTAAGGCAAATCGAATTGCTCCATAAATCTCCGCTGCCGAACGAAAGGTGGCTCCGGAAGTCCCTTTTGCAGTTCCCCAACCAATTCCGGCGCTATGTGCACGGGCATGAGATCGGGTTCCGGGAAATAGCAATAATCTTGCGCATTTTCCTTGTTCCGCATGCCCTCGGAGACACCCTGCGTCCCATCCCACCGGCGGGTTTCCTGGCTCAACATCCCTCCGCTTTCGAGGACCTGCCGCTGCCGTTGGATTTCGTAGGAAATGGCATTGCGCACGCCGGAGATGGAATTGAGATTTTTAAGTTCCGTCCGCTTGCCAAGCTCCTTTGCCCCGGCGGGACGCAGGCTAACGTTGACGTCACAGCGCATTTGGCCTTTTTCCATGTCGCAGTTGGATATGCCCGCGCTTTCCAGGGACATGCGGATGGCATTCAAACAGGCGGCCGCCTCGTCCGGAGAAAAAATATCCGGCTCGGAAACAATTTCCGCAAGTGGCATCCCAGCGCGGTTGAAATCAACGAGCGAATAATCCCCGTAATGGGTTAATTTCCCAACATCCTCCTCCAAATGGATGCGATTGAGTTTCACGGATCGATGGGAGCCCATGATGTTTCGCGCCGGGCCGGGTAGCTCAATTTCCACAGATCCACCCACGCAAATGGGTAGACCCTGCTGGGAGATTTGATAATTTTTGGGGTTATCCGGATAGAAATAATTCTTCCGATCCCAACGACATACGGGAGAAATATCACAGCCGAACATGAGCCCCGCGCGGATGGTTTGCCGAATGGCTTCGTAATTGATAACTGGTAACGCACCGGGCAGTCCCATGACTACGGGATCGGTAGCCGTGTTAGGCGTTTCACCGAATCCACAGCGCGAGCCAGAAAACGCCTTTGATTGCGTTTTTAGCTGCACGTGCACTTCGAGCCCAATAACGGCCTCGTATTTTTCCTCGCCGCCCATACGCCGGGAATACGTTCCACGCGCCGGATGGCAACGGAAATGTGCCCGAAGATTTTTAGAAACCTTTGAACCACCCTAACATCGAGTCCAGTAAATTTCGGTACAACCATCGTTCGGAAGATTTGGTTCCACTGGTCCCAAGAATATTCCACACAAGGGAGAGATGCTAGCCGAAAGCCATTTTATTTATGAATTTTTCAAAATCTTGATAAACGCATCCTGGGGAATTGATACTTTCCCGATGCTCTTCATACGTTTTTTGCCCTCTTTTTGTTTATCCAATAATTTGCGCTTGCGGGTAATATCCCCGCCATAGCACTTGGCCGTGACGTCCTTGCGGAGTGCGCTTAGAGTCTCCCGCGCAACGATATTGCTCCCGATGGCCGCCTGAATGGCAACTCGAAATAATTGTCGCGGGATGAGATCTTTCAAGCGCGCACACATGGATCTCCCACGCGCAACGGCCTTGGATTCGTGGACAATGGAGGAAAAGGCATCTACTGGATCGCCATTTACCAGGACATCCAATTTGACCAGATCCGATGCCTGGTAATCGGCCAATTCGTAGTCCATCGAGCCGTAACCCCGGGTGATGCTCTTGAGCCGATCGTTAAAATCGACGAGAATTTCGTTGAGTGGTAGCTGGCAGGTAAGCATGAGGCGGGAATCGTCCACTACCTCCGTATTGGTGCAGCTGCCCCGCCTGTCGGTGATGAGCGCCAGAATATCGCCCAAGGAATCCGTTGGCAAGTGAATGGTGGCCAGGATAGTGGGCTCCTCGATGCGGGCGATGGTGGAGCGGTCGGGGAAAAATTGAGGGTTGTCGATGGATTTCACGGATCCGTCGGTGTGGTGCACGCGATAAATCACGCTTGGATAGGTGGATATCACGTCCAAATCATATTCTCGGCGAATGCGCTCCTGAACGATTTCCATGTGGAGCAATCCCAGAAACCCGCAGCGGAAGCCAAATCCGAGAGCGACAGAACTCTCCGGGGTAAAGGTGAGCGCCGAATCGTTGAGTTGGAGCCGGCTCATGCTTGCCTTTAATTTTTCAAAATCGGAAGTGTCCAATGGATAAAGGCCGCTGAAGACCAGCGGATGGATTTCTTTATACCCTTGCAGGGGCTGCGAAGCTGGCCGGGATGCGGAGGTGATAGTATCCCCGATTTTAATTTCCGAAACCGCTCTAATGTTGGTCACCACGTAGCCCACATGCCCGGCGGAGAGGGTATCACAAGCGGTCATGGTTGGTGTGAAGCGACCAATTTCCTTAATGGGAGATTTGCGACCAGTGTGCATCATGGCCACCTCATCGCCTACACGGAGAGTTCCACCAAAAAGGCGCACATAGCAGATGACGCCCTTGTAACTATCGTAAACGGAATCGAAAATAAGAGCCTGGGTCTCATCCCCTTCTTTTGGCGGTGGAATGCGGTAGACGACGGCATCCAAAATATCATCGATGCCCTCGCCCGTCTTAGCACTAGCAGGAATGGCCTCTCCGCGGGGAATAGCCAGGATCTCTTCCAATTGTCCATACACGCGGTTCAGGTCCGCACTGGGGAGGTCGATTTTGTTGATAATGGGAATAATATACAATCCCTGGTTTATGGCAAGCAACGCATTAGCAACGGTTTGCGCCTCAATCCCTTGGGACGCGTCAATGAGTAAGAGGGCACCTTCGCAGGCGGCTAAACTGCGGGAAACTTCATAGGAAAAGTCCACATGCCCAGGGGTATCCATCAAATTGAGCAAAAATTTTCCCTCCGTTGGGTGGCAGTAAATCATGGAAACGGGATGGCTTTTAATGGTAATCCCCCGCTCCCGTTCCAAATCCATTGAGTCCAACAATTGTGCCTGCATGTCCCGGGCGGAAACCGTCTGCGTGCGCTCCAGGAGGCGATCGGAAAGTGTCGTTTTCCCGTGGTCAATGTGCGCAATGATGCAAAAATTGCGCGTGGATGAAGTCTGCATTGAATGTCATTGTCTCTAGTCAGTGCCCGCATCGGATTCAAGCATTAGCGCATCGTGTTCTTCAAGCACGCGACTTACGTAGGCAATGCGGCCCATGAGCGTGTCCCTCATACCCCGCACCATCCGTTGGGCGTCTTCATCGCCAATAAACTGCCCCTCCAAAACCTCAATAGCGCACCAAATATCGTCTTGCCTTGCTATTAAATTGCGCAGGGCGTCCGCGCGGTCTCCAACGGTCATAAAATTCGGATTTGTAAAAAATCTGCCAGCTTCGAAACGGAAATAGCTGAGAAAAAATGCAACAATGCGCAATACTCTTTGCCAGAATGAGCTGGCTTCAAGCCCATTGGTCCGGCAGATGGGTATCAATGTTTGCGGATCCATGGTCATCTCCATTGGGGAAGCGTGCCCCATGTCGAACAAAAACGGCATCCACGCCCGGCCATCCACCTCCATTATCCCAACGTTCGGATCTGCGTTGGCATCCCAGTCATTAAGCAGTCCAACGGTAATAGCGTATACCTGCATGAATGCTTCCTTGTTAAAATTTTGCGCATCAATCGGCCGGTTTATTTTATCGGCGGTTTTGAAACTCACTTGTCCAGCTGTCCCACTTCCGCCTATCTGTGTCATGTGAAAAAATCGAGATGCGGCGCCATCATCGATTTTTCCCAGGCGCACCTCCGGAACAAGATCGGGAGCAAGGGCTCTACCCACACGAAGGGCAAGATGTTCTTCCACGCTCGCTCGGCGCAATTCTGCCCAGTTGCGTGCCACCCATTGCCTATGAATGGGATTCCTCGCATTCGGGCAATAATATCTGCCGTTTTGGACGTCATCTTCGCCAAAAAGCATTTTTACCATGAAGCTTTTTTGAAATTCATCATGTATCTGAATTAAGTTGTAAATTCTTTGAAATTCGGGGTTACTTCTGTCGCCGCTGCGTAATATCTTCAAACTTTCCTCAACGGTTAGGCGTTGAAAATTTCCGAGTTGTCCTTTCGCGTGCAGGTCTGCGACAGCGGCGTGGGCCCCAGAGCCAAGTTCAAAATTTTCATCGGCACGAATCCAAATGCGGCGAACTATGCAGCCACCTTCTACGCCACCAGGTTTTTGTCCAATGATAACCCACCCTGGCGCAAACTCGCGTAATTGAAGTCTTGGGTAGATGTCCATAAAATCTTTTGCCGGAAGGGCCGTTAGCTCCTCCCATCGATGCACCAGATCCGGATTATCTGCCAGCGCTCGGCCAAATTGAACGGCATTCACCTCCTGGGCCCTGGAAATGGCGAGAACTTTTGGGTCGCGGGCTTCCGTCCTAGCGGGCGGTGCGGACATTTGCACATGGGACGCGGAAGCTGGTGAAACATATGCCGAAACCATCATGTGATAATATTAGAAAAAAAATGTAGATTGTCAACATCTGCCATATTCGGGCGCTCATCTAGAAATGATAAATCGATCCAATCCTAATAGTACAATTCTGCGCACGCTCTTGCACCACCATGTCACAGTCGAAGGCAAACTCCCAAGATTTGCGCCAGGGAATGGAAACCTGAAGTTTTCCATCGATCTGGTCTCGCTTGGGAAAATACGCTGGCATGGTTACGCAACTGTTTTGCGATGAAACTGCTTTTGAAAAGCCACCGCTGCACTGGAAATCGTGGTGTAAGGACAGGTCCGCAATAACTTGCAAGGCTTCCCGGTGCATGCTCGCGCAAACACCAAGGGCAGATTGAAAAAATTTGGTTCGGCAGGGACTAATGCCCATATTCCCGTGGTCAATGGTGTAATCTTTGTGATAAACATTATCAAAGTTACTTTCCATTCGCGGACTAATAATCCATTTCCCGCATTGCAGTGCATATGAAAAATTTCCTGCAAGATTATAACTGTAGCCACTAAAACGCACATTGGCGAGTCTTTCCATATTTCGCCCGTAGCGATGGGAATTTTCATTTAATATACCAATCAGCCCAAAATGCATCGGCCCATTGACGAATTGTCCGCTGACACCCAAGCCATAGCCTTTCATGCGGCAACGGCAGGATCTGCTGTTGTTCCAAACGCGCAAATGGGCATGCGATGTGGTATAATCCGCAACGATGGCCAGCAAATGCCCCTGGGGTAATTTGCGTTCCAAACCAATGGTTGATCCGCAGGCATTTGCGGAAACGGCATTAATGATTGGTCCCGCGCGATGGCGTCTTAGAAAACCTGCATAGCTGGTCCGAGTTAGACACCACCGACACGCGCCAGCATTGGCAAAATTGCCATTTTTCAGCCCCAAGGCCCGTCGAAAAAGATCGTTTTGCCAGCGGGTAATCGTCGCCTGATGTACTGAGTAGGGAACCAACAACCCTTGTTCCCACAGGCTTCGCAACGTATATTCATCCGGTGGGGTGAATTCAACATTACGAGGTATTATACTGGGGGCATTTAATTGCCCCCAGTTGCCAAAGCCCATTGTCTGCGGCGTAACCATTGCCGGAATAAGCACGAAAATTTTGCCATTATCGTAGCTTACGGCTGGTTCTATACCATTGATTTTTGTACCACACACCCAATGCGGCTCTTCGGAAAGCCCGCTAACAAGGCAAAAGTTAAACGCTCCCGGATTTTCCAAAAGGCTGTTCGAAAGTTCGAAGTTGAAGCATATGGGCGCATCGGCGTTCCGGTAATTATTGCACAATTTGTTACAGGTTAAATATGCCTCGATGTCTGAGTTTTGGTTAATGTCCCTGGAATCGTCCAAGCAAAATGTGATACGCCATGTATTCACATCTGCTCCCGCGCAATTTAAATGCCCAGATTGCCCCAACGTAAGGCACCCGCACTCATCCAGTCCCTGAGGAACATCCCAATGCCCATTAACGGTCACATACCCCACATTGGAAATCGCACCGGTAAGATTTTTAATCTCTCCAATTCCGCCGCTTAAGTATAATCGCGTGGTCTCATTGCCTCGAATGGCTGTTGCATTATGTGCATTAGGAACAATGCGCGTGCCGTTGGTGCGGTAGTACGAAAGGTCCAACGAATTTTGAAGATCGATGACATTGCGATTACCGATGATTTGCTCCTCGGTGGGCCACTGGCGACATGCTTCACCGAGCTTCAGACTGTTTCCTACCACGCGGATGGCAACGGGTTCCGCGTCCGTACCGTATTTGTCATCCGCGCAACCTGCGACACTAATGGATACAGTCGCGCCAGGTTCGACGATGAACTGCGAATTTCCACCCAGTAAGACGGCCTCTCGTTTAAGTTGGACGCCTACTAAAGTTAAAGTTTCATCGCCTACACTTTCAGCGGGGAATCCATTGGAAATTTTGACACTGGCACCGCTGCGGACCGTAATCTTATCTTCTCCGGCGTAAACATGGTTAAAAGAGGCATTGCCGGTCCAGTCGACGTCGCACCCGAGCAGAAGCAAGTCGCCCCAAACAGTTAGATTACCCTTTTGGACCAGCTTTCCCATTTCAATGCGCAATGTGCCACAGGACGTGTTGCCGTTAATCGTCCACACGCTGTCGTCACTATTACCGCTAATGAGCAATTTACCCACATTGGAAATACCACTCGCGGCAACGTCCGTCGAGCCAATGGATCCGCCAGCGCCACCGAGTGCAACGGTGACGTATTTCTCCGCCGCATCTGTGGTAAACCCTTCGCCATTGGAAAGATTACCGCTAATGCCTCCCGGTAGAATGGCCGCCGCATTTGTCGTGGAAATATCAATAAGCGCACCGTAGGAATTTTCCTCTCCGCCAACGGCGGCGAAAGACGCGTTAATTTCGGACACGCCGGTGAAGTTGCCTCCCGTTGGGATCGTGCCCAACACCCCCTCCGCCCCGGCAATGGAGAGTCTGCTCGATGCGCGGGAATTATCGACAGACGCATCGGCGCAAAAAACAATCCCGTCCGCGACGTGCAGCGTATTCCCAGCGGCGATCGCCGCGGATCCGCCAAGGAAAAGTTTTTTACACGTGATGGTGTTTGATCCGCCCAATGTCATCCCCGTAACAGCAATGTCCATGGTATTGGCGTTAAAAGGTTCACCAACGTTAAGTTGAAATGTCAGATTGCTCCCCCGTAAAAGCGCGAGATCGTCCACATCAATCGAGGAAAATTTTCCTTCCAAATTGGTTTCATAGGCAAAAGTTTTCAATGCCGTCACATCCGTCGCACCGCTGTTGTAGGTGTAGGTCGGCGCGCAGGGGGCAATTGCAAACTGTGCTGTTGATGCGGCACTTAATATGCTGCCACTGGCAAAATGGAGCTTAGCATTCCGCCCGCCAATGGCCACCCTATCCGCATTCAACGTAGCACCAATAAGCATGATCGGCACTCTTAAAGCGTCTGCTCCGGATCCGTCGAAAACCAGGGCGGCGTTTTTTCCTGTGATGGAATTATGAACAGTAAAATTTTCAAGCTCGGTTGGTGCGTGAACAACGGCGCCGATGCGTACGCCCGCACTGGAGCTATACCCAGCGACGGCATCAATATTTCCCGAGAGCTCGATCCCATTAATGGACGAACCACTACCTGGAACGTCGATAATCACCCCCGTGTAATTTCCGGGACACTCTGCGTGAGCGGTGATATTTCCATGTACGCCAATAGGGCCCACTTGCGAGCAAATTTCCCCGCCGACCGCCCATGATTTGCCCGTAATGCAAACACCGTAGGTGTCATTTACTCTTCCATTAATACGCCCGAATATATCAGCACCCTCAATTATAACACCTGCATTTTTCAAAAGAGTCCCATCCGCTTTTAAAGACCCATCAAGTAGCAAATGGCCGCTGATGCTCGAATTCGTGTTTAATGTAAATGGATGAATAATGGAAGCACCCACATTTAACTGAACATCTGCGGTACCGAAATCTTTATCAAAGATTCGCATTTCAATGGGGCCGTCCATGTGAATGGCGCTACCAGAACCGCCAATGGTGAGCGCACCGATGCCTATCGCGCTCCTGTTTTCCAGATAATCCACATCGCGTGAAACTTCCGTGGCACATATCTTAAATGACCCTTTGCTACCCCGAATGGTTCCCGTACCCGTGATGTTCACCTGGGGGGACCAAAAAAGAGCACTATCTCCCGTGGAATATGGCGAACTTCCATTCGCTGTTCCCTGGCCAATGGCGATGCCATTTGTATTATTGATGGCTACTGGGTCGGCTGAGTCCGTTTTGGTTAAAACAATGTTTATTCCCGTGCCAAAAATTATGCTGGTATCAATGAGAATTGGTGTTTCACCGTCGGACTCGATAGCGCCACTGGAAGATATGGTTAATGTGGAATTGGGTGTATCAAAAACATACCTCGTTGCTTCATCGTAGTTAGGTCCGTATTTTTGGGTGACGGTTTGCGACGTGCCGATGGATACAACACGGGACGGGGAAAATTTTGCATAAACCGTGTCCAAATCATCCGCGTAGCTTAGATTCCACCCGGGAAGTGGCGACGCATTATTTTCGACGGTCAATCGGAGTACACCTTGCAGGGCGGTCACGTTGTTCAACTCCATGAGCTTAATTCTTTGCGTGGTATTTGGAGTGGCTGCATCCGGATAAAAATTCTTAACATCCACCGCAACATTAAGTGAATCCGCGAAAGTGACATTTGGCCCATTTTTCAGGTTAATATAGGTATTGCCATTTTCCGCATAACTTCCGCCAAAGGTTCCCGTGCTTTTCTCGGCTTCGCGCGGGATGAGTCGAATGGCGGCGCCATCGGCAAACATCACGCCACCGGAGTCTGCTTTCGCCGCATTGGAGAGGTCAAGTAACCCTGTCACCTCAAGGTACGAATCGGTGTTATTATTAAGTCCAAAGGAGTATAAATTTTCAACAGCAACATTCCCAACGATGGAGCCACCCGTGCCAATGGAGAGTTGTAGGTTGTTTTTGCCATCGATGGCTGTGCCGCTGGCGGAAATATCAAAGGTGCCGGCCTCTAAATTTAGCACATTGTTATAGCCCGATTCGGATGGTGCCGCGATGGCCCCGTCGCCGGCATTTCCAATGGTAAATTGGCCCTCCGCGCCGAGATTGAGGGTGACCCCATCTTCCAATGTGAGCGCTGGAGCCTCCGCATTCGCGGTAATGGTGAAGTCGGCGTTCACATTCACAATTTCACTTCCCTGCATATCCGTATTCCGTTTAATGGTAAATGGTGCCGCGTGTTCGAATGGTCCCTCATTTTCCCAAATCCCATCCGCTACCATGGGTACATGGGGAGCGATTGAGATCCCCAAACATAGACATCCTAAGAGGACTTTTCGTAAAACCACATTTGATTATGATAACGAGAGGGATTTGGGGCAATTCAAACATGCTTCCCGAAGGAAAAATTCGAAAACCAAAATTGATCACACTCGCGCGCAATGAGTTAAAATCCTCCCATCGAAATATCGGTTGTGAAACTCGAACTTCGAGATTCGGCGTTTAAGGGATGTCATCAAACAAATCCAAGATATGCCGACCTGTACAGTCTTAGTATTAGGACCTTCGAATACGCTATCACAGCCGGAGGACCCAATACTGTTGTTGCCTTCGGCGTGTTCGCCGGAGTGATAATTCGCTATTAATTTTTTGCTAGATTTCATTGGCTTTCCGATCGGATTAGTTGGCTTAGTTTTTTTGTCCATTGATGATATCCTTTGAATGGCTTTTGCAGCTGGCAGCGGGCTGGCCCGCTCTAAAAACGAAGGAAATTCTCGTAAAAACGAGGGTTTCAGTTTGAAGCCAGGTGTCAGTCTTATGGATTTGGGCATCTGTAATTCCAAATCACCATCAAAAATATCTGCCGGTGTGGTGGCGGTAACGATAACATTTTTCATATTGGGTCTTCTCCTTTGAACTCGAGTTCACAGACTATACTGCTGGAAAACAGACGTTTGTCAACCCGTTTGTGCATTTTGGCGGATGTTTTGGTCAATTTTAGGTAAAATCACGGCGGAAAGCCGCCTGTGGCCGCGTGGTTGATCGCGGTAATTATTTTGAAAATTTCTTACGAGATACCAGTAAATTGTCTGAATTCTCTGCCTGGAACGCGTTCGCACACGCGCCCCCCGGCGGTGATTGGGAAAAATTTATTCCTGGGGGCAAGTGGGAGGTTTGGTGCGCCAAATTTCTTTCGGGTAAATACCTGACCGTGTAGCGTTTTCAATGTGGCTGGTAACGGCTTCAACATCGTCGGGATGCGTAATCCCAACCCACTGGGATTGGGTATTCACAACGGTGATGCGGATTTTTCCTTCGTCCAGAAGATCCTGGATGGTGACGGGGAGCATCCACTCCGCTTCCATCAGATTCATCCCATGGGCGAAGAACCGCTTAAAATCCATTTCTCGCAAAACTTCCCGCTGGAGATACCAAAAATTAAGCGATGTTGGTTCATCCCCGGAAAAGCACTCTTCCCGCCCCAGGGCGCGGATGGTCCCGTTGGAACGCGTAATTCGGGAAAATTCTTCGATTTTCACCAAATGGTCCCCATTTGCATGGCAAATTCCGCGGGCAACGGGTCTGTCGGGCGGCAAGGTGTGATCCAAGCGAAAGGCGACTAATGCGTTACCGGAAGGGGTTTGACGGATAAAATTTGCCATTTGCGCCCACGCCCGGCGCCCATAAAAATCATCGGCATTGATAATTACAAACGGCGCATGCAGATGATCTCGAGCTGAATAAACCGCGTGGGCAGTCCCCCAAGGTTTCGTCCGATGGGGATTTGAAATTTCGACGGGAACGTCATCCAATCGTTGATAAGCGAACTCAATTTCCATATGCTCCTTGAGCGGAGCCAATAACCTGTTGAAAAATTTCTGGTGAATTTCTTGTATGACGCATACAACGCGCCGAAATCCGAGCCGGTGGGCGTCGAAAAGGGAATATTCCAATATGGTGTGTTCCCCGGGGCCAAAGGTCGTTAGCTGCTTCAGGCCGCCGAAGCGGCTGCCGAGTCCAGCCGCTAATACGAGAACGGAAACGGAATTCATCCTTCGCGAAGCTTCGGATCCCACCAGTCATAGGGTATGCGATGGCAGGCCATGCCTATGCTCTTCGCCGCCTCTTCACCTAACGGACTGTCCTCAAAAACGATGCACTGTTTCGGCTCCACGCCAATGAGCTCGGAAGCCTTTAGGAATAGGTCCGGTGCTGGTTTTGCAAACCTAACGTCCTCCCGCGTAACCACGGCTTTGAAACAGCCCCTAATTCCGATTTTATCCAACACAAATTCAACACTTTCGCGCCTTCCCGCGGACGCAACTGCCATGGGCCGCTTCTTCTCCCGACGAATGAGTTCAACAACGGGCACAATCGGCTTAAACTCCGGAAGCAATTCCTGCACGTGCTCTTCCATCACGGCCATGAGCCGGTCGGGATCCAGATTGCTCCCGCTATCACTGTTATACTCACCAACGGTTTCCCGAAGGCAGCGCCCGCCGCTGGCACGAAACGCCTCCCAGCCTATTGGCTCGCGTCCGCCACACGCGGCAATGGCCCGGTTCCACGCACGATAGTATATGCCCATGTTGTCTGCGATGGTCCCATCACAATCAAATATAAACGCCGCATATTTTGAGGTTAGAAACTTACTTAGCATAGAATCATAATCGCCACAATAATACTACCATCAAAATCCTATATCGCCAAGGAGAATCGCAAAACGCCCCCCACACCCACAAAAAAAGCGGGCAGAACCCCATACCGAGGACCACCCACTTATTGGTTAGAGACTAGATTTAAACTAGAAGGAAGCCTTCACCCCACAGGACCACCAGAGGGCGTTCTGGTGCCCACCGGGAACATTGTTCCAATTACCCTTCGAGGCACCGTTCCCAGCTAAGCGCACACCGACCCACATGTCCACGTTATCATTGAAGGCATAAACACAATCGCCCTTCAAGGTATAGTACACATAGGCCTTCTTGTCATTGGCAAAAAGCCCATCGGCGAATTTCGGAGAGAAGAAGTCCCTAATACCATCGGGGCGCTCGCAACGGTCACACCCAAAGGCTGCCTTACCAATCAGGGTAAAATCACTCATCCCGACGGAACTCAAGTTGTAGCGCCCGGAAAGCTCCGTTTCGGCACCAAATTCACGCTCGTCGAAATTGTACGTCACAGAAATACCCAACGGCATCCGCGGCCCAAAGTGTACATCCAGTCCAAACTCATTGGTATGGTGCTTCCTTTGCGGCGCAACGTTGCTGTAAAAATACGATTGATAATGGCCATCGAGGCTCAGCCAATCGGAAACCACATGGGAATAGCCTATGTAAGGCGCCATCTTCCCAGTGCCTCCGCCCCGGGCCTTGTAACGCGTGTCAAGACCCGCATAAAGCTTCCCGCCGCACACATCATCGCCAACCTCAAAATTGAGTGACACTTTTTCCTTACCACCAACGGATCCGCACGTAACGCTCTCCGAATCAAAACGCGTCTCCATACTCAGATCGAGCCCAGACGCAGGTAGCGCCGCAAACACCAGCGCTCCCAGCGCCATCATCTTTCGCACCGATTTCATTAATTCTTCCTCCTAAGATTCGTTGGTCGCCACTGGAAAAAGTCATGCATCCACCGACAACCGAAACTCACGTAGGCTTTCTAGGTGGGAACAAACCATGCATTCAAGAAAAATTTTTGCTTCTCGGCAAAAAATTCGAAAACATTCTCCGAATACCTTCCATCAGGGTAGCGGGATAACCGATTTGCAATTTACGCATGGCGTGTAGAACGTTCCTTTTGACAAAGATTCAATAAACAGTAAATTGTTGATTTGTCCCTTGATACGCACCGCCTCCCCCTCGCGGAGGAAGCCAACGGGCGCGGCGTTTTCGCTTGGAACGTCAAAAAGCGGGGAGGGCCGTATGACGATGACATCATCGAGCGTGGAATCGAGGGTGCCAATACCAATGATTGCGGCACAGGCTAAAAAGAGGCTTAAAATTCCGATGAAAAGTAAACGGCGGCGGAGACGGGCCATCAGCGGGTAAGCACTCAAGGCAAAAAGCCCTAGCCAAAAAGCCCCAACGAACAAAAGAATCCATCCATTGGGCGAGAGCGCACTGGCAAAGCGATGTCTCCAGCAGCGGCAGAGGTGGGGCAGGGCGGCAAAATCATGCACGGCGCTGAGTGCGTCCCAGAGAACGGAGTCATTCGGAGCCAGGACGAGGGCGTGGCGCAAATTGAGAACGCAAAATCCCAGATGGTTCAGATGGGCTTCCGCGAGGGCAAGATTGGCAAAAATTTCCACGGACTTATCCCGGGTTGGAATCTGGGAATAGAGCTGGACCGCCTCCCGATAGTTACCCCGGTCGTAGGCCGCACTGGCAGCACGGGACAGCGTTTCATCCCTGCCCGCCAGCAGGGTGGAAGCGCTCAAAATGATTAGGGAAAAGACCCCAGCCAGTGTTTTCATAGGGCAACCTCCTGCAAGGCTTCAACGAGGCGGACCGCATCTTCCCAATTTTTTTCGCACTGGTGCCGGCTCAACCATGGAACGTGCGGACTGTGAATGTCTTCCGCGGCGATAATAAAGCGGCGAATTTTTTCAAAATACTCCACCCATTGCCGATCCTTCGACGACCGAAGGATCTCTAAAACGCCGTAGACCGAGAGGCGCACCTTGTTGTGGCGCATCATGTAGGCAAGCGTGGCCAAGATGGCCTGACGTAGGCTGCTATAAAAAAGCGTTTGGTCGTCGTTCGCAAGAGCCCGGCGGGCCTTAAAAAGCAATGCCTTTATTTCCGGCGATCGCACCTTGTGCAGGTGAAAAAAGCCATAGCGCTCCCTTTGATGATGTTTCCAGAGTCGCAAAACGCCCCAAACGTAGAACCATAAAATAAATCCCTGGAGAACCCAAAAGGTGTAACTGCCCAAAATGGATGAAAAACTTCCAGCCGTGGATTCCCGGGGAGTTCGCAAGGGAAGTTTTTCCCCGAGGATTGTTCCCAGCGTGCGCTTGGCCCCATTAGGGCTCTTACTTGCCTTGGCCTTGGAATTGAAGGTCAACGGATTTTCAATTTCATAGGTTAATGTCATATATTCTCGGGCGTGGGGATCAAAGTATGAAAACGCAAAAGCTGGGAAGAGAAGCGCATCCGACCGTTGGGGGATTAGCGTATAGACGAATGTGATTTTCCCGGAAAATCCAAGGCGGTCCGTTGGCTCCACAATCTTCCGCGAACGATAAAGCCGCCATTGGGAATCCAATGAAAGCTCCGGGATGCCCACGCTCTGCAAATTTCCCTCACCGGCAACAACGAAGGCCACTTCGACGGGCTTCCCGACTTTCCGCGCCGTAGACGACTGAATGCGTGCCGGTAGAAGCTTAAATTGTCCAATGGCGCCGGAGAAGTTCTTAGGCCGCTTTTCGTCGGGTAGGGGAACAACCGAAATGGGGCACTTGAGCGATGTCACGGACAGTGGCACCCACTTATTCCCCTGATCAAAAAATCGGGAATAATTTTGCAACGTGGCCTCCTCCGGCAAAACCACGGAAATGCCGCATGCAAATACGAGCTCCCGCAACCCCAGGCGGGTTGGGGTAATCAAAGTCCGCCAGCGCTTTCCCCGGGAGCCATTCTCCCCGCCAACGTCATCTCCGCCAAGTTCCACATAGCTACCGATGGGCGCGTCCACACCACTGCCCACGCGAAACGGCCCCAATATTTTCTCCGGACTTGGCTCATTCATGCGAAAGCGCACACCATTTTGCAGGGAAAGGGTAATTTCTGCAGGAACCGTCTGCCCCAAAAACAAAGTTTTTTCTGGTACTTCCACGCCGAGCGTGGCAATGCGGGGGTGTTTCGCAATGGTTTCCTCCACCGTGGCGACATCCTCACGGACGACCAGAGTTGCCGCTGGGATCGGTAAAAGCTGTCCCGCCACCACGACAAAGGAGGAATTAAGCGTAAATTTTCCCTCCCCCCACGGGGTAACGCGGTAGATAAACCGATTGTTGAAGCGCCCGTTCGGTTGGGCCTCGTAGACCGCTTGCATGCGCTGCACATTAGCATCGGGCAGGCAAATTTGTGGCTCAATGGCCTGCTGGAACGGCCCATGGACGTCAATAACCAATTGGGAACTTTGGCGGACAAAAATTTCTGCGGGTTCAAAATGGGCCCCAATCTGCACGTCTGGCTCCATCGCGGCAAAAACGGGAGAGGACAGCGTACCAACCCCCACCCATAGCGCGACAAGGACGCGGCCCACCAATGCACCCATCGGAGAGCATTTTGCCGCTCATGTTTCTCAAAAACAAGGAAAAACGACGCGAAGGCCTAGCTTGCCCCAGAGGCCAATATGCGATTTGCGAAATTATGCGAGTTACGAAACCTAAACTCCTAGAGTCAGCATCAATATGCCGATCGCGATAGTCGTTTTTGATCATTCTCACAAGAGTTTTTCAGCATGACTGACCTTATTCAAATGACCACGCCAATTGGGTTAGTTTCTGCTAAGCATTTCGCCGCGACTTCAACGTCGCTAAACGGGACGGAGTGGTCACTAAATATTTGGCGTTCTTCGTGCCCCTTACCGGCAATGACCAGGGCTCCCCGATGAGTGCGCAGGGATTTTATCGCGAAAGAAATGGCCTCCCGCCGGTCATGTATGATGCGGTAATTTTTTTTGCAAAAACCTTGGACGATTTCATCGGTGATGGTTCCCGGGGCCTCCGAACGTGGGTTATCATCGGTTACAATGACGAAGTCGCTATGGGTTTCTGCAATTTTTGCCATTTGTGGGCGCTTTCCCCGGTCTCGGTCTCCGCCGCAACCAAAGAGCGTCCATAGGGTGCCAGTCTGGTGCTGGCGCAGGGTCATGAGGGTTTGTTCCAGCGCTCCAGGGCTATGGGCAAAATCGACAAATATTTTCCCCCCGTCGGCAAGAGTTAGCCGCTGGAGGCGGCCGCGAACGGGGACGAAAGTGGAAATGCGTTCCAAAAATTCTTGTAAGCGCTCGGGACAATCATGGGCAGCGGCGGCCAAGGCCTGGAGCAGGTTTATGGCATTAAATGCTCCTCGGAGAGCCGTCCGAAATGAATGGATCTTCCCGGCGTGGGAAAAATGGACGATCATCCCAAGTTCCGTTTGTTCGCAGCGGAGGAGTTGCCAATCGCATGGGTCGCTTTTCCCGACGGTGACGTATTTTTGTCCGTGGAGGAGGGTGATGAGTTGTTGTCCGCGGAGGTCGTCACCGTTGATGACGGCGCATCTGGGAACTTCTCCGTTACGGCCGTCGAAAAGGCGAAGTTTGGCATCGAAGTAGGCATCCATGTCGCCGTGAAAATCCAGGTGATCGCGGGAAAAGTTGGTGAAAACGGCGCATTCAAATGGCAGCCCGAAGACGCGATGCTGCATGAGCCCATGCGAACTTACTTCGAGGGCGACAGAATCACAGCCTTCGTTGGCCATCCGGCGAAGATGGGAAAAAATCAATTGGGCATCCGGGGTTGTTTGGTCGGCTTGTTCGACATGCCCAGCCCAGGCGATTTCGACGGTGCTCATGCACCCGCAGCGCTCCCCTAAAAGATGTCGGATGGCGTGGGTGGTGGTCGTTTTACCGGCGGTTCCGGTGACACCAAAGATGCGCAAGGACTGGTCGGGAAAACCATACCAGCACCTTTGGGCGTTTGCCCAGGCGATGGATGAATCGGAAACTTTTAATCCGCGAATTTGATGGGGAAGCTCGGTAAAATGCTCGCCAACGACGACCGTTGCCCCTCGTTGAATTGCCGCACCAACAAAACTGTGTCCATCTTTCACCGGGCCATGGATGGCGAAAAAAATTTTTATTCCCGGGACCTCATCCGTTGGAATTTCTCCGTGATGTCGATACAGACCGGCGACGGATGTCTCCGCGGGGAAGATTTCGTTCCCAGGGAAAAAATCACACCACCGCTTCATCGAAGTACCCCACCCAGTCCATTAGACTTTATCCACAATTTTATCGGCGAGGCCGTATTCGATGGCCTGCTTGGCGTTGAGATAAAAATCACGATCCGTGTCCTTCTGGATTTTTTCCAGGGGCTGGCCAGAGGCATCCGCCAGGATGCGGTTCATTTCTTCCCGGATGCGTTCTATTTCCTCCGCTTGAATGTTAATGTCCACCGCCGGCGCATAGATTTGCCCGGAAATAAGCGGTTGATGGATTAGCACCTGGGCGTTCGGATAGAGCAGGCGGCGGCCCTTTTGTGGTGCGCACAGGAGGATGGATCCCATGCTGGCGGCCATTCCCGTCACAACCACGGTCACCGGCGAGGAAAGCAGCTTAATGGTATCATAGATAGCCATCCCCGATGTGGTGTGTCCGCCAGGTGTGTTAATGTAGAAGGTGATGGGTTTGCCCCGGTCGACAAGGTCCAGATAAATCAGCTTCTCCACAATGTCCTTCGCCGAGCGCTCGTTGACGCTACCCCAGAGAAATACGCGCCGCTCCTCCAGGAATCTTTCCTGGATTTTCATCACCACCGGCACGTCTTTTTTTTCGTCTTCCGCCTCTTCCCGATCGTCATCATCATCCATTTTCATCACTAATCTCCAATTCCGTTTCCACCGGCTGTGCATAGTCAATGTCGGAAAATCCAAAGCCAAAAAGCTTTAAAAATCCGGCAATGTACGCGTCGTAGTCCGTTGCCGTGTGTAAATTTTCCGTTGTCAGCATGGGCCACGCTGCTGCCACCGCCGCCTGCACGTCCTCGCGCAATTCCAGGTTATCCATGCGGATGCGGCCTTCTCCGTCGATGGTCGCTTTTTCGCCATAGAGCTCAGAAAACAGGCGGCACATCTGCTCGATGCAGCCCTCGTGGAGGCGCGCTTCCTTCATAATCTTAAATAGGAGGGAAATATACAGCGGGACCACGGGAATGGCGGAACTTGCCTGGGTAATAACCGCCTTGTTGACGGAAATAAACGCCTGGCCCTGAACAGGCGCCAGCAGCTTCCGAATTTTTTGGGCCGCCCGATCCAAGTCCATCTTTGCCCGGCCAATGGTGCCGTCCTTGTAAATGGCCCACGTGAGTTCTGGCCCGATGTAGCTGTAGGCCACCGTGCGCGCTCTAGGAGCCAAAACACCACCGGCAAGCAGGGCCTCTATCCATAGCTCCCAATCTTCGCCGCCCATCACCGCCACCGTTGCGGCAATTTCTTCCTCGGTGGCCGGATCGAGGGTTACCTCGTGTACAATGCCCCGGTCCGTGTTAACTGTTTTTCCCTGGAACGCCTTGCCCGTGGGCTTCAATACCGAGTGGAAGACTTGGCCCGTTTTTGGGTGCGTCCGCCGGGGGGAAGCCAGGCTGTAGACGACCAGATCCACCGTGCCTAATGATTTTTTAACCGCCGCCACCGTTTGTGCCTTAATGGCATCGGAGAAGGCATCGCCGTTGATGTTGATGGACTTTACCCCCGGGCAATGGCGCCGCAGTTCGTCATTAAAGGCCACCGTGTTATACCAGCCGGCGGAGGCAGTGCGATCTCCGGCGGAGGGGCGCTCGAAGTACACCCCCACCGTGTTCGCATGGGCGCCGAATGCGGCGGCGATGCGGCTGGCGAGGCCATACCCGGTGGACGCGCCAATGACTAAGACGTTGTGCATGCCCACGATGGGTTTTTGTCCTTGCACATGGGCGACCTGTTCTCGCACGTGGGTGGCACAGCCGGCTGGGTGGGCGGTGGTGCAAATAAACCCTTTGATGCGTGGTTCGATGATGCTTTTTGCCATGGCGTGGGTTTAACCTTTTCTATCCCCGGGGAAAGCATTTTTTGCCGCGCTCGCCGGTTCGAGCACGTCGATGTAACTGATAGTTTGCGGGGCGATACCAATGAGGTAGCGGCGCCCCTCGCATTCGGCGATGGCCAGATGGTGCTTGGCTCCAAGCGCCAGTGTGTCGCTGATGGAGATTTTAGCCACCTTCTTCGCCCGGCCGTTGTGTTTGCGCAGGTAGATGATGCCTCCGGCCAAAGCTCCGAGGAGGATGACCATGGTGGTTACTTTAAGCAGTACTTTTCCTGCGGATATTTGGGGCAAAACCGGTCCCAGGGGAGTGTCGAGATCCTTCCCGGCGGATTGGGGATCATGTAGATCATCGATGATGATGGCATTTACACTTGCCACATGTGCCGATCGGGGAATGCCCGGTGGAGCGGCAGGGGAATTATTGGTCGGACGCCTGTTGGTAATCCGCATGGCGATTGTCACATACGCCATAAGAATGAATACGGCGGCGAGTATGAAGAAGAAACGTTTCACGGGAAATCTCTAGTAAAAAATTCGATTTTCGGCAAGCATTTTCTGCAAATGGCGATTTATTATATCTATCACCCCGAAGGTTTTAACCCAGGTACGGCCTGCCGGCCGGGGTTGAAGGAGGTGCACCACTTGCTGCGAGTCTTGCGGGCAACGGCCCGGGATAGGTTTTTTGTTTTCGACGGGACTGGAACCGTCGGCCGGTGTTCCCTGCAATGTGCGGAGCCCAATCATTGCGCCCTCGCCGTGGAGGAGGTGGTAAATTTTCCGCCGCCCAGGCCTCTCGCCCTTTTGCAGGGCGTGGTTAAAAACGCCGCCATGGACCAGATTATCCACCAAGCGGCGGAGTTGGGTGTGACGCAAATTTTCCCCATCGTCGGTGCAAATGGCGTTGTTTCCACGGATGGAGCCCACATGGCTAAGCGCCTGGAGCGCTGGCGCCAAATCGCCATTGAAGCCTGCAAGCAGTCCAAAAATCCGTTTCTACCGCAAATTCTCCCGCCGCGTCCCCTGGGCGCGGCGTTGGAGACGCTATCCCGGGAGATGTTCAAAATTGTAGCGGCGCTGGGGGAAAACTGCCAACCGTGGGCAAAATGCGTTTCCCGGGTGTCATCTGCGGAATCCATTGCCGTGGCGATTGGCCCGGAGGGTGATTTTTCAGGGGACGAATACGCAACCCTGGTAGCCGCAGATTTCTTCCCACTGACCCTTGGCCAACGCGTTTTAACCACGCAAACGGCCGCCGTTGCCCTCCTTGGAACTATTCAACAAACGTATTGCCTGGAGAAAAGCCCAGCCCATCTGGTCGGGATGGCCGGATTCGAACCGGCGGCCTCTACGTCCCGAACGTAGCGCTCTACCAGACTAAGCTACATCCCGTCCGAGCGAATTCATGAATGGAACTTCGCCGTCCCACGCAAGCGCAAAAGCGTTTGGTGATTTCGGACGGGGACCACGGGGAATAACTTTCATCGGTCGACGGAAACTATCCCACGATCTGGATATCCAATTCTCGCGTATCGCCCCGTCGGCGAAGGTCCTCTTTTGCCTGTTCCAGCGCCCCGTTGGCCATTCCCGGCGTAACAAGTGCCTCTCCGAGAGATCTAATGGTAACGGTTTTTAGATTTTTTGCTTCAATGAATAGGTGTTTCAGATCTTCGGCGGTGATGTTTTGCATACAACTGTAAATGGTAACCTCCGATAAATTCGGAAACTGGGCCAATTGCCGGATGTTGCAACACCCATAAGTCACACTGCCGACTTCATACATCAAGTTACCACCCGGCCTCTTAATTTTATTGTCATTAACACTGGCCGCGGTAACAGCATTCCAATCTTTTGGCGATTGCCCAACGCCGAGCTTTGACAGCGAAGCCCCAACGTTCGGCTTGGCTTCAATTGCTGCTCGCCCCTCAGTTAACCCACATTTAGTGTAATATTCCAAAAGGGCAGCCCGGGAAGCTTCGGGAAAGCACCGCTCCAGGGCATAGTCAGCAATCCCATGGAGTGTACAATCAGCGTCGTCTAAGTAATTTTCAAAGTATTCCTGGGCGAAAAGGAACTTTCGCATCGCATTGCCGCTGTCGTAGGCGTAAAGGGCGTCAAGCACTGCCTTGGCCGAATTTCTCTCGAAGTCATTTCCACCAAGTGCGGCGATGAAAATATCGGCGTTGCTTAATTCATTGCCCAACAAGGTGTCTGTAGTGGATTCATTAAACCAATTAAAAAAAGCTCCTACTTGTTCGGCTGTCAATGGTGTTGCGGTATTAAATTTAATGGCATCACACATTTTTGCCAATCTTGTTACTCCATCTTTTGCCCTGTGCTCAAGTGGTTTCCCGCCAACACCCAACCCGGTACTTGTATCTGGGGTAATGTCTTGCTGCGCGAGGACGGAAATTATTTCTCCATTGTCCACCTGAAGATGCGCATCCGCATGCCATGTCGCAACCTCTTGTAGCGCTTCGGGCTCCTTGCTTGTATTTGCGGCAACGTATGCATAGAGACTCAGCGGGGGATTGCCAGTTGTTTTTTGCTGCAGCAATTCCTGCTGTTGTGAGGGGCTTAATTTCCCAATGAGGTTACCAAGGGGAGCGCGCGTTTGGGGATTCAAACAGGCGGCCATTGCCACGGTTATCCCTCCGGCATCCGCGATTTTTAAGAGATCAAGGATTTCCCGCCCTTCTCTGGTGGTTAGCTTCCTATCCAAGTTATTGAGTAATGGTCCCAATTTGGATGCCAAATCATTACGTGACGCAAATGCCCGTTCGAAGGTTGCCGTTTTTCCCAAACTACCCACGTATGCAGCGAATTCTCCGCCTCGAATTTCTCCTTTGAAAAACTTGCAAAGTGCATCCCAAAAGCCTTTCACTCCGGTCTGGGCAAGTGTGGAGAAATCTACCCTAGCTGGGGCGGCGAGGTTAATTGACATCGACATAACACCAAAAGAATACCGATGTTTTTTGTGGATGGCAAGAAATTTTTATGCTTATGCGTATTTCTAGCGTTAATCGCGGTAAATCCACACCATTACGGGACTTCGGGCGCACCCCAACTGGGGCGGTTGCGCAATTTTTCGGCTCGATAGATGTGCCGCATGGCTTCGAAGGTAGCTCGCTTATTGCCGGGCGGGATGGAGTAATCATAGGTATGGGCCACCCGCACTTCGCTCCGAATGGACTCCAGGCGCAGCGCGAGCTCGCTCTTTGACATCGGTCCCCGGCGGCGGATGCGGCGGATAAGTTCACTATCCGATGGAGGTAGTAAAAAGATGTTTACCACGCGACCGTGAAGCGTGGTGTTTTCTTCTTCCCGGGCTAGTTCGCGTAGCTTTGCCGCCCCCTGCACATCCAAATTAAGGAGCACGTCCAAGCCGTTTTTGAAATGCTGGCTGATTTCCAAATGGGTTAGCCCGTAAAAATGCTCCCGATGCACGCGGGAATATTCTAAAAATTCTCCCTCACTCCGCATGCGCAAGAATTCGTCCTTCGTAGTAAAATAGTAGTCCACTCCGTTGATTTCATGGGAGCGGGGAAGGCGGGTGGTCGTGGTGATGGCCGTGATGATTTGCCCGGGGAATGTACTGACGATACTCCTGCAAAGGGTCGTTTTACCAACGCCCGTTGGCCCTGAAATTACAAAGATTAGAGGCAATGTCATCGAAGCGGTGGAGGGTCCTTGGGAAATGGATTTAAGTCAAGATTTCACGTGCTTAGAAGATAAAGTCATCATGTAGCACCGTCCGCTCGGGGACGCAAATGATCCCATCGACGAGGACGCAACCGTGGGACTCATAGCCATTTGGCTTGCCATCCGCAACAAGTCGGACCCGGTCGCCGATGCGGGAGTCCTTATCGATGATGGCGTTGCGGATGTAGCAATTTTTCCCAACTCCACAGGGAATGGGGCCATTTGGTGTGTGACGTTTTTCAAAAGCATTGTTCCCCATTACTAAAACGTCCTCCAGACATGAATTTTCGCGGATAACCGATCGAATCCCGATGACACAACGGCGTAAAACCGCGCGATCAATGAGGCATCCATCGCCGATGATGACGCGTTCCATGGCGCACCCGTTGATTTTAGACGCCGGTAGATAGCGTGGTTTCGTAAAAATGGGATGCTTTTCGTCAAAGAAGTCGAACGGCGGGATAATATCCGTGAGGGCTAAATTTGCGTCGAAGAAAGAACGTACTGAGCCGATGTCCTCCCAATAGCCGCTGAAGAGATAGGTGTACATTGCCGTTCCCTGGGCCAATAGCTTAGGTAAAACGTTTTTCCCAAAGTCATTTTCGCTGCCTTCCAACGCTCGTTTAAGTGTTTCAAAACGAAATAAATAATTCCCCATGGACGCGACACAGTAGGATTGGTTAACATCGAGGTTGTGGCGTATGTATTCTTCTCGAGGGAGCAGGAGTCGGCGGATTTGCTCATCGGTGCTTGGCTTTTCCTCGAAGTTGCGGATTCGCATATCGGGATACAGTTCCATGACGCCGAGTTGGCGCACAATGCTGCTGGGAACGATTTTTCCCGAAATGGTAACTTCCGCTCTCGATTCCAAGTGCGCCCTTACCATGGCGGAAAAATCCATGCGATAAAGGTGGTCCCCGGCGAGTATGAGGACCAGGTCATCGTCCGAAAGATTGATGTAATCCATATTTTTCCGGACCGCATCCGCGGTCCCTTCATACCAAGTATGGTCTTTCCCGTCAACTTGTTCGGCGGGAAGAACTTCAACAAACCCTCCAGCGAATGGATCAAAGTTATAGGTTTCAGCGACGTGGCGGTGGAGGGAACGGGTGTGGTACTGGGTCAGCAGGTAAATTTGATTATAGCCCGAGTGAATGCTGTTACTAATGGCAATGTCGACGAGTCGGTACTTGCCGCCGATGGGAACCGCCGGTTTGCATCGACCCTTGGTGAGGGGGAAAAGGCGACTTCCAACGCCTCCGCCCATAATGATCGTTTGCACCCGAACTTGTCGCATTATTTTATAGTATAATTGACGCTCGTAAAAACTCAAAACAATTCCGAAAATCGCTCACTTTTATGGATAACTTACATTATGCGCGATACTTATGCAAGTTGACCGCTCACACGTGAATGTATGGAAATTTTTATCCGCCAGGATGCTGAGCGTGGGGCAACCATTTGATTTTACGTTCGATGCAGGCGATTTAGCGGCGGGACCGACCCGATTTTGCCTCCTGCGCCGCGTTGATGATTTCTGCCGGAGTGGCGACCGCGGTACCGAATTTTCCGACAACGATCCCCGCCGCCGTGTTGGCAAAGCGTGCAGCCTCCTCCAAATCCTTGCCCACAGCAAGACTGATGGAAATCGCGGAAATAACCGTGTCCCCAGCCCCAGAGATATCGAAGACCTCCCGGACCGCCGTTGGAACCTGGCGTAATACCTGGCCGTCCTTACAGAGTAGCATTCCCTGGTCGCTCAGGGTGATAACCAAATATTTTGGCGCGTGTGACTGATAAATTTTTTTGCAGACAACTTGCCAGTCGACGGGGCGCCCCTTCTCCCGTTCCATTTCGGCCATTTCCAGGGCTTCATTGGCACTCGGGGTGATAAGGTCAACACTGGCGTAGCGCAACTTGTGTTGCGGGTTCGGATCCGCAGCCACGAAGCAGTTATTTCTATGGGCAATTTCAATGGCGGAATCGATCAAATGCTGCGTCAGCGCACCCTTGGCGTGATCCGACAGAATGAGCAAGTCCGTATTTTGCAAAATGTCTTTTAAATTTTCCATCGCCCGCTCAAAGGCGGTGGTATTTGTCGCCTTTCCCCGGTCAACGCGGCACAGCTGCTGCCGTTTCGCCATAATGCGCGTTTTGACGACCGTTTGCACATCATTGGTTCGCAACCGTGTATCAAATAGGATCTTGTTGTCTACGAGTAGATTTTGCAACCGATCCCCGGCGGCGTCAACTCCCAGCGGCCCGATCACTTCAACGAGCGAACCAAATGTCTTCAAGTTTAGGGCCACATTGGCGGCGCCGCCCAACAACCAGATATCCTCGTGCACGTCCACAACGGGGACGGGTGCCTCAACGGAAAGCTGGCTCGCATCGCCCATTACGTAATGGTCGAGAAATAGGTCCCCAAGTATGACCGCGCGAATGCCGACGGCACGATCTAGAATTGACTGCATGCTTACCTCCTGGTGGGAAAAAGCACTTTTGAGCACTTTTGTAAATATTTTGTTAATCAATTCCCTCGCAGGGAACATTCTCCCGCTTTTGGGGAGCTATTGGGATGAATGGCGGCGGCATGCGACCCACAGGACCCGCGCAGTAAATTCGCACACATCCGGGAAAACCGTAAAAATATCGCAAAAATTTCACCAACAGCCCAGCTCTTTTGTCGCAATCATCAAATAGATGGTCCTACTTTTGGAGCGCTGAGACTGAATAGAGATCCTGCAGAAGTCGCTTTTTGGCCATTTTGCAGGGCCGCTATAGAAATCTCAAAACCCATTGAAAAGTTCGCTTGGCCAAAATTTTTGCAAACAACCTGAGTTTGAGAAACGTTGGGAACAGCTTTTCGGGACGTTTGACGCTGGCTTCCAGTCGTGCTTGCTTTTCGTCGGTTTTGGTGGCGAGGATTGAAGCCTTGTGGAAGAAGGCAATCAACGGCAGCGGATTCAAAAGTTTCTTTCCGCGCAAGGGATTTGTTCCCGGCGCAGCGGCGAGAAAGCTGTTCTGGAGCAGCGTGTTTGCGTTAATGGGAAGCCTGCCACAATTGGGCAACTGATCGATCCTCAGCAGGACACTATTACCTTTGATGGGGAAACAATTCGTCCGCGTGTGCGCCAAAAACTTATCCTCATTGCCCTCCACAAACCGAGGGGTTACGTATGTACCCATTGCGATCCACACTGTCCCATTTCCGACACAATTTATTCCCTTTTGCCTGGCTATGGCGATGTTAAGCTTATTTGTTGCGGGAGATTGGATAAGGACAGTGAGGGTTTGGTGCTGTTGACAAATGATGGAGCTTTGGCCGCAAAGCTGCTGCATCCATCCAGTGGCATTGCGAAACACTACCGGGTGGAAATTCACATGCCCCTTGATGAGGGCCACCGAAGGGCATTACTCGATGGCATTGAGTCGGAGGGTGATACCCTGCGCGCCGCGCACGTGGAGTGCGAGACCGGTGGCCGGCGACGGTTACACGTTGTTTTGCGCGAAGGTCGTAAGCGACACATCCGTAGGATGTTGGAATATTTTGGCTACCGGGTCGATCGGCTAATTCGCTTCCGCATCGGCCACTTCGCCCTCGACAAAATCCCCGTTGGCCGCTACCGGAGGCTCGATGAAAGTCATTTGAAAAAACTCCTTGTGCATGACCAAAAGTTTGCCGACAGTCTTCAGAAGTATGGGTCGCGCGGTGATTGTGAATAACTTTGCGAATAAGATACCCAGATGTCGTCCAGACCGCGCCTTGCAAAGATGTTGGCCATGGGCCGGCAAAAGTTGGATAATTTTGTAACGCTCTGTGTATGAGCCAGTTATCCATTGATGGCGGGTTTGTGGTTGGGGAGTAATTGCTAGGGATGGCGAAGGATGCGATGAGCGGGTGCGCCGTGAATAACTTTGAAGATGTGGGCGAAAATGAGGTTCCATTTGCTGCGCTTTGGGGTGAACTGCAAAGCGATTTTCGCCAGCTATTTTCCGAGGATGTGTACCGTGTATGGTTTGCTAGTTTGCGTCCGGCGAAGGTGTCCGGGGATTCGCTTACCCTGCTCGCTCCCAATGAATTTGCTGCCATTTGGATCCGCGATAATTACAAGTCGCTCATCGAGTCTCAAATTGCCAAGCACACGGGGCGCAACATTTCCGTCGCGTTGGAATTTGCCGACAATCGGGCGGAGACCGCGGCCAACCCCGTTGGACAAAACCAGCGGGCGAATACGGCGTCACGCTGCGCCGATGCCATGCAGAAATTCGACGAAACCTATTCGGTAAATTCCAAAAATACCTTCGAAAGTTTTGTAATTGGGCCTGGGAACCAGCTGGCACAGGCAACCTGTGTCGCCGTGGCGAGAAATCCGGGAAAGGCCTACAATCCGCTCTTTCTCTACGGGGCGACGGGGCTCGGGAAGACGCATTTGCTGCAAGCTATTGCCCATGAGGCGCTTAAAAAGAAAGCGCGGTTGAAAGCGGTGTATATTTCGACGGAAAAATTTACCAACGAATTCATTAAGTCCATCCAGGAAAACCGCGTTTCCAAATTCCGCGAAATGTACCGCGGGGTGGACCTCCTGCTCATCGACGACATCCATTTCATCGCCGGCAAGGAGCGGATTCAGGAAGAATTTTTCCACACGTTTAACGCGCTTTTTGAGTCCCAGCGGCAAATTTGTCTCTGCAGTGACCGGCCGGCGTCGGAAATCACAGGGCTGGAGAGTCGCCTGGTGTCCCGTTTCCAATGGGGATTTATCGCGGATATCCAGGCGCCGGATCTGGAAACGCGCATCGCCATTTTGCAGCGAAAGGCGACCGCCATGAATTTGGAACTGGCCGAGGACGTTATCCATCTCCTGGCCAAGGGGGTGGCGAGCAACGTGCGCCGGCTGGAGGGCGCGCTTAACCGCGTGGCCGGGTACATGGCGCTAAAAGGTCGCCCGATCAATGTCGCCGACGCGCAGGACCTGCTGAAGGACTTTTTTTCCGATGAGCAACGGACGGCGAGCATTGGGCAAATTCAACGGCGCGTGGCCGACCACTATCGAATTACCCTTGCGGACATGTTGGGTAAGAAGCGGCCCGCGCGCATCGCCTTCCCCCGTCAGGTGGCCATGTATTTGTCGCGGTTGCTCACGTCGCATTCGCTCCAGCGCATCGGCAGCGAATTTGGCGGCAAGGACCATGGAACCGTGATCCACGCGTGCAAGGCCGTTGAGCTTGCAATTGAGCAAAACCCGGACGTGCGGCGCGACGTCAAAATGATCCAGGATGGCCTGCGGTGACTTCTTCGGCAACGCACCGGTTATTGGGAGTACGTTTTCCGTTTTCCAGCGAAATTAGCTTGCCATTAAACGGCATAGTAGTTTTATGGATATATGATGCATATTCCCCAAGTGACGCGCCCGCTGGAATGGCAAACCATTTGGAAAAACCCGATCAAATTATTAGCACTTGTTGGCGTCGTAGTCACCTGGCCTATTTCCGCACCCATCTACGGACTGGTCCAGCTGCTGGCGGTTATGACTCAGTTGTCCGTCATTATTGGCTTTGCCAACGGCTATTGGGCTGCCATTTCCCTGGCTTTTCTGCGTAAGGCGATAGTTCCATCGCCTGGGGCGACCCCGCCACCGCCCGAGGTAACACCGGCCCTGCCCGTGGAAAAACCGCGGCTTTCGATCGAGAAGTTGCCAATATCCACGGAAAGTCCGCCTCTTGAACATTCGAGGACGAGCCCGTCTGAGAAGGTAGATTTTCAGGGATTATCTTCTCCTTCGGTATGGGATGACCCTATAACCGATGAATTTGTAGCCCGCCAAATAGAGATAGCTCGATCATGTGGCGATGACCTTAACCTGGAGGCTTTTTTGAGGCCAATATTCCAGCGCAATTGTGGCCTTGAATTTTTTCATAGATGCGAACTGGCAGATCCGTTTCTAAGCGCAAGAGTAAGTGGATACATCAGTGGAAGGCAGAATCTAAGATGGATGAGACGCGGCATGCAAATTTTAAGTACGCGATCACCTAACGCATTAATGATGTGCATACCGAAATTCGCTGAATGTACTAATCTGGCCAAGCAATGTGAGACTTTCCGTTACATCCTTAGGCATTATCCTAAACGTGTAAGCGAAATTTCCTCCGCGTTTGGGCAATATGTGGAATCTTCGAAAATGTGGATTAGCCTTGAGGATTTCAGGTGTTGCATCGATGCGGAGAAGTGCAAAGAATGCTTTTCATCTGGAAGCAATCCAGCGAGACAGTTGCTGGGACATCTACCGCGGTCGGCGGTTGCCAACGGTTGGAAGGCGACGGGGATTCCGCTTAATACGTTCATCTCGGAGCAACCTCCAGATTATGATACGGTTTTACACATTCTTCAAGGTTTGCCAGTTAACGAGGCAGCGCGGGAACTTCAAAAACTTTCCCCATCTAATGCGGAACAGTTGATCCGTGATTCTTGCGGATTATGTCCGAAGCGGACGGCGCGAATTTTACTGCAAATTGATCCGTCACTTACTGAAACAATTCTCAGGGATTCAAATTTTTCCCTTGCACAACTGTTTGAGATGGCCAGCGAAATGAAAAAGCAAGATCACACAAAATGGGCAGAATTTTTTCCACAAGAGCCGAGTAAAATTCACAAAATGTACGCGAACCCTTTAACCCGCACGTTTTCATATGTGTGCATGCTCACCATGGCCGAAGATGAACGTTTGGCATTTTTTGAACAAGATCCGCATAGAATTGCCGATTTATTGGAACCCGTTGCAGATTCTGGATCTCCGGAGCTTGCTAGAATTTTCTGGTTAATCTTCAAAAGCGGAATTATCATCAAGCATTCATTGCCTTTACGGCGCGTCAGTTTTTGGCACCGCCTTAAGCAAATGACTGCCAAACTTGCCGAAAGTAGATCCTTTTTTGCCTTTGTCGTTAAATGCGGGAATGCCTCGGACGCTGACCTCGCCCAGTTTTTCAATCGCTTCGAAAGCGAAGTGTTTGATGGAAGCCAACTTTTAAATCAGTTACCCCCCGAAAGGGTAAAAAATATCGAGCGTTTGATGGCTGCGGGGCGCCCAAATGCTCCGTGAGCCATGCGGGGACGACGATTAAAACGGGACCCTTCGAAAATATTTGCTAGATTTTTACGTTCCAACGAAAAAGCGTTGACAACCAGCCACTTTCAAGCAGCATAATTCCCTAGAATTCGAATTCTAAAAAAAGGATTAATATGAAAAAAGATACCACTATCCCCGTCTCCGCGACAAGTATTCCCGATGGCGATTTAAAGCTGGCATGTTCCGAGCCCAGGCCTGATGAAGTGATTGACTGTAACAGTGATAATGTAATCCCATGAAAACCGCTGAAGAATTACGCCGGGAGTTTCTCGATTACTTTTCCACACACGAACACCGGATTGTTCCCTCCGAGTCGCTTTTGCCCGGTTCACCCAATTTGCTTTTTACAAATGCCGGGATGAATCAATTCGTGCCCTATTTTCTTAACGAGCGCCCAAGCCCATTTGCGCGGGCGGCGGACTCTCAGAAATGCATCCGCGCCGGCGGGAAACACAACGACTTGGACGACGTGGGCTACGACACCTACCACCACACGTTTTTTGAAATGCTCGGCAACTGGTCCTTTGGCGATTATTTCAAACATGAGGCCATCTCCATGGCGTGGGATCTGCTGGTAAATCGGTGGAAATTTCCCAAGGAACGACTCCACGTAACCGTCTACAAGCCGAAAACCGGTGAACCCTCCGAGGAGGACCGGGAGGCGTACGGCATTTGGGAAAAAATATTTATCCGGGAGGGCTTGGAGCCCGGGCGGCACATCCACTTTGGAAGCGCGAGGGACAACTTTTGGATGATGGGCGAAACCGGTCCTTGCGGGCCCTGCACGGAAATTCACATGGACCTCACCCCCGATGGCAACGGGGAAAATTTGGTAAATTCCGGATCGCCCCGGTGCATGGAGCTGTGGAATTTGGTATTTATCCAGTACAACGCATTGGGCGAGGGCAATTTCGCGCCGCTACCGGCTCGCTACGTGGACACGGGCATGGGACTGGAGCGCATTGCCGGGGTTATTGCTTCAACTGCAGGATTCCGCGATTTTTCCAAAAATCCCTCCAACTATGGCAGTGACCTATTTGAACCGCTTTTCGCCGCCGTGGAAGCGGCGGCGGGGCGGAAAATCACCTACAATGGCACCGTCCCGGCGGACCGGAAAAAGCTTTCTTCCCAGGAAATGGCCGATTGCTCCTTCCGCGTTGTTGCGGACCATGTGCGGGCCTTGACCTTTGCCATTGGCGACGGCATTTTGCCCGGTAATGAGGGTCGGGGATATGTGCTCCGCCGCATCCTCCGCCGGGCCATTTTATTTGGCCAACGCCTGGGCCTGGGGGGCAACTTTCTGGCCGATTTGTCCGCGGTCTGCATCCGGCAAATGGCCCATGCCTATCCGACGCTCGAAACCAATGGGGAAACCATCGGAAAGGTTCTCGTGCGCGAACAGGAAGCGTTCACACGCACCTTGGAGCGCGGGCTACAGTTGCTCCAAGCAGCTATCCGCGAGCATGATACCACCGTTCCCGGGGATGTGGTTTTCGAGCTTTACGATACCTACGGTTTCCCCGTCGACCTTGCCGAATTGGTCGCCGGGGAGTCGTCCCGGACTTTGGACCGGGATGGGTTTGAGAAGTGCATGGCGGCCCAACGGCAACGGGCGCGCGAGGCCCAACGGGCGGAAACAATCACCGTCAAAGATTCAGACAATGCGGCCGCACAAACGGTCTTTGTGGGACATGCAACGACGGGCCCGGTGGAAACGTGCCTCATAAAAACGGTTTCGCAGGGTGGAAAATTTCGGGCGGTTTTTGCCGAAACGCCCTTTTATGCCGAAAAGGGCGGACAAGTCGGTGATAGCGGACACGCGTCCATCGATGGTCGAACTTACGCAATCACGGACACGCAAATTTCCTCGGATGGGACCATATTGCATGAAATGTCCGACGCCATCGGGGCCATCCCCTGTGGGAGTAGGGTTTTTTTAACCGTCGATGGGGACCGCCGGCAGCGCATTTGTTGCCATCACACGGCGACGCACGTTTTGCAGGCGGCACTTCGCCAAGTACTCGGTAACCATGTGAAACAGATGGGTTCGTCGGTCGGTGAGGATTCCCTCCGCTTTGATTTCAGCCACTTTGAAAAACTTTCCCGTGAACAGCTGGAACAAACGGAGGACCTGGCAAATGCCATCGTTCTCAAAAATTTTGCCGTGCGCACGGCGGAAGTTCCATTTGCCCAACGGCCGGACCACTGCCTGGCCCATTTCGGGGAACGCTACGGGGATCGGGTGCGCGTGGTCGAGTTTGTTGGCACGCAAATGGCGGAACTGTGCGGAGGGACCCATGTACGGGCAACCGGTGAAATCGGTGTGATTAAAATTTTGAGCGAGCAGGGCATTGCCGCCGGGACGCGCCGCATCGAAGCCGTTGCCGGAGTGAATGCGCAAAAGCTTTTCGGAAAAATTTTCCGCGACCAATGCGAATGCGCTCAACGGCTCCACTGCCCAATGGATGACCTCGCCGATGCGCTTTCAAAATTGCAGAGCCAAAAACAACAACTGGAAAAACAGGTCAAAGCGATGGCTAAGACGCAGGCGCAACGGCAATTAAAGGAATTTCTTGAAAAAAGCGTTGAGGTAAACGGACAACGCTGGGTAACGGGATGCTTTGACGTACCTCTGGACAACGGCGCATTGCGGTCCTTTGCCAAGGAGGCATCGGTGCAATTACCGCAGGCGCATGCGCTATTGCTCGCTCGGGAGGACTCGGGCATCTCCTACGTTCTTTCCACGTCCCCAGAAAGCGGGGTTTCCGCACAGAAGCTCATCGAAACTTGGAACGCAATCGTAGGGGGCAGTGGTGGGGGAAACGACACCGTCGCGTGCGGCAAATGCCCTGCCATCAAGGATATCCAAACGGTGCTTCAAAAACTTTATGATGTTTCCTCCACCCGGAAATGGAACCTTGGAATAAGTACCCCAATACGCGCATCATTATAATCGTACAGATGTGGTATTCCAGTCTCCACCATGCCAGCCCAATCCTGCCTCATTGAAGTTAAACACGACTCCATCTCTTGTCGTTGTCGATCAATCGTCATTGGGTGGCACGCTCGCATGACGACCCATCCAATAATTATCCCCGTATCAGAATTGCTCATAGGGCATACCGAAAATCCCGAATCACATCTGAGCGTCCTTACACGTTCCATGAGATCTGAATAGCAGTCGTCACTTGCGTCACACATCAAAATGTAGCGAATAATTCCATCACTGGCATATTTGCTAGCTAAACAATATTCATATTGCGAACGTGGAAAACCAACACCCATAGGCAGTCAATCAGACGAAGTCAGGCAAAAACGCAAGTAAATTTTTTTTAACAAAACGCTCATCCGTTAACTCGCTCTATTTCTACAAACCGCGCCTTGCACGCCAGTGGGAACCCTTCTACCGCCCCTATGAAAGCACTCAAAGATTTACAATGTAATTCGGATTGCATAGGATGAAACTCCCTAGAAAGAAGCCATATAGTAGTTCCATCCTCTGGACGGCAAAACGATATACAGTTATATTCAAATTCTGTAGCAATACCATTTAGCGCCTCTGCTATCGACACGCACGCAGGAGTATCTGGCACGCATGTTGCACAGACAGCATAGCCCACACCGCGGGGACTTTCCGCGGAATTGAATTTTACCAAATGCTCCATTGTCCGAGTGGAGCGAGATTTAAGCGTGCATGCAAGCATTTTTTTTGAACCCGGACGCCCCCTATTTCTTTTCCGCTGACCTTGTGGGCCATATCGACCGCGGTGTTATTTCTAAGGTCCATGTCCGTACGGTCTCTTTCAGAGTTATACCAGCGATGGATAACGAATCCGTGCGATTGCCGTGACAAATTTTCACTCCGCCTGCATATTTCGTCTTGACTTTCAATCGAAAATTCCCATAAAAAAACGCAGTTCTTTGACATTTTTCTAAGATTTGTGAAGCATTACAGACATCGACCTGCCGTTTGGTCCTTTCGCCGAGCATGGTACTCGCACCTGAAAATGGTGCGACCGGCCGTGGGCGAGAACAAACTAATGGTGGGAAAGTTGCTGCGGTGGTATAGCAAGTGGCAGAAAAAATTTTATTCGTATACCGTAAGATCTGCGTATTCATTGCGTTGTGATATGGGAGCAGGTGTAAGAGTCGATTTTAAAGCATTCCGACTTCTGCAAAAGCTCCCCTGTCTCGACGCTCAAACGAGCATTCCTATGCAAGCATGCGATTCTTTGATAGACTTCTAACGCTTGTGAAATGGTGCAGATTTCGACTTGTCTCTCGGTCCTTTCGCCGAGCATGGTACTCGCGTCTGAAAATGATGCGACCGGCCATGGGCGAGAACAAACCATTGATGAGAGGATTTTGCAATGGAAAGCAAGTAGCAGAAAAAATTTTATTCATATGCCGTAATGTCTGAGCACCCGCTGCGTCATAACGTCCGGGCTTGTGTCTCTTTTGGCTCCGTGTCCAATTAAAAATTTACCGCATGATCGTCGCGAAAGAGCCAACGCCGTTGCCGCCGAAGCGCTACATAGGCTGGGGTTCGGGTATTTTCCGAAAAAGCAAGATGCCTATTCTTCCTCTTCCAAGTACATGCCGAGGTCTTCGCGGGCCATGTCGACTTCGATGTTGCTCTCGCCAGCCTCCTGCAAATCCGCCACCCAGCGCAAAACCTCGGCCACCGCCTCAAGGAGCTGGGACGGAACATACTCCATCGCGTCCGCCGAGTCCATTAGCGCATGGGCCAGGGGGACGTTGCGCATGATGGGAATGCCTTCCGCGCGGGCAATGGCTATCATTTCCGCGGCGAGGATACCCTCGCCCATAGCCAACACGACGGGCAGTAGGGTAAGTTCCTCCTCGTAGAGTATGGCGACGGCCAGATGTGTTGGATTGGTAATCAGCGCCGAGGAACGCTTTGTGCGCTGGGCTGGACCCTCGTTCATCATTTCCTGGTGGATTTGCTTGCGTTTGCTTTTGATTTCCGGGGAGCCCTCCATTTCCTTATATTCGCGCTTAATTTCACTCTTGGACATCATCATCTTTTTGTTGAAGTCACGACGTTGGAAGAAGATATCCGCGACGGCGACCACCATATAGGCAAAGATGACCAGAGACGCGAATTTCTTCATCACCGGGCCAATAAACGCTATCAGACCCGACACCCCCGAGTAGGGCAGCAGGATCATCTCATCCAGCTGCGATTTGATAAGCCGGTAGATTAGGATACCCAGGAAGGTCACCTTTAAAACAGATTTGAGAAATTCGAAGATATTTTTCTTCGAAAAGATCTGTTTAAATTTCTCTATGGGGTTGAGCTTTTTAATGTCAGGTTTAATGGGTTCGGTCGTGAAAATGGCTCCCACCTGCATGAATCCAGCGGCAATGGCAAAAGCGGCCACAATCCCCAGTATGGGAAGGAGCAGGTCGACCAGTTCCGCAAAGCAGGCGGATATAACCGCGCTCAGCCCCTGGCGGAACGGAGCACCGAAAAAGGGCACGGGGAGAACCAAAAATTCCTGAAGCTCGTCCACCGCCGTCCACCATTTCAGGCCGATGTAGGCAAATACGCCGATGAGCAAGACCGTGGACGTGAAATCCTTACTGTAGGCGACTTGTCCCTTTTTCTTTGCATCACGCAACCGCTTGGGTGTCGGCTGTTCTGTTTTTTCCTCGCCCTCTCCCATGGCAACCTATCTCCAAAAAATCCTCACGAACTGGAGGGCACGGCTTTCTCCGAAGAAATGGGATTTAAAAAATCCCATGAGAAATGACAAATAGAGAATGATAAATAACGACGAGAGACCACTTTTAATGCCCATGGACAGGAAAAACACGTTAAGCTGGGGCGCAAAACGATTGACCATACCCAAGCCGAATTCGGCAAGGAATAGGGCAAACAGAATCGGACCCACGAGAGCGAAAACGACATTGGCGTAATCGCTCGTCAATTGTACGAAAAACGCCGCAACACCGCCGTCGAACATGGGAAATAGCGAAAACAGCGGCCACAGCCGATAGCTTTCGTAGAGGAGCTGCAGCAGAAAAAGAAATCCGCCGGTGATGAAAAAGAGCAGGAGGACGATTTGGACGAAAAAATCTGCCATCACCGTCGTTTGGCTCTCATTAAAGGCGCTGAACAGGGAAGCGGATGAGGCACCCCGCTGTACATCGATGAGATTCCCCACACCCTCCACGACGAAAAAAATAAAACTGGCCAAAAAACCGAGGACAAGCCCGATGAGCAGTTCCTTGGTGCAAAGCATGATGATCAGTCCCAGGCTGATGTCAGGGTTAATAAATTCCTTGTGGAGAACTGGATAAATAAAAAGCGTCAAGCCCAAAATCCATGCGTTGCGCCCCATGCCCATCACATTTTTTTTTCCGAAAAACGGAATGACCGAAAACATCGCTGCCGTGCGCACGATGCCCATGATCATCACAAAAAAGAAGCTGCGGAATATGAAGAGGAACGAAGGCATGGCGTATTCCCAGGGCTAGGGCTAGTGAAGTAAGGTCGGAAAATAGGCGAACAGGTAGCGGGTGAATTGCATCACCTCCGATCCGATCCACCGGGCGGTGATCAGCAACACCACGACAACGGAAATGAGTTTCATCGTAAATCCCAGGGTTTGTTCCTGAATTTGTGTAAGTGCCTGCAGGAGGCTCACGATAAGTCCCACGCCCGTGGCCACCAAAATGGATGGCAACGACAAAATGAGCACCAAAATCATGGCGCGTATGCTAAAGTCTAGGACGATGCTGTTTTCCATGGAACAATCCCCGCGTCGAGTGTTGGGAAAAAACGCCATACCGCAACTCTTTTGGAAGCGGATGGGCACAAATATTGGGCTAGTGGCGAAGTCGGCCATTTCCACTTGACGCTGCCGGGATACTACCGATTCATGGTCGCCATGCTGGATCTCAAATCCCTGCGCGAGCACGGCGAAGAAGTCAAACTTGCCCTGCGGAAGAAGAAATTTTCCTGCGATATTGACGCATTTTTGGCGGTGGATGCGCTGCGCCGGGAGCGGATTTCGCGGGCAGAGTTGGCGCGGGCGGAATTGAAAAAAGCAAGCGACCAATTGGCGAAATCTTCGGGCGCGGGGGAAGACATTGGAAATTTGCGCGCCGCGTTGAAGGAACAATCCGTCCATGCCAAGGAATTGGCTGATGCGGTTCAAACCCTTGAAGGAGAATGGCAAAGGCTTTATCTGTCCATCCCAAACGTGCCCCACGAAAGTGTTCCCGAGGGAAAAACGGAAGGAGATAATGTTACCATTTCCTTCTGGGGTGATGTGAATGCCGTTTCGCCGCACGCCATGCCGCACTATGACATCCCAGGGTTTGCAAATGGATTGGATTTTGCCCGGGGGGTGAAGGTGGCCGGTGCCGGGTTTCCCTTTTACATCGGCGACATGGCCCGGTTGGTACGGGCGCTGGTTCAATTTTTTCTTTCCGAGGCCGAGGCCAATGGTTACGTGGAGTTCTTGCCGCCGATCCTGATCAACGGAGCGAGTGCGACCGCAACGGGCCAGCTCCCGGATAAGGAGGGCATGATGTATGAAATGCCCGCGGACGGGTTCTATGCTGTTCCCACGGCCGAGATTCCTGTGACCAATTTTTTTCGCGATGAAGTTTTCAGCGAGGCCGATTTGCCCATCCGCCGCTGTGCCCACACGCCGTGCTTTCGCCGGGAGGCGGGTAGCTGGGGAAAAGACGTGCGCGGGCTCAACCGATTGCACCAGTTCGACAAGGTTGAGTTGGTCAAATGGGTTCACCCCTCCCGGAGTTTGGACGAATTGGAACTCCTGCGCGGGAATGCGGAGGGTCTGCTCCAGAAATTGGAGATTCCCTACCGCGTGCTCGCCATTTGTGCCGGTGATATGGGGTTTCCGCATTCCAAACAGTACGATTTGGAGGTTTGGTCCGGCGGGCAGAGGCGTTGGCTGGAGGTGTCCAGTTGTAGCAGCTTTACTGATTTTCAGGCACGCCGGGCCAATATCCGCTTCCGCCCAGCTGATGGGTCGGGGCTTCAATTTGTCCACACCCTCAACGGCTCCGGGTTGGCGATTCCGCGAGTGTTGGCAGCCATTTTGGAAAATAACCTGCAGGAAGACGGGTCCATACGCGTGCCTTCTGTGCTCCACCGCTTCTTTGGGAAGGAAGTGGCGAAATTTTCCACGACGGTGTGAGGGCCTGGGGATGTACGCTAGGCTGCTACCGAAATATGAATTTTTTAAAGATGTAAAATTTGTCATTAACATATGGTTGGGTCCAGTGAACATTAATACTGATTTGAATAATACCAGAGATACTAGCTGGGAGCTTTCCTGCGCGTGACATCATAATTGGAAGGTTCAATGCCATTGTTGTTTCTGGCAACTTTACCGGAGTAACAATATGGCCTTTGTTCTTTGTTAATTGATTTCCATGCATTCTTTGATCGGCTGAGCCAGCTTGTTTTTTTTATTTATGGTGATATTTCCCAAGTGGTTTTTGTGGCTGGCAGCGGGCTAGCCCGTTCTAAAAACGCAGGAAATTCTCGTGCAGACGAGGGTTCCAGTTTGAAGCCAGGTGTCAGTCCTGGGGTTAGGGACGTTTGCAGTCCCCAATCGTCATAAAAAATATCTGCCTCGAACGCGGCGGTAACGGTGGTGCTTTTCATATTGAATTTTCTCCTTTGAACTCGAATTCGCAGGTTATATTGTTGGCAAGCGGGTGTTTGTCAAGCCAACTTGTAAAAAAAATGCGAAGGCCCACGAAAAATCCCTATTCACGCGGTGCCCTAGTTCGCCAGCGCTTGAATGGCCTTGCAAATTGTGCAACGGGTGCCGTCACATGCGCGCGCCGTGCAGTCCGTACGCCCATAGGCAATCATTCGTTGGTGAAGGGGGAACCATTTTTCGGGGGAAAAAATTTGCTTAAGATCCCTTTCAACGGCGATGGGCGTGCGGCCATTGGAAAGTTGCCATCGCCGGGAAAGCCGGTACACGTGGGTGTCTACGGGAAACGTGGGACGGTCGGTACACAGGCCGAGTACCACTGACGTCGTTTTATGGCCGACACCCGGCAGGGACTCCAAGTCTTCAAAGGTCATTGGCACGGTGCCGTTCCACCGATTTATCAAAATTTTGGACAACGACGAAAGTGCCCGGGCCTTTTGGCGGAAAAATCCAACGCCATGGATGAGTTCTTCTAACCTCATCAGCGGGAGATCCGCCATTGATCGGGCATCGGGCGCGACGGCAAAGAGCGCGGGAGTCACTCGATTGACTTGGACGTCCGTACATCGCGCTGACAAAACCACCGCGACTAGCAGCTGGAACGGCGATTTGAAGTCCAAGAAACCGTCCACACGCGGGAATCGGGCGAAGAGCATGGACTCGACAACCGCACCACGCCTTAGGCGTAAATCGACCACGGTAATTGCTTTTCATCCACCCGTTCGCCGACGGGAGAAGCGCTTTTCAAATTTTTCCACCCGCCCGGCGGTATCGACAAAGCGCTTGATACCCGTGTAGGCTGGATGGGAGGCGGAGGTGATGTCGCAGTTGATGACACCGTAGGTGACCCCGTCGATTTCCTTCGTCTCGCGGAACTTCGCCGTGGAAACCGTCAAAAATTCTTTTCCGCTGGAGACGTCCACGAAACATACGGGGTTCGATGTCGGATGCTTTCCCTTTTTCATAAAACCTCCTCCTATGCCTGCTTGGCCTTGAACCGCGGGGCAACCTTATTAATGACGTACACCCGCCCCTTTCGCCGTACCACCTTACACGCGGGATGCCGGGACTTCAATGAACTCAACGACGCTGCAACCTTCATGACTGGCTCCACGCTGTACCACTGGCGGTGGATGTCAAGGCGTCCTTGGCAAGGATCTTGATTTTTTGGCTGTGCTATAACAGAGGTCCTGCAAAAGTCGGAAACACTGTCTTAAGACCCGCATTTCATGAGGGGCAAAATGGCCCAAAAGCGACTTCAGCAGGATCTCTAATGTTACCATGCAGTCTCCATTGTCATGCTACTTATGAGCTCATTTTCGTCAGAATCTGTGATAAAATAGGAGCGCAATATCCCGCTGGTGCTCCTACGCTCAATTCCGTCAATCATGCCCAGGACTTGTCCTCTTCCCAAACAAATACTCTCATCCATCAGAGCCTTCTTAATGGATGCAATATTGCCCTCGGTTGTTTCGGAAACACTACTCGGAAACCCGTTGTCACGTCCGCTCAACAATTTGATGATGGCATAGAGACAACTTAAGAAGTCGGCATACCACTCCTCATCAATGTTGTCACCTGGAATATCCCACAGAACTTTCATTTTTTGTAGTTCATCTTTTTGTGTGTTTATGATGCCTTGTAAAAAAAGCACACGTTTATCATCGGTAGCGCCGAGTGCGGGCGCACTTTTAACGAGGTCGATTCTATGTAATGCGATGGCCCTGTCCACTTTTTCCGTGCTACCAAAGGCCGCGATTGCTCTTTGTAATACATCGCCGGTGCGGTTACCGCCATCCCACAGTCCAATGAATGTGCCTGGCCCACCGAAATCAGCGGTAAACGTGTGAAGTTCCCGAAGCAATTCCATGTCCGCCAATTCTTTTTCCCACACATCCGTCGTCATTTTATCCAGTGCTGCGTACATTGTGGCATCATCCACACCAGCGCCCACTACGCGTTTTTGTGCTCCGTCCTTTCGCAGTTGTATTTGTACATTGAGCTCGAAGATTCGCCGTCCTATTGGGTCACCGGCTCCCGGGGGTTTGAGACCGACTCCTTGGGCAGCCTGATTACGAGCTACCTCCGCCCGGCGTCGCTCCTCTTGGGCTGGGTCCACTTTGTTTAGGCCTCCGGCCGCCAGCGCCCTAATTGCATCCTCAGTGGGCAGCGCTTGTGAACGCGGCGGCGGCGGCGGTGGCGGCGGTGGTGGCGGCGGTGGTGGTGGCGGCGGTGGTGGTGGCGGCGGCGGCGGTGGCGGCGGTGGTGGTGGCGGCGGTGGCGGTGGCGGTGGCGGTGGCGCGGTCAGGCGTACTGGCTCAGGCACCGGAGGGGTTACTGGCTGCGGTTCGGGTTCGGCTTCGGGTTCGGCTTCGGCTTCGGCTTCGGCTTCGGGTTCGGGTTCGGGTTCGGGTTCGGGTTCGGGTTCGGGTTCGGGTTCGGCTTTGGGTTCGGGTTCGGGTTCGGGTTCGGCTTTGGCTTCGGTTTCGGTTTCGGATTTGGCTTCGGTTTCGGTTTCGGTTTCGGATTTGGCTTCGGCTTCGGCTTCGGATGGCTCTTGATGGGCCTCATCGATGGGGTCTTCTTCGGACTGGGCGGTCGATGTTGGTTGGGCTGGAACCGTCTCAACTTTACTTGTTTTACCTTTGGCAAGCGGGTCCGGAAAAAATAATGATAGCGCCGACTGCTCAAATACAAGTAACGGCCAAACGAGTCGCGCACCCGTTTTGTCGCCAATAAATTTGCAGTAAACGTACCTAATGGCGTTGGGAACGAACGCCAGACAATTTATCGACCCGCAAATTACAAACCTGACGAAGTCAGTCGGACCACCTATACGGCTCCGCTTATCCTGTGGCTTTGCTGTCGGGTCGGGCATTTCCTGACTGTTCTTTATGCGGATACTATTCATTGATGAGAAGTTTACTGAGATTTTTGTTTTGGCAACATAAAAATGCTCTGATGGGAAAATTTTGCTTAAAGATGCTTTATGGGTAGGATTTGGCGTTGGTTCATGTACGATGGAGAAATGAATAATTTTTTATCGCAGGATTGATCGCAAACCTTAGGAGCTTCTCCGGGGACGGAGTTGGATATGAGGCAATATCTCATCCTATTGGAGGACGTTTTAAAAAATGGCGAGCCTTGCCACGATCGCACGGGCATTGGGACCCTGTGCCGGTTTGGGGCGCAAATGCGCTTTGATTTGCGCGAAGGGTTTCCGCTTCTGACGACAAAAAAGGTGCACGTGAAGTCCGTGGTCCATGAGTTGCTCTGGTTCCTCAAGGGTTCCACTAACGTCAAATACTTGCAGGAACACGGGGTTCGCATTTGGAACGAGTGGGCGGATGCGAATGGCGAATTGGGCCCAATATATGGAAAACAGTGGCGTTCGTGGCGTTGTACCGATGGGCGGACCGTTGACCAAATCGCTGAGTTGATCCAAAATATTAAAAAGAATCCCCTGAGCCGGCGGCATGTAATTTCCGCGTGGAATGTGGGAGACATCGCCTCCATGGCGCTTCCCCCATGTCACATACTCTTTCAATTCCACATTTCCGAAAAAGGCGAACTGCGTTGCCAGCTTTACCAGCGGAGCGGGGATTTATTCTTGGGGGTGCCGTTCAACATCGCCAGTTATGCGCTGCTAACGCATATGGTTGCGCACGTGTGCGGGTTGCGGCCGCGGGAATTTATCCACGTGCTCGGGGACTACCACATCTACACAAATCACCTGGAGCAGGTGCGGGAACAGTTGACGCGAGCGCCAAAGTCGCTCCCCCAGTTAAAAATTGCCGATCGCGGGCAGTCCATAGACACTTTTGCGTACGAAGACTTTGAGTTCAGTGACTACGCCCCACACCCCACCATCCGCGGAGAGGTAGCCGTTTAGGCCCCGGGGGAACTCCAAATTTTTCCCAGTCCCCATGTCTGCGGAGATAACTTCTCACTTGGCATCGCGGGTTGTATCACTTCGTTTGAGGTAGTTTTTGTCGAGATCTTTGCTATTAAGGACTGTCCGCTCCTTGCGGACGTCCTCGTCTTCCGGGGGAGCCTCGGTGGCAATGTAACTTTCCATGACGCTAATTCCGTAGGAGTCCTTGCCCTTGAGGACAAAGCTTCCAGTGGATAGGTTACCATCATCAAGTTTGGCATCTAATTTTTCCATCTCTTTCATGGAACGGTCTGGGTTCGTTACAACGATTTCCGTTAGGATCCTGCCGTCTCCGCGCTGTGTTTGCTGAATGTGCCAATTCCCGTTGATGGCTGTTTTTGCGATTTCGGGTACAACGGCTCCCGCATGCGCCCCTTCGACGGGGGACAGGTTATGCTCCGTGTCACCTTCGGCCAGCTGCGTGAACGCTTCTTGGATTAACGCCACATCCCGTAAAAATCGTTGGTCTTCTCGGCGTTTCCATCCGTTCTTAACCGTTGCAGCTCCCCATAAAACAACGGCAATAAAAACAACGAGCACGCCGCCGAATATGTAAACCTGCCGCCGTGTCCGCCGCCGTGCGCCGTCATTCGCCGCTCCGTCCGCCAGATCCGCTTCCGCGTTTTTCACGTCACCCTTGCCCATAATGAAGGCATTATGGAATGCCAAATTCGAGATGCAAGAGGAAAAATATCAGGTTGAAAGCCATTTAACCGCATTGCATACTCCGGCTTGAAAGCATTGTCGTAATTCGGCGGATACGGCGTTGAACTCCGAGCGTGCGTTGATGAGCATAAGCAGTTGGCGCGCAATAACATCAGCCCGAGCCGCTCCTTGGATGTATTCCCGATAACATTCATAACCCAGGATGATATTTGCCAGGGCGAGAAATGGAATTTTTATCAATTGCTGTCCGATCCAATGAGTCAGCGGACTGGTTTTGTAGATTACTACGCCGGGAATGCCCTCCAGGGCACACTGGAAAGACATGGTTCCAGAGCTTACGAGGGCCAGCCGTCCTCCGATGGGATTTTTGCGTGCCTCGTCCATGGGAATCAGTTGAATTTTGGGGGAAATTTTGGGGAATTTTCGCAATTCCGCCTCCAGAAGTTCACGAATAGTTTCCGTGGGGTGAATGCAAACGGCGGACCAGTCGTCGCTTTTTTGCATTTCGGCGAATGCCTCCAGCATAGTCGGAAAAATACACCGAATATTTTGCCGCCGGCTGCCTGGGAGGAGGAAGATCGTTTGGTTTTTTTCGTAATGGATGGGACTTTTATGGTCTGGTGCCAGGAAGGGATGGCCTGTGAAAGTTACGGGCAGGGTGGTATCCGCGAAAACTTTGCTCTCAAATGGAAACAGGACGGCCAATGCGTCCAAGTCTTTTGCCATGGCAAAGCGGCGACTGGCTTTCCACGCCCACACCTGCGGCGCGACGTAGTAATAGAGCGAAACCGTCCCGCCACCCTTTAGGGAAATTTTTCGTTCACACAGGGCGCGAGCGACGCGCAAATGAAGTGCAGGGGAATCAATGAGGCAAATTCGTTTGGGGCGGTGGTTGTCTATCCACCGGATGACGTCCTGGTAATACTTATAAAAAAAGCGCCCGTTGCGCAAGACTTCCCAAAATCCTAGAGCCGCATGCTCGGTGAGATCAAAGAGAAAATGAGGTGCTACCCGGGCCATATTGCGTCCGCCAATGGCGTAGATTTTTTCCCGAGGCCGTATTTTCAGAAGTCCTTCGATGAGTCGCGCCCCTAGCTCATCCCCAGAACACTCCGCCGCCATGAGCAACAGGTCGACATCTCCTTGTGCCGGCGGGATTAACGGGATCGTGGAACTCACACATGGAATAACGGGTAAAAGTGGCATTAGCGCAATCCTATTGAGGCCGGATTTGGGAACTCGACTTTCGCCGATGGATTCTTGGAAATCGTCTGTGCAGCAAGATAATAAACGTGAACGTTTATATTTTTTAGCTATCGGCGGCGTGGCCATGGGCAATGTGGCGCTTTTGGCAAAGCGGCTGGGATACGAGGTTAGTGGCTGTGATCATAAGCTTTATCCGCCCATGGACCAGTTGTTGGGCGCAAGTGGCATTCCACTTGTGGAGGAATTTTCCCTGGAACATCTGATAAATTTTGTTCCACAGCGCGTTATTATTGGCAATGCCGTTGCCCGGGGAAATGCTGTGTTGGAGTATCTCCTTGAACGGGAGCGCCATCGTATGGTGTCGCTGCCAGAATTTTTTTCCCGGGATTTGGTAAAGGCTCGGAAACGCATTGTAATAAGCGGTACCCACGGGAAAACCACAACGGCTGCGCTGGCGGCATTTTACATGCGGCAAATGGGCGTACCTGGCGGATATTTTATTGGTGGCATTCCTAAGAATTTGCCGGGCGGTGTGGACCTGGGCGATGGTGCGGCTCCGTTCGTTTTTGAAGGGGATGAGTACGATTGTGCGTTCTTTGATAAGCGGAGCAAGTTTATTCATTATTTGCCCGATACAGTTGTGATTAATCGCATCGATTTCGACCATGGGGATATTTTTCGCGATATCGGTGCCGTACAACGTAGTTTTTCTCATTTGCTGCGGCTCGTGCCGAACAGCGGTCATGTAATTGTCAACGGTGAGGACCCTAACATTGGCGCCATTTTGCCCGTGCCGTGGACGACCGTCCATCGGGTGGGATGGAAAAAGGAAAATGACTTTTCCCTGCAAAATTTTTCCATGGACCGGGGCGGTAGCAGGTGGGAGGTGGTACACGAGGGCGGGGCCTTTTGTGTGCAAACGGGTCTCCACGGGCGATTTAATGCCATGAATGCTACGATGGCCATTCTGGCGAACCACCTCACGCTGAATTTGCCTTTTCCCAAAGAAATTGATCTCCGGGATTACGAAGGTGTGTGCCGGCGACAGGAAAAGTTGGTTGAAAATAGCGGTCTGGTTGTAATCGAAGACTTTGGCCACCATCCCCGGGCGGTTGCGGAAGTGCTTGCATCCCTGCGAGCACAGTACCCACATGATGAGCTTATTGCCTGCTTTGAGCCCGCCACTAACACTTCCATGTACCGCATGTGGGAGGAGGATTACGTCAGGGCATTTTCTGCCTGTGACCGCTGTTTCTGGGGCGTGCCGAGGAATATGGCTGGAGTTCCCTCGGAAAAGCGTTTGCGCGTTGATCGGCTCATGGGCGCGCTTTCCCAGAGCATTGGAGAAGCACGGCATTTTAGTGAAAACAAACTCCTGCTTGATCATCTGTTAGAGACACTCCAGGAAAATCCCAGCGGGAAACGGCATGTGGTCGTACTTTTTTCCAGTGGCGCGTTTCCCGACGTACTCCCCTATTGGCGCTTGCGGGCCGGCCACGGCGCAAACGACAAGGAAGCGAGTTTATAGTCAAGCCTGCGAAAGATTTATATACAAATCCAATGAACATTAAAATATTCACGAAAAATTTTCTTAGATACAATGCCATAATTTAAAAGTCCAGTACTGTTGTTGTCTTCGGCTCACTTGCCGAAATAATAACCCGTCATTTGTTTTTTTGTTAATTAGTTCCCATTGCTTCTCCAATCAGATAAGCTAGCTCATTTTCTATTTAGGGAGATATTCTCCAGGTGGCTTTCGCAGTTGGCAGCGGGCTGGCCCGTCCTAAAAACGCAGGAAATTCCCAAGAAAATGGGGGTTCCAGTTTGAAGCCAGGTGTCAGTTCTGAGACTGGTAACGTTTGCAATTTGCAATCATCATTAAAAATATCTGTCGTAGCTGTGGCGGTACTTTTCATATTGAATCTTCTCCTTTGAACTCGAATTCACAGACCATATTGCTGGAGAATAGGCGTTTGTCAATCAACTTTTGAAAATTGTGAATATTTTTTGGGAAATCCCGCTTTATCCGGGGCCCGAGTCTGTCGGGATGGTTAAGAAATGCGCGCAGCACTTCAGGGGCCCACGTTCAACGGCGTTTGATATTTACTGGCTAGGGCGCGTTGATTTTGAAAAAGGCAAAAAATTTTCTCTTTGCGTATTTAATACTCCTAGAAGTTGCTTCCCCAGATTTTCATCGCCACGGGGAGATGGATGCGCGTGTGTGCCCGACTGCGTGATGATTGAATGCCCCTTATACCCCCCAATGGAAGAAGTCTATGGCAAGAAATTTCTCACGGAAGTAGATTTTGGGTTGTTTCGTCTAGCATGGAGTTCGGATTTTGCAACGGCGGTTTCAACTTCCGCAAAAGCAGTGGGGTCCTTGGGAAGTACGTTAGCCTTTTAAGGCTACGGAAACTTTGACCGAGAAATTTCCGCGATCTCGACCTCCCAATCGGATTTCTTGGCCAACCGTGCCGCAGGTTGAGCCGTTTGCGTTTCGCATTTTACGGGCCCCCGGCCGCATATACGGGGAGAAGCCTTTTCACGGGGGCGGACCTTGGCAAATTCCAAGGTCCGTATTTCGAAACTTAGTAATCCATTCCGCCGGCGCCAGGCATGGCGGGAGTGGACGATTTTTCCTCAGGTTTATCCACGATCATGCACTCAGTGGTCAGCAGCAGGCCGGCAACGGACCCGGCGTTTTGCAAGGCGGAGCGGGTCACCTTCGTCGGGTCAACCACACCGGAAGCTACCAGGTCCTCGAATTTCCCGGTGGCGACGTTGTAGCCCCAGGACCAGCTATCGGATTTGAGTACCTCGCGTATGACCCACGGGCCTTCGACGCCGGCGTTTGCGCATAGATCATGCAACGGCGCCTTGAGCGCACGGACGACGATATCCGCTCCGATGGCCTCATCGCCTTCCAGCTTCAACCCCGCAATGACGTGGGCCGCGCGGAGTAGGGCCACACCGCCCCCGACGGAAATGCCTTCCTCGACCGCTGCCCGCGTGGCATGGAGCGCATCCTCCACACGCATCTTCTTTTCTTTCATTTCCGGTTCTGTGGATGCGCCGATGTTGATGACAGCCACGCCGCCGGACAGTTTTGCCAACCGCTCCTGAAGCTTTTCCCGGTCATACTCGGAGGAAGCGTCTTCGATTTGCTTGCGCAGGAGCTTGATGCGGCCCTTGATGGCGTCCTTGGAACCTGCCCCTTCCACAATGGTCGTGTTTTCCTTGTCCACGCTGATCCGTTTGGCCCGGCCAAGATCGCTGAGGGTAACGTTTTCAAGCTTAATGCCCAAATCTTCAGTGATACACTTGCCGCCGGTGAGAATGGCAATGTCCTCCAACATGGCCTTGCGTCGATCGCCGAAGCCAGGGGCCTTGACGGCGCACACCTGAAGTGTGCCCCGCAACTTGTTGACCACGAGGGCGGCGAGGGCATCCCCGTCCACGTCCTCGGCGATGATCAACAACGGCTTCCCCGCTTGGGCTACCGCCTGCAGGATGGGTAACAGATCATTGAGAGCGCTAATCTTTTTCTCCGAAATGAGCACGTAGGCGTTCTCCAGGCTGCACTCCATGGACTCCGCGTTGGTCACGAAATAAGGACTCAGGTAACCCTTGTCAAACTGCATGCCCTCTACCACATCCAGGGATGTTTCGATGCCCTTGCTTTCTTCAACGGTAATGGTCCCGTCCTTGCCAACCTTTCCCATGGCATCGGCGATCATTCCGCCGATGACTGTGTCCCAATTTGCTGAAACGGTCGCTACCTGGCGGATTTCTTCCTGGCCGCTAACGGTTTTAGATTTTTTCCGCAGCTGTTCCACCACCGCCTCCACGGCTTTGTCGATTCCGCGTTTCAAAGAAATGGGATTGGCCCCGGCGGCGGTATTCTTTAGGCCTTCCCGGTAAATTGCCTCAGCCAAAACCGTTGCCGTTGTGGTTCCATCTCCGGCCTTGTCCGCGGTCTTGGAAGCCACCTCACGCACCATTTGCGCCCCCATATTTTCAAAGTGGTCCTCCAGCTCAATTTCTTTGGCAACGGTTACCCCATCCTTGGTCACCATTGGAGCCCCAAATTTGCGATCAATGAGCACATTGCGCCCTTTGGGGCCCAGTGTTGTTTTAACCGCCTTTGCCAACAGCTCGACACCTTTTAAAATCTTTTTCCGAGCCTCTTCATCAAACATTAATTGCTTAGCCATAGCTTTATCTTCCTTGTTTTGTTGTTTATAATTGAATTATCCATCTCCTTAAAGAATCGCCAGAATGTCATTCTGGCGGACGATGAGATATTCCACCCCATCCATTTTGATTTCATTGCCGCCGTAACGATTGATAAGGACCCGATCGCCGACTTTGACCTCGAAGGTCACCTTCTTATCCTTGCAGCAATCGTCCTTGCATTCGCACACATTCCCCGTGCCCAGGGCAATGACCTCCGCTTCCTGGGACTGCTCCTTCGCCGTGTCCGGGATAACGATACCGCCCTTGACCTGCTCAGCGTCCTTCCGCCGCTTGACCAACACTCGGTCACCTAACGGTTTAATATTTATATTCGACTTACTCATAATACATCTCCTTTCGGTTGGAAATTCCTAACCCTCGATGGGGCTTAAGCACCTCCGCAGAGGGTAACGGCCCCTTATGGGTTCATTTTCTTCGCTTGGCAAATTTTTTTGAACCTTTCCTATGCCAAGTTAACCTCCCGATTTTTATTCGGTTACTTCTTGTCGTTGACCACTTCGAAGTCCGCGTCGACGACCTTCTCGCCCCCAGGGGCCGCACCCGTCCCCGGGGGGGGCGGTGGAGGTGCGCCAGCGGCGTTTTCGCTACCCGGTGGCGGCGATTGGGCATACATCTTCTGTGCTGCCGCTTGGAACTGTTTCATCAGCGCCTCTCGAGCCCGATTCATCTCTTCCGTGGATGCCCCCGCGTTTTCGAAGACCTTTTTGGCTTCATCGAGGATGCTCTGAATGCCTTTGCGGTCGTCATCGGAGAACTTGTCCTTGAGTTCCTCCAGCTGCTTCCCGGTTTGATAAATTGTCGAATCCAACTGATTGCGCGCCTCGGCCTTATCTTTTCGTTCCTTGTCTGCCGCCGCGTACATTTCGGCATCTCTCTGCAACCGCTCCACTTCCGACTTGTCCAGTCCGGATCCGCCGCTGATGGTGATGGTCTGCTCTTTTCCGCTACCCTTATCCCGCGCGGTGACGTGCAGGATGCCGTTGGCGTCAATGTCAAACGTTACCTCGATTTGCGGAACCCCACGCGGGGCCATTGGAATGCCTTCCAAGCGAAAGTTTCCCAGGCTTTTGTTATCGCAGGCCATTGGGCGCTCGCCCTGGAGGATGTGGACGTCCACACCGGTCTGACCATCCGCGTAGGTGGTAAAGGTCTGCGTTTTCTTGGTCGGAATGGTGGTGTTGCGCTCGATCATGGGCGTGGAAATTCCGCCCGCCGTTTCGATGCCCAGCGTCAGCGGAGTTACGTCCAGTAGCAAAATGCTTCCGACACCCGCATCGCCCTGCAGTACGCCGCCCTGGATTGCGGCCCCGATGGCAACCACTTCATCCGGGTTGACCCCTTGGTTGGGTGTTTTACCGGTGAGCGTCCGCGCCGTCTCAATTACCTGCGGGTTGCGGGTCATGCCGCCTACAAGTACTAACTCATTGATGCTGCTTGATTTAATTTCCGCGTCCTTGAGGCAGGCTTCGAAAGGCGGCACGGTGCGCTTCACCAGGTGCTCACAGATGCGTTCTAACTCCGAACGGCGCAATTTGACATTTAGATGCTTTGGGCCAGAGGCGTCTGCCGTGATAAATGGCAAGTTGATATCCGTTTCCTGCGCTGAGGACAGGGCAATTTTGGCCTTTTCACCCTCTTCCTTAAGCCGCTGCAGGGCCATGGGGTCCTTGCGCAGGTCAATGCCATTGTCCTGTTGGAACTGATCCGCCAGCCATTTGATGATGGCTTCATCCCAGTCGTCACCGCCCAGTTGCGTGTCCCCGTTGGTGGCCTTTACCTCAAAGACGCTATCGCCGATTTCGAGGATAGAAATGTCGAAGGTGCCGCCACCCAAGTCGTAGACGGCAATTTTTTCCTCCTTTTTCTTGTCCAGTCCATAGGCCAGGGATGCCGCCGTGGGCTCGTTGATGATGCGAAGCACCTCCAATCCAGCGATTTGTCCTGCGTCCTTTGTGGCCTGCCGTTGTGAATCATTGAAATATGCTGGAACGGTGATGACCGCCCTGGTAATGGGCTCGCCCAGGTATTTTTCCGCATCCGCCTTCAGCTTGGCCAGAATCATGGAGGAGATTTCCTCTGGCGAGAAACGCTTAGTCTCACCGTTCACACTAACTTCCACCCAGGCATCGCCGTTTTTCCCCGCGACAACCGTGTATGGGAACTTCCTCGATTCTCGGTCGATTTCCTCCTTTTTCCTCCCGATGAGTCGCTTAATGGAAAAAATGGTATTTTGTGGGTTCGTGATCGCCTGCCGTTTGGCTGCCTGCCCCACCAACCGCTCGCCGTTTTTGGTAAACGCTACGATCGATGGCGTTGTCCGAGCTCCCTCCGCGTTGGGGATGACCACCGCTTTCCCGCCCTCCATAACCGCCATGCACGAATTGGTCGTCCCCAGATCGATTCCTAAAATCTTCGTCCGCTTTGTATCCTGTGCTGCCATAGTGCCCTTTACTTAGCAATTTGCCGACCAAATCGTCCGTTTTTTTGCCGAAAACTCCTTAGGCCGCGCCAATGGTGACTTTGAGGGAAATGTTTCGTGGAATCGGCGGAAACTTTTCAGGGTCCGGACCCGCACCAGATGTTCCATTGACACACTATAACGTGCGACAAGTGTGTCATTTGACACACTAAACGACACTTTTATGTAATGGGGCGGAATGAAATGATTTTGAAAATGCATTCCGGAAGTGGACAATGAGAACATGGGTTCATTGGCAGATTTTCTCCCCGGGTATATAAAGTTTGATACCATTGGGTTTGCCCTGGACAGCAGCAAAATACCCATGGGAAAGGACATTTGGCGGAAACTTTCCCAGCCAACGGTGGCGGCATTTGAGGCCATGGACCGGCTGGAGAGGGGCGCCATTGCCAATGAGACGGAGGGACGGCAAGTTGGCCACTATTGGTTGCGGTCACCGGAGCTAGCCCCGGACAAGACGGTGGGCGACGCCATCGGAGCCGTGGTGCAGCAAATTAAAACCTTTGCCGAAGCCGTCCATGGGGGGCAAATCAATGTCGGAGGCAAAAAATTTACCCATTTGCTTTGCATCGGCATTGGCGGATCCGCCCTCGGGCCACAGCTAATTGCGGACGCTCTTGGCCTGGAAAATTCGCCACTGGAAATTCTATTCCTCGACAACACGGATCCGGATGGCTTCGCCCGGTGCTTCAAATCATTGGAATCATACCTGGAAACTACCTTGGTCATTGCCACTTCTAAATCCGGATCAACGCCCGAGCCCAACAACGCGCTGGCGGCGACGACTGGATTTTTGGCTCAGCGCAAAATTCACTTCCCTTCCCACGCCGTTGCCATCACCTGCGATGGGAGCAAGCTTCACAAACGCGCCCGAAGTGAGGGCTGGTTGGCCATCTTCCCCATGTGGGACTGGGTTGGCGGCCGAACGAGTGTTACATCCGCGGTTGGCCTGCTGCCGGCAGCGCTCTACGGCATCGACATTGAATCCTTCTTGGAGGGTGCTGCGGCAATGGATGAACTCACCCGTGCCCGGGAAAACAACCCGGCCATGCGGCTAGCCCAGTGCTGGTATGTGGCGGCCGAAGGCAAAGGTACCAAGGATATGGTTATTATTCCCTACCGGGACGGGTTGGGGCTTCTTGCTAAATATCTGCAGCAACTTATTATGGAATCTCTGGGGAAGCGTTTGGACCGGAAGGGCAACGTGGTGTACCAGGGGATTACCGTCTATGGCAACAAGGGCTCAACGGATCAGCACGCCTACGTGCAGCAACTGCGGGATGGCAGGGATAATTTTTTCGTTACCTTTATTGAAGTTCTCCGAAGCCGGCGGGCCAATGGACGAAATGTGACCAATTTGGCTGAGGCGGCGGATTACCTGGAGGGATTTTTGCTCGGCACCCGGGAAGCTCTGAGCGAATGCGGCCGGATGTCCCTAACCATTACCCTCCGGGAACTTACACCATTTTCCATGGGCATGCTCATTGCCCTGTACGAACGTGCGGTGGGTTTTTACGCGGAACTGATCGATGTAAATGCCTACGACCAGCCGGGCGTGGAAGCGGGGAAAAAGGCGGCTGCGGAAATTTTGGTGCTCAAGAAGGAAATTTGTGATTATTTAAGCCAGAATTCCATTCTTCCGGAAAACGCTGATGTGACGGCCATCGCCGAAGCCCTTCATCGGGAGGAGCGGGGTGAATTGATTCTCAAACTGCTTGAGTTCTTGCGCGCCAATTCCTAGGTATGTGCTCATGTGCGTGCGTATCCTCGGGCTTTGTGCAGTCGTGGTTCTAAGTCTTTGTAGCGGGTGTCGATCGGAGCGCCCCCCCGATGAGGCGTCTTTGCCCTGGGCTCGCCCATCCAGTTGGGAGGGGAACAATCCCCTTTCGATGGTAACCCAGCGGTGATTCCATGGGACAGGTTGCGTCTTCACCGGCCCCTGGGCTTTATGTCGTTGCCACGCCCATTGGGAACTTGGGTGATATTACCCTGCGCGCCCTAGAGGTTTTGCGGTCCGTGAACTTGATTGCCTGTGAGGACACGCGGACGACGGGTAGGTTGCTGCAGCACTATGACATAAAATGTGAGCTGATTTCCTACCATGAGCACAACGAACGGGCGCGGGCGGTGGAAATCGCCGATAAAATTCGGGATGGCCTGTCCGTGGCACTGGTTGGCGATGCGGGTACGCCCACTGTTAGTGATCCTGGGTTTCGTCTCGTCCGAGAATGCCACGGGCGTCGGCTATTGGTTGTGCCGATTCCAGGGCCCAGTGCGTTTACCACGGCACTTTGTGCGTCGGGGCTGCCGTCCAATGCTTTTTTATTTTTAGGATTTTTGCCTAGTAAGTCCGCTGCACGTGTGCGGACATTGGAAAATTACCAAAATTTCCCGCACACACTCATTTTGTATGAGTCTTGTCACCGGGCGCAAAAGCTCCTTAGTGAGATTGTCCAGATATTTAGTCCAGATCGGACCGTTACCGTCGCGCGGGAACTTACCAAATTGTACGAAACGCTTTACCGGGGGAACGCCGGTGAGGTTCAAAAAATATTAGGCGAGCGGCAGTGCCGCGGCGAATTTGTCTTCCTCATTGCCCCGAGAGATTTTGTTTGTTCTGAAACTCTGGCGTAGTTGCCAGGTCCAAAGCGTCATGCCTCATATTGCAAGGTTGCAATGTGGCTTTCGTGCCGAGACTTTCTTCCTCTCCACTTCCAGCTTTTTCGGCCATTTCGATGCGGTTTTTCAGGTATGACAAATTCGTCCATGTTGAGCGTTGGCTTTCCAGAGAGGTCACCTTTTTGGAAAAACTTTCCGTAGGGATCGGCTTCATCCGGTGAGACCTCCACGATGCGCGGGGAGATGATGAATAGGCGCTCCATGGTTTCCGTTGCCCGATCGGCCATGCTGAAAAGCCGGCCAACAACGGGCAGGTTCTTTAGGACTGGGATCCCACGCCGCCCATCGCTGTGGTGCTCATAGTAATAGCCGCCGACGATGAGGCTCTGTCCCTCGTTGAGGATGGATTGGGTGTTAATTTGACTACTGCTGACCAGAGGCATTCCCGCGGAGCCTCCGGAGTCGGACATGGCCCCGTCTTCGATGCTGACAAAGAGTTTGATTTTACGCTCCACTGTCCCATCCGACCTGGGAATCTCGATGATGTGGGGGATGACACGCAGGGCGACCTTTGCGGAAACGGTGAATAGATCCGTGGCATAGGCGCCGGCCACGGGCACGTAGGTTTCCCGGTTATTGGAAATAACGGCGGCGATATTATCCAATGTCAGCACCGAGGGGCGGGAGAGGGTCTTTGCCGCACTGGATGACTCCAAAGCTTGCAACCGAGCAGTGATTCCCGATGCTCCAATGTTCGGGACCTTTAAATAGAAGTTTAAATTTTTGTCGTCCAGTGTCACGTCCCCGCCTTCCGTGCGCCACAGCAGAGATCGTTCTCCATTAAGGAATTCCAGTACGTCGATACCCATTTTGTGACTTCTGCCCACGTTGATATCCACGATGGCCACGTCGATTTCAACGGCCTTCGTGGGGACGTCAAAGCGGTCGATCAGCGATTGATAAAATGGCATGAGTTCCTTGCGATCCCTTATTATTACTGCATTTTGCCGGGCATCGTAGGTAATGGCGGTAAACTTTCCAGTTAGGTTCCTGGCCTCAGCTTCTTCAACGGAGGTTTTAGTTTTTCTATCGTCCGTGGTCCGCAAAGGCTTGGAAGATAGCTTGGTAATTCCTTTCAATTGCGAAACCTGGGTTGATTGTTTTTTCGCCTCCTGGTCCTGTTGGGCCGCTTGTGCAGCCAACTGTTGGGCCTGATTTATCGCCGAGGAAACCGCAGATTGCTGCTGCAGTACTCCATCCAGGGTATGGGGCTTGGCCGGCGCACCCAGTAAGACGCTCTCCTGCATGACGTTGGGGATGGTGTTCATCCCGCTCAGGATGCGGGTTAGGAGCGTTGCCACGCCTTCGATGAGGACGCCGTTGCCGGTGCCAACGTCTAATGTGACGTCGTAGGCGAAGGCATATTTTAATGGGAAAATTTGAACCACGGTTTCATCGGCGAAGTTCTGAATGGCATTCGTTTGGACCTTGGCGAGGAACGTGCGCAGTACCTCGAGGAACCGGGGCGGCCCGCTGGCGACCATCATCCGCGTATCTGGAACGTAGCGAAGGACGGTGTTTGACCCGGCAAAATCCAGGTCAGACACAACCTTTCGTAGGGCCGAGGCTTCTTGGGCGGTCATGGAAATGACCTCCGTCTTTATTTCCGTCCCCGGGTAGACGTAGAGCGCGGTGCCGTCGTAGAACCAAATCAAGTTGTAGGCCTTGGAGAGTCGCTCCCAAAATTCATGCGGCGGAATATTTTCAAAAATTCCGTTCACAATGCCGGACAATGGCGCGCCGATGACCACGTCCACCTGCTGAATGGCCGTGAAGTCGTGGATGAGGGCGTTGAGGTCTTGGTTTTGCGCAAAATGGTAGTAGTGCTCATCCGCCCATGGAATCTCGCCGGCCTGGAGCAAGCCGCCGAGTAGGGAGGAACCGATCGCCAGTACCGTGGACGAAAAAAAACGACGAAACAATTTCATTTTACGTGACCTCTATCTGTGGGGGTTAGATGGGAGCGTCCCCGGGGCGGGATCGACAAGGTTTTTCAGGGCGAGCCGGTTACGTTTTACGCTGTCAACGAAATCATCCACCATTTCCCCGATGGAATCTTCGTTGGCCGATTCGAATGGAACATCCAATGATAGGGCAAGCTCGTCGTATTCCGGGACATAGACGAGGATCCCTAGTTCGACGATGGCGCGGTCGAAATTCATCTGCAGCAAATCCATGCATCTATCCATTTTCGTAAACACTTCGGAGGCCCCCTGTAGGAGCTGTCCCTCCAAAAGGAGATTCTTGCCGCTGCTTGCTATGAGCCGAATTTGTGACCCGTCGCCAAGTATGGCCCCGTAGTTACCGCTCCCATCGGCCTCCCAGTTGAAAACGCCCAACTCCGCGGCGATAATGGAAACTACCTCTGCCCTTTGCATATAACAGACACGCGAAGTTACCTAGAAGGATTTTGACTGGCAAGGAAAATCTTCCAAATTACTCTGTTGGGTGAAACTTATTCGGGTACGACTGGCTGCCTTGCGCCCTGCCCTGCGTCCACCAGTCCCGCAATCGATAGGGACAGACAGCCAAATAGAGGCTTTCAAGGACAATGACGTAGACAAACACCTTCAATGCCAGGGACCACCATTGATAGTTGTCCAAAAGCGCATTGAGAATGGCCGCCGACCAAAGCAATTGCAGAATAACAATGCCGCGAACAACCAAGAAACCATAATTTCGCCAAAGGGCCCCCGCCGCCAGAAGCGCCAAAAAGCCCTCAATAACCTTCCGATGTTCGCCAAAATCCGCGTCTCCAAGCGTGGAAAATTTCCAAAAGAGACATCCCGCCCCGGCTAAAAAGACGGCGGAATTCACCCTCCGGCTAAATAAAAAACAGCGGATGGAATCGTCTCCAAACGGACGCCAAACCGCCAACACCAGCACCATAGCCGGAAGAAGACCCGTAACGACCAAAAACCACACAAAACTACCTTGGGAACGCCCGCGTAGGATGCCACAAAAAACATAGGTGGATCACACCTGTCCCATCGCGTAACGTCTGACGAACCACTGCGCCAAACTGCCCAGCAAAAAGCCGAGTATTGCCGTGACGGCTGACAGAAAAATGCCCTGCCCGGGGATATTAAACCCGGCAAGCGACGCACACAGCAGCCCAAGGAACGTGCAAAAGGCCGTAAACCCAGTTGCCAAACCGCCAGTACCCGCCCCCCCCAGGAGCGTGCGCACGATACCTTCCGGCGCCGCGGGAATCTTGCACGTCATGGTAAACCCCGAGTCCGCCACGACGTACCGAAACATTGTCTCGCGTCCGTTCGTTGCTTCCTGGATAAACTTTACCACATTGGAGAGATACCCATCGTTCTTTATCAGAAAAACGGACATGGCGCCACAAGTGCCAATCGCCACCATGACAACTCTATCCGCTACCCCTTCCACCAATTCAACGGATTTTGTTCCCGGAGTGCCTACGGCAGACGGCTTGGTGACCTCAGCAATCCTCTTGCCGTCTTTATCAAAAAAGACCGGCGGGCCAGTCGCTGGTCCGATCGCTTGCACTGCCGCGCTCGCGTCAACACTCCACGCATTCAATAAGGCGGTGGCTAGGCGTACATCACCTACCTCTTGCGCCCTAGACATGCTTCGTTTTCTACGCCCCTTCGCGTTGCAATGGCAGAGTACAATGCTGTATTTACTCACGGCAGCGACATTGCAGATTTTATTTTACATCTACAAAGCGTGCAAAACGGCTGCTTACCAATTGTTAAAATGTAGCAGTTTTTTTGTGCGCAACAAAAATGTACTTGCCGCATCCGTTGACGTGTGGCGAGACTGCGCACATGGATGTGTGTATGGCGACGCCTTTGTGGCCGCAGTCGGGGTCATTTGGCGTGGGCAGTGGTGTGTCTATTGTGGGAAGCGCGGATGCAGAAGAAGAGGAAGTTTCTGATGCGAATGTGCTCATCGCGCGAATGAAGAGTGGACAGGCGGAGAAACTGGTGACGTGCCCTGGGCAAGTGCGCGCGAAAGTGAGTGCCATCGTGGTTCCGCGTAATGTCGCCATGTGGCTCGCGGCTTTGTGTGCGGTACATGGCGGGTTGCAAGCAGGTGGATGGGGTGTTCCTATTTCGGTTTTTGCGGCGAAAACAGGGTAGAGGGCGAGAGTGGCTGGTGTTGTGTTGCGTAATTCGTTATGATATGGTCGGCTGCCTTTTTCATTTTCCCCGCCGGCGGTTGGAGTTCAAAGATACGAAGAATCCCGTCCCTGGTGGCGACTTCCAGGGCTCCGTTTTGAATGCCCAAGGTAGTCCCTAGTTCGGCGCTCGGGTTCCCCTCGCGCCACTCGGTGCGTCCGACCTTGGTCGGCTTGTTGTTGTGAATAAAAAAGCTCCCCGGCCATGGTGTGTAAGCGCGGATTTGCGCCTCCAGATCCCTGGCGGGTTTGTTGAAGTCTAGGAGCCCGTCGGATTTTCGGATGAGTTTTGTGTAGGTTGCCTTTGTGTGGTCCTGTTCCATGGGCAGTAATCCGCCGGCCAGGGCGGCTTCTAAGTATTTCTTCAACACTTCGACGGCAGCATGGGATACCTTTTCCCGGAGCGTGGGTGTGGTTTCCTCCGGGGCGATGTCGATGGCTAAGGTTGCATAAACGGGTCCCGTATCCATGGCCGGGACGAGTTTCATAAGCGATACACCTGTCTGGGTTTTCCGCTGCAAAATGGCGCTTTCGATGGGCGATGGGCCTCGGAGCTCCGGCAACAGCGATGGGTGCAAATTCAAAAAGCCAAGGGAAATGCCGTCCAACAACGTTTTGGGCAGAATGCACCCATAGGCAAAGACGAGGCCCACGTCCGCTTCCAGATCCAACATCCAGGGCAAAATTTCCTCCCTCGGCCGCTCCGGCTGCAACAAAGGAATGTTGTTTTCGCGTGCCCAGGCTGTGATGGGGTTTGGTTGAAGGCGGAGGCCGCGACCGCGCCTTTTGTCCGGACCACTCACGACGCCGGCGAGGCGGATTGCCGAGCCGGCGGTTGAAAAAAGCCATTGCAGTACCCGGAGGCCGATACCATCGGATCCCAGGTAAACCAACCTCTTGGGTAAATCGCTCAAAGTGGCAGACTCTCAAACGATTCTCGGGCCTTGCCAAGGAAAGATATGCCGGCACCATCGAAACGGGGTTCCCCGGGAATATTTACAAAATCTTCGCATTTCCTCCGAAAGCGTTGACAAGCGCCCATTCTCAAGCAAGATAGTCCAAGAATCTGGATTCTAAAAAAGAAAGTTCAATATGAAAAATGTCATCATTATCGCCCCGCCCATGGCAGATATTTTTAATAGAGGTCCTGCGAAAGTCAGAAACACTGCCTTGAAACCCGCATTTCATGCGGGGCAAAATGGCTCAAAAGCGACTTCTGCAGGACCTCTATTATCCTCTTACCAACGTAGCCGGCTAAAACATTAAACTTATTTTTTTCGGAGGAGGCCGTGGCGTTTATTTTGAGCTGTGCACGCATCACATTTAACAGATGAGACACGAAAGAAATAGCGCATGGAGTGGATGTGGCATAATTGCCCGGAGACCGTTCTCCGGGTTCGTACCGCAGAGCCGAGCGGAAGCTGATTTGCTCGCCCCTTATGCGAATATTGAGCGAGAAAGACAGCGGGGACAAAATTGTATGTTGAAACTGCAGTATTGCATGCCAAGACGAATAAAATTTTTGTGCACCCTAGAAAGGGCGAGGTACGTTTCGGGGCGATGGCCACAGAAAAACAGCACCAGTGTTGGGTCACCGTCGTGCGGGAAGAGGGCACTGATGATGGAATCGCAAAAAGCAAAGGCGGTACGCCCACAAGTCCCAACGGGGCAACCTGCAACCACAGAAAGCGGAAACTGGATTTTTGGCCCGAATGCAAAGTTTATTCGGTGGTGGCAAGCCTGGGTAATTTTGCCGCTTAGTACGCCCTGTAAATGGTTGTTGTCTCTGATTTGTCATAGTGGGGCCAACGGATACGGTTGCACCACTTCTAACCAACCCAACGTGGGATCCAGAGGGCAACGGCCGCGATGCCCGATGCGGCCCCCGGAAAGAAAAGAAGTGCGTATCCCCAGATGCCAATGGCAAGGATACCGATTATGTTGGTAAATACAAGGGCCAAAGCGGCGGCGATGAGCAGCAAACCGGAAATAATAGTAAGCGCGATGGCCCAACGTGGGTGCAGTATCTTCCGAGTTGCCGTGACTTGCATTATTTTCGATTTTGAAGGTCGATCGGGCACGACGGCAATGTCCTCTCTTACCGGGATGTTACCGTCTCCGTCGGGCCAGGTCTTGCCACAGCCCATTCCGAGGGGCCGGGAGTGGGAAATTGTTGTCCTAACATCCTCCCTGTCCTGGGTCGGGGTGCGGAGGAGGAGATAGTTTTGCCGCAGATTCAACAGCTTTGGATCGTGATGTCCCTCACCGTCAGCGGCCATCACCTGCGCCACAAGGTCGCTGTTTTCCGTGAGGAGGTAGGGTATGTTTGCATTAAAAAGCGCCAATTCGCACAACTTCCGCTGGCGGAACTCTTTAAGTTCATCCGGGATCTGCCCGTGGAGGCATGTGCCGGTTCCGGCGAGATAGATGCAGCAATTTTGCAGGTTTCCCTCCTTGGCGCGCAATGTATCGTACTCTTGCTTGGAAACGGCGATTGCACGTGGATTGGTCCTTTCGCTCTCCCATGTGATGACTAAATAACTGCAGTGCTTCTGGGTACGGTCGAAGACCGTATGTTCGGTTTCGCAGGATTGGGCGAAATTGCGGCTCAAATACAAGTCGGACGGAAAACAAGCGTCAAATTGGGAATAAATTTCGCGATCCTTCGGGTCCATGGGCCCGCCGTGCTCTCTTATTTGTTCGGGAACCGAACGACTTTTATCGGCGAAAAAGGTGTGCATATCCGTTGGACCATCAATGATGAGCAGGTCCTCTTCTTTGGGATCCAGTCGATCGCCATAGCCGACTCGGGTTAGAAATTCTTCCAGCTGCAAATTAACGGAAATATTGCAGTTAACTTCCACCTCGGTCTGTTCTTGCACTTCGACCTGCACGGAGGCGTCGACATCCCCGGCATAGTTATCCGCGCCAACGGTGACGCATATGCCTTCCGTCCCTTGGAGGATTCTTACCTTTGTTTCATTGAAAGTTTTGGCGGCTTGTTCATCGAAGCGATCCAACAGTTGCGACTGCTCTAATTTTGTTTTTAATAGTTGTACTTTCCGATTGTAGTAGGCCTCAACGGCTTCATTGAGCGACATCGTGCGTTGGAGTGCAAAAAACATGGCTTCCGGCGAGAAATCATCCACTTTAGTCAATAGTTCTCCGACGGCGTTGGAAAAAATTGAAAGCCGCCAAGGGTCACTGGCCAAAGCGATCGCCGTCCGGCGGATGAAATCATCGACGAGTGTGTCCACCTTGTCGTAACTGGCCCGGATGTATTGCTGGATAATGCTGCGCGACTGATTTCGCTGCAGGGTCGCATATATGTCCGCGGCCGTCGGTTCCCCGCCGTCCGCGAGGCGAAGGAATTGCGGCCGCGATTTTTCCAACGCCATGTAGTCAATGGTTTGCGAGCTGAGAAAGGCCCGCGGGCGGATATTCGCTTGGGCATTGCGATCGGTCGTTAGCCAGCTGGGATCGAGGGTTTGGAGTGCATGGCAATCGATGGGAAGCGGGAGGTCGGTACCCGTGCAACGTTGTTCGTCGTAGTATGCAAAAAGAGCGTTGAAATCGTTGACGACGGCCGCCAGGGCCTCCCGGTTCATCGGCCGGATTGCGATGGGCTCCGTTCGATCCGCGCAAAGGACGAAGAATGTCTGCCTATCGGGATCGTAATAAAGCACATGACGCACATCCGGAATGTCTTTCTGCGCGAAAGCCAAAATATCCCGCGCCACATCCCGTGGATGCTGGCCGTTGAGCAATGCTCCGGCGTCAATGAGTGCCCGCAGGCCTGTCACACCACCGACATGGGCCTCCAGCAGCATTTTCGCCGTTGGCCGCGCTTCACCGTTGTCCACGAATTGAATGGGCTGGGGCCGAGCGCCCATGAGTTCACAGTTCCGGGCAATGACCTGGCCGTCGCTGCCGGCCTGCAATTGGATGTCGACCTTGGCAAAGTTATATACGCCCTTGTTGGCCATGGTTCCGGAAAATCCGACGGTGCGGCTGAATAACCGCGGAAACTGTGCCGATTTACTCTCAACGGATTGGGTGGAAAAATGGATGCTTTTTTGGGCAAAAATTCGCGCAACTTTTTGCCGGCCGGAAATTTGAGTGTCTTGCCGAAGGAATGCGCACAGGCATTCGCATATCTTTTTCCGCGTGGATGGATCTGCCGTGGTTACGAGCGTTTCCACGGTCACCGGGCGATCCTCATAGTTGCAGTCCTTGAAGATTTCGTCAAATTCGTCGAAGGCCTTCCGCTGGCTTTCCTCGTCCGCCACGAGTCGCGATAACATGTCCACGTAGCTCTCAAGCATCCGCAGGGGAACGCCATCGATACTAATTCCAGCAAAGAAACAGCAGGCCGTCTGGTAGCAATTTTTGAATTCACTGCCCAGGTTGGGCTCGTTGGGCCCTTTGAAGGGGATGCAGGCGCCGTCGAGACCGAAGCCGAAGTTTTGGTTATATTTTTGCGTGAAAAGATGGGGCAACAGCGTGCCCAGCAGGCCCCGGGCTATGAGTATGCGATCGTAGGAGCGGAGGGATGCGGCGGTGCCCTGTTCCTTTTGCTGCTGTAAAAAGGCCAAAAATGCGTTTGCTTCCTGGCGCGTGGCGGTGTCCGTCTCCGGGACGTTGTCAAACTGGCCAAGGACGTATTTGTGGAAGGAGTTGCGCATTTCGTCGGGAATTTGAATGGCAAATTTTTCTTCAAGAACGTTTTGGGACAGCCGCCGCAGCACTTCCTGAACTCGGTCCGGAGCCATGAGATGCTGCTGATTTTGCCGGAGTTCGGGACAAATCTCTGCAACGGAAATAATCACGTCACTGATAAAATCCAGATGCGCCTGGGGCATTCCCGGCAGCTGTCCGGCTGCCGGAGGTAGGGAAACATTCAGGTATTCCAGCGGGTTGAGGATGCGGTCAATTTCGTCGCCGATGAATATGGCATCTTCGCCGAGAAGTTTGAAGATGTCTAGCAAAGTTTGGAGGCAAAGTTCATCCGTTTTGTTCCGCTGGGGCTTCCGCGCCAGGAGCTTGAATTGGGCTTCGAGTATTTCGATGGTGGTCGGGTCGATGACGAACACCCGGTCCCGCTCCTCCAGCGCCATTTGCATCTCCCGCAAAAGCCACTCCAGATTCCACGGTTCCCGTGTGTCCTGGAGGGTGAAGTTCGCGGACACAACCCGTATGTTCAGCCGCGAAAAGCTGGGTGCCAGTTCTGCGCGGAGGGCGTCAAACTGGGATTGATTGTGGGCACAAACAAATGGGAGCTTCCGCTGCTGGGCTACCCGGGCGGCGTAGGTGGGGATGACCACACTCGTCTTTCCGGCGCCCATCTGCATTTGTATGACCGTATCCGTTGGATTTTCCGCCCCCAAACCATCACACAATTTTTTAAGGATGTCGATTTGCCCGCGGCGGGCGTGTTTGCCGCTAACATATTCGTTGAGAAGGGCGTAGGGGTAACTTTCCGGGTTGTAGGTGTCGTCCCATTCTTCTAATTGGTCGAATAGGCGACTTTGGCAGGCGGACCGGCGGGCACCGTCATTACCACCGGCACGTTGGAGGTCCTGAATGACTTGCATCAAATTGGCCATGCGGCGGAACATAATTTTGTGCCGCATGTACTGATGGGAACATTCCATGATTTGAGGGACGTCGTCCGGCGTGATGCTGGGATTATATTTTTTGAGGAAATGAAAAAATCGCGCCGTATCGGGTGGCACGCGCGTTGCGAATTGGCCGTAGGCGGCGATGACCGCTTTGAGCTTTATGGGCGCGGAACAAACGACAACGTCCTGTGCCATTAGCATGGGACTCGGTTTGTTGACCAAGGCGAGGAGTTCCTCATGCAATTTCCGCGTCTCGGCGCGCATTTTTTGGCGGTGGACCTCGATGGATTGAGATGCGGCGTCACAATCGAAGGGCACCTTCTTAAGTTCCTCGTTGCGAGCTCGCTTGAGAGCCAATTGCTCGGCGCCGGTCTGGATTTCGCCGTTGAGTTCTTCGAGGGATTTTTGAAACGCATCGCCGATGGTATCCCGGTCGTCTGGGCTTAATTTTTTCAGATAATCCGCTGGAGTAAAATGGAGTGGACTTGCGGGCGCGGGCGAAGGGTTTTGGTGGAAGGCCACGAGCGCTCTTCGTAAACCTCCAAGGGCGGTTCCGACTCGGAAAAGTTCATCCTGCATGGGCAGGACTTGCAAATCGTGTGCCGCGGACGAGCCACTTTCCATGGCTTGAACTTTCTCTTCCTTTGCCAGCAACGGGTCGTAGTGCCGTAACCGTTCCGCCGGTTGTGCAAACTCTGCGGCAACTGAACCCGGGCGCAAAAAGTGGTCCAATGACAGTAAACGCTTGGCAATGATCGGCTCCTGCGGATTGAGAATGCCGATGGACGCAAGGTGTTCCAACAGGCGCCGCTCCCGGCGGGGATCCATGCGCAATTGTAGGGGCATGGAAGGTAAATTTTTGAGGTATGTTTCGAGGAGCGTCCCCAGGGGTTCGTTTTCAAATTTTAAAGCTCCCTCCCTGGGTTTGAGCACGGCGATGTCATTGCAATTGAGGCCGTACATTTCCGCCCATTTTTCCAATAGGAGCATGTGAACGGCGGCAACCTTCCCGGAATACCCCTTCATGCGTCGGCCTTCTAAAAGACAGTCTATCATAAGCTGGTGATGGACCGGCGAGAGGGCGGCTCCGGCGTGAAGTCGCTTAAAATATTCCGCAGCTTGGTCGTAGTCGCCCTGGAGCAGAAAAATGACGCCCAGTTGCAGGTTCCCGTCGTTGGATAATCCATCCAGGCGGGTTGCACCCGGTTCTTCCCGGCGTTGGACGAAGTGCGCCTCCACGGGTGTGGCTGTCCCGATGAAAGGCTTGTCCATGGTTGGCGTATTGCAGAAGGCGGAGGACACGGTTGCCCCAATTGGCCCAGCTCGCCCAAGCATCTGGGCCACGCCGTCGGGCGCCGCATCATCCAATGCATCATCTCGCTGTGATTGTAAGCCGACGGCGGGCATTATAACTTTGTAGGAACCGGGCTGTTTCGTATTATGCAAAAAAATCGCATTTTTGTAGCTCCCGAGTGGGTTTGATTTTTTATTGCCGCCCGGGCCGGCGTACATCTCCGGCACGTCTACCAGCTGGTAATCCGTGCCGCGCTGCATCCATTTGTCGTCGCGCAACTCAAAGCATAAATCATAACGAGGGGCCCAGACCTTTTGCAGCTTGTTATGCGCATCCACAAAAAAAGCGCAATTTTTCTCATTTTCGAAGCGGGAGAGCCATGTGACACTTTGGGGGTTAGGATGGGGCGCCAAGAAAAGGCCCTTGTATGGTTCAAACGTGCACTCCAGTTTCCAGTCGGGACCGCTTCCCTGGCTTTGGAAGTAGATGATTTCTGGATGTTTCCGATCGCGCACCTGCAGTTGTCCACCGGGCCCCATCCATGCGGTGTATGTTTCGCTGCATAGCCAATTCGGAAGTTGAAGAGCCCTTTGTAAAATTCTCGCCGGTGCGTACTGCCACCACTGGTCCGATTTACCGAAATTGGTGCTAATCACCTGTCCATGCGTACCATAGGAAAGTCGGACGTTCCCGTAGGCTGGATCGGTGAAGGATGTCCATTCGCCGCTGTGGATAAATTCGCGGTTTTCAGGGCCAAAAAGCCGCTGATAGTCCCGCGCACTGGTGAGTGTGTCCGCCGTTCGAATTTCGTGCCCGCCCCAGAAAACGTGGAAATTGTTAAAATCTACCCAGGAATTTTTTGGCACCTCTCCCCCCATGCGTTGGCAGAAACTTGCCAATATTGATCGTTCGATGCGTGCCCGTTTGTTTGGAGACTTTTGCAGGAGACCACCCAGCTCTGGAACGGTACCACAAATGGTTTTGTAGCAGGAGTGCGGTATGCCTTGTAATTTGAGCGCGCGGGAGGCGAAAACGTCTCCGTAGAACCCGACGAGGAGTCCATCATCGATTTCTTCAATTTTGGAGCCATCGGTGAAGAACTTCATCCGTTCCACGGCGAGCTCGACCCTGGCTAGGTGTAAAATCGCCTGTTCGTCCGAGCCCAGGGTGCGGCCAAACTTTCTTTCTATTTCGTCGAGTTGCTGTAACCTCAATTCGACGGATGGGAAAATGGGTTCTTCGGTGGAACTAAATGGGCAGCCATGTATCTCCATGTGGATTTCTTGACACTGATGGATGAGGTGTGCCATGTAACAAAGGGCGTGTACGTCTGGCCGCTGGAAGGGTTTCATTTCCAGGTGGAGGCGCAGGACGGAGTTATACGTATCTTGCAATACTCTGAATAATTTTTCCGGATTTCGTTCGATCTCATCGGCAAGGGAACAAACCGGTCGGCTGGCAAACGGCCTTTCTCTGAAGAGTTGGCCATCCATTACGTAATGGGATCTGTTTTCCGCGGCGTTGGGAATGGATTCCGGACGCTCGGCCTGTTGAAAGTTGGCAAGCAGCATGTTGTCCAACAGCGCAAGGAGCATGGTCTTTCCGTGCTGTTCCCTGTCATCGACGCCGAAACGGCTGAATAGATCCAGGTGTGAATTGATGATGTCGAAGAGGGAATACACCTGCGTCCCGGGGACGGAGAGGGCCTTCCCAATTTCATAGAATAGGGGATGCTCGGCAAACGCCGTGTTGCCACCGTTTAGGAAACGTTTGCTGTGATATTCCAGCTTGGCCGGGGCGCCACGGCCATCGCACACCAGCTCAGGGACATGGGTCACATTCCATGGGTCCAGGGCGGACACGTGATTTTCATCGTTGAAGCAGCGCCAATTGAACTTATCGCGTTCGTCCCAGTAATCCCACATGAGAGGAAGTTGATCCGATTGGACGCAGGCGCTCTCAAGTTGTACGCTTGGAAGCTGGTGCGGGTAAAATTCGTTGAATAAAAGTTTCGGACCGGGGATACCACCCAAAATCTTGCGCACGGACTCCCAATGGGCGCATTGGTCCTCAAATACGTATTTCGTGTCGTCGACGGATCTTGCCCAAACGTACGCCCATTTTCGTTCTTCGAAAAACTTGTCCATTTGGCCGTCAGGAGCTCCCGGGACTATCTTGCCAGCCACATTTTGAAAACCGGGACACGCCGCTGAAAAGCGTTGCAATTGACTCATGCCCTCGTCAGGTCCATGGCCGCCGTAGTTACAATACGAACGCATATAGGAATCACTGCGATCGATGGTTCCACAACCTAACGAAAAATCCACGGTCTGTGACTTGTTGTGCCTGTAAAAGTCTAACACCTTTTGCTGTCGTTCGCGATCTGCGGCGGACATGGATTGGCATGCGTCATTGGCGGTAAATAATTCAAATACATGGCAATCAAGTGAATATGCGGACAGACTGTCATCTGTCGCGCCACCGAGGCCTCCGGGCATTTTTAATAGCCAGAATGTGACCAGCCTGATATTGGTCACTTCCGCCGCGAATGGGGCCGCAATGTGCCAGGGGAGTTCGGCGCTGCTTTGGTCCAAAATTTGTTCCTCGAGGCCGGAACTGAAGAAATGTCGGTAGCCATCGGTTACGGACGACAAACTACCCCCCATTTGCTCGGTTAGCTTATCTAAGAATCTAGCAAAGATAGCAACGCACCGCTTATGGTCGTCAGAGTTCCCCTGCGCCCAGAATGGATCATTGGGCAATGGCAAAAGGGACATCAATTCCTTGGCGTAAAAGATACCCGCGTAGTCGTAGGGTTTACTTGTGGTGTCAAATGAGAAATTCGCCATCGCATTAAGAACTTTGGCGTAATCTCTCTTTAGCAATTCGATTTCCGGGCGGACGATCTCAATGTGGGGGACCACATCGGCTTCGGTGGCCTTGTGAAGCACGCTTTGAATTTTAGCCGACATGTCACCACCCGGCGGCGGGGCGATGGTTTCAGGGAATGCATTTCGCGTCTCCGCCTGGTGCATGGCTTGGTAGTATTCGGGACTTTTTAGTGTGGTGTCGCATCGGTTCAAAAGGGCTTCCATCCCGTCAACGTATGGCGCAGCATCCGCGGAAAGTTCCTTAAGCCTATGGCCATATTTTCTTAGAAAAAGCTCCGTGGTACCGACGCTTTCCCGGAGCATCCACAATTGATCCATTTTCCGCGCCGGGTCTCCAGCGGGATCGGTAAGTACATTGCTACAATGGTCATGAAGTGCCCCAAGCGCGCCCAGGCGGTTGAAGAGTTCGATGAGCCGCGTGTATTCACCGCTGCGTTTGACGAGCGCTTTCAATTCCGAAGGTGTTCCGTGTGGGTGTTTGCGCAAGAGATGCTGATAGATCGTCATGCGGAAGAGTGCCGCCAACGAAGCCCATGGGTCTTTATCGGAAACCTTGGAAAATAAATCCCCACGCAATGCTGCATGGCCATCCAGGAGAACCTCGTGGCCAATCTGGGTACTGGGATCCTCACCCCCCCAAAGTTTTTCGAAATTGCCTTGCTGGGCTGCAAATTCAATGAATTTGGGTAGAATGCTTTTGAGTGCATCCGCATTCAGGTGGAAGGACCGGCCCAGTCGGCTTTTTTCTACGAAGGACGCATGCCTCTGTTTGTCGAATTCACCGCGCGCCCGGCTGGAACTAACATCGATCTCATGAAAATAAAATGTCCCGTCATCCAGCTTCTCAACCACCACATAGCAGCAACTGGTTTGGCCATGAGCCTCGGGATAAGTGAGAGGCATGCAAAATCGTTGGCCTGGGTTTAGCGTACGGATTTTCTCAGAGATTTCCTCAGATTTTGCGGCAATTTGTGTTTTCAGCTCCGGTTCCCATAACGCCGCAAACGGGACCATTTCCGCGGAGAATGCTTGCGCCTGCTTGGCCATTGAGCGCAGTTCGGCGACCAAATCATGGGCCTCGCGGCCTTTGAGGATCCCCTCCATTTGGTCGAATACCCGCACGCTTGTTTCCAGCGGAGATTGCGAATCGCCATCATTTTCAATGGAAGTTTCGTGGATGAATTCGCGCATCAGGACCGGACCAACGGGCGCAGAGAAATGAGACGGGCTTTCCTCCTCGGGCGGCAATGCGTTGGATGGAGCAAACGCCTCGGAAAACGGGTTGATATTCATAATGGCGGTATTATACATCTCCCGGGAGAGAACGCAATGCTCTCCCCATGGAATGTCTATTATAAATAGACAATTCCCCGGGTTGGCAAAATTTAAAGTAGAATTTTTGATTTGAAGATGCCCTTTTAGCAGACACACTCCCTTCTTTTGTTTTTTCATATTTTCTCGCGCTTTCTTAATATTAGAGCACGCCACGCCACCGGAAGGGTCTTCCGGACATGGCGCCATTAGGAGGCTAAATGCTATTGTCGTCTTCGGCCGATTTGCCGAAGTAATAACTCGCCTTTTTTGTTAATTGATTTTCATTGGTTTTCCGATCGTCCAAGCTAGCTTGTTTTTTCTACTTACCCGCCGTGTGGGCGGTGATAATGGTAATACTTTTCATGTTGAGCCTTTTTTTAGAATCCTGATTCTGGAATTATCTTGCGGGTAAGTTTGGGAATGTCAACGGCTTTGTAAAAAACGCATGAATTTGGCAGATATTTTCGGAAAGTCCTCTTTTCGGCGGCAACGTGGCACGAGGTTTCCGGAAGGGGACCTGCCTTCTGGGCCAAGCCGTTTGTTTATGAAGGCCACAGCCTAGCAACGCCAGCAGTATCCGTGAGCGATTCAAAGATTTAAGACCCTCCACTCAAGAGAATTGCCAACAAAAACACAATGTCATGGGTTGCGCAAATGGCAAGATCGGCGGCTGTCAATTCGTAGGCAAAAATCACACCTTATATGATATGCGCAAATACAATTAAGTGCGAATTGCAAAGCCCAGAGTTGTAAAATCAATAGCCGCGGCTAACTACGCAAATAGCACTCAGCAAACTAGCCATAAAATTTTTGCACATAGCAATTGCCGGTTACTGCAGGGAAAACTCGCATCGCAAGATCACCCGAGGATGATGCGATAAATTTTTGACAGACCCAACTATAATTCCGCCTAGAAATAATAGGTTTGGCGTTGTCATTGGCGGGATGGATAGCATTCATTGCCCCGGATAATGTGTGGTATTGCGGCGTATCTGGGCCGGCGGCGGGCGGTGGAGATTCTTGTGGATGCGCTGCGAAGGATGGAATATCGCGGCTATGACTCGGCTGGAATTGCGACATTGGAGAATGATAAAATTCATTGCTGCCGGTCCGTTGGAGCCATTTCCGCGCTGCAGAAAAAACTTAGCGGCCAACCCCTGCCTGGCACCATTGGCATTGGCCATACCCGCTGGGCAACCCATGGGGGGGTTACGGAGTTAAATACCCACCCTCATTTTAGTATGGATGGCAAGTTTGCCCTCGTGCACAACGGGGTTGTTGAAAACTTCACCTCCATCCGCGAGTTTTTATCTCTACAAGGGTATGCCTTTTATTCGGATACGGATACGGAAGCCCTGGTAAATCTCATCGCCTACCATTACGCCAAAGAGCCGATAAATCCCGTGAAGGACCGCTTCCTGGAGAGTGTTCGCAAATCCCTCTTGCACGTGCGGGGGACCTACGGCATTGCCGTCGTTTGCTGTGAACGGCCGCGGGAAATGATCGGTGCCCGCAACAGTTCCCCCCTCGTACTCGGCATCGGCAAGGACGAACTTTTCCTTGGTAGCGATGTTGCCAGTTTCACCGCCCACACCCGGGACGTGGTCTTCCTCAACGACAACGAATTGGTTCACATTAAAAATGACTCCTTTGCCATTACCACGCTGGACCGGGAGGAGGTGGCCGCCGTCCGGCAGCAGGTGGACTGGGACACGGTTGCCGCGGAGCTAAATGGCTATCCCCACTTCATGCTGAAGGAAATTTTCGAGCAACCATTAGCCCTGGAAAACGCCCTCCGGGGGCGCATCGAAAACGAAACCGCCACGGCCCATTTTGGCGGATTGCAAATGACAGCCGATGAACTGCGGGGCATTAACCGTATCATTTTCTGTGCCTGCGGAACCGCCTGGTGCGCATGCCTGGTCGCCGAATATCTCATCGAGCGATTTGCCCGCATTCCAGTGGAGGTGGAATATGCCTCGGAATTTCGCTACCGGAACGCTCCCCTTGACCCGAAAACATTGGTAATCGTCATCAGTCAAAGCGGAGAAACCGTTGATACCCTTGCTGCCATGCGGGAAGCCCAACGGCGCGGAGTCCGCGTGCTCGCCATCACCAACGGCGTGGGGTCCGCCATCGCCCGGGAGGCAAACGGCGGCATCTATCAGCACTCGGGACCGGAAATTGGCGTGGCCTCCACCAAAGCTTTCACATCCCAGCTGTGTATCGCCGCGCTCCTCGCCCTGCACCTGGGCCGTCTGCGAGACCTATCGGAGGCAAATGGCGCGGAAATCATTAGCGCGCTCAAGCAGTTACCCGCTCAGGTGAAAAGCATCCTCGAACAAAGTCCCAATATTTTGAGCATTGCCGAGCACTATCAAAATTGTAACGATATGATTTTCTTGGGCCGGCAAAGCATGTTCCCCATTGCCCTGGAGGGGGCACTTAAATTGAAAGAGATTTCCTACATCCATGCGGAGGGCTATCCAGCGGCAGAAATGAAACACGGTCCTATCGCCCTCGTTGCCCCTCAGTGCCCCGTTTTATGTTTGGCGTGCAACGAGGAAAATATTTTCGAAAAGACATTAGCCAACGTGCAGGAGGTGCGTGCCCGCGGCGCCCGGACCATAGTCATTGCCCGGGAAGGCAGTCCCATCGGCGACACGGACGATGTCATTTGGATTCCGCCGGCACATGCGGTGACAAGTTCCATCCTGGCAACCATTCCCGTCCAACTTTTTGCCTACCACATGGGGGTTCTCCGCGGCTGCAATGTTGACAAGCCTCGGCACTTGGCTAAGTCCGTAACCGTGGAATGAGGCATTGGTTTTTGCTCTGTTGGGGATTATGCTTCTTGGGCCCCAACATCCCAGCCCATGGTCAGTCATCCAACGGATTTGTTAAGTTTGGCAGCCTACAGGAGCTTTTGGACACCCATCAACGGGAATTTTTGGAGGAAAGAATGCAAACAACACCGCAGCAGGCCCCATGGGAGAAGGGGGAATTCGTTCTCATCGCTATCGATGGCGGGGCGGGATCGGGAAAGACTTCGACGGCCCGTGTCATCGCCGAGCGGAACAATTTTGCGTTTGTTTCCACGGGAGAGCACTACCGCATCCTCACCCGTTACCTGGCGGAGGAAAATATTTCGCCCGGAAACGCCGCGGCCCTCCGGGGGGCACTGGGCCGGCTGCGACCCACCACGCAATTCATCGGCAACCAGGCACATATGTGCCTGGACGGGACTGTTGTGCCTGCTGAGGAGCTCCACAACGGCGTAATCAATACCATCGTCGCTGACTATGCCCAGAACCCCACTTTGCGGGAATTTCTCCATGACTATCAGCGGCAGCTACCCCAGACGGCCCAGGCAGTCGGCTATGCCGGACTTGTCATCGAGGGTCGAGACATGACCAGCGCCGTTTTTCCCGAGGCCGATCTGTGTGTTTTCCTCGACGCCGATCCCCGGACACGACAACTTCGCCGAAAAATGGAGGGCATAGCCGATGACATCCATGCCCGGGATACCAAGGATAGTCCACGATTACAACGAAGAGACGGCATGTTGTACGTGGATTCCACGGAACTTTCCCTAGACGAAGTGGTCTCCATAATTCAAAAAGAAATACAAAAACTAACCGTCGAACATCATTAGAAGTCCTGCAAAAATCAGAAACACTGCCTTGAAGCTCGCATTTTATGCGGGGTAAAACGGCCAAAAAGCGACTTCTGCAGGACCTCTAATAGAGCTAAAATGGTGGAGCCGAGGGGATTCGAACCCCTGACCCCCACAATGCCATTGTGGTGCTCTACCAACTGAGCTACGACCCCAATCCCTGGCACGCCCCACAGGAGTCGAACCTGTAACCTCCTGATCCGTAGTCAGGTGCTCTATCCAATTGGGCTAGGGGCGCCAACGGGCCCCTAGCCTCGGTTCGCCAACATCCCAAGGCAAGGAAATTCTTTGTGCTCGTGTTCGCAGATTATCGCAATTTTTGCAAACGATAGCCATCGGCTGTATCTTCGATGGCCCAACCAAAGGCTTCCAATTGCTTCCGCAAGGAGTCCGCCCGGGTAAAATTTCTGTCTTTTCGTGCAGTAAGTCGTTCTTGTGCTAAATGTTCGATCTCCATCGGAATTTCCATCGCATTTCGATGAAATCCCAAGGCAAACATCAATCTCTGCCATTCCGCCCATTCGTTTACCGCTTGCACTTGGACTGGCGGATTCAATTCACATTGGTGCACGTGGCTGAAAACTCGCCCCAATGCCTCCGGAACATTCAAATCATCGCAAATGGCGTCCCATGCAGGTGCCAATGAACAAAATTCAGAAGCCATGGGAACTTCGACTCCAGCGAGTTCCTGCAGTTTTCGACCAAATCGCTCCAACCGCTCCAAAGCCTTCCGCGCGGCATGGAGGGATTCAAAGGTAAAATTAAGTGGCTGCCGATAATGTCCGGCGAGCAATGCGTACCGCAATTCCATGGGCGTGTAGCCTTTTTGCTCAATTTCCGCAAGCGTGTACAAATTGCCCAGGCTCTTGGACATTTTTTCGCCATTCACGCATAGGTGGGCCACATGAAACCAATGGCGGGCAAATGGCTGCCCCGTCGCTGCCTCACTTTGGGCGATTTCGTTTTCATGATGGGGAAAGCAGAGGTCCATTCCTCCGCCATGGACACCGAAATTATTTCCTAAATACTTCAAGGCCATGGCACTACATTCGATGTGCCAACCAGGCCGGCCCTTCCCAAAAGGGCTATCCCAGAAGATGGATCCATCCATCGGTTTGTACGCTTTCCATAGGGCAAAATCTTCTGCGGCTTCTTTGTTAGAGGACACCTCCGCGCCCATGCGCAGTTCCCGTTCATCGAGGCGGGAAAGTCGGCCGTAATGTTTCCACGTGGAAACATCAAAGTATACTGACCCCTCGCGCCCATAGGCGAATTTTTTGTCAATAAGCGTCTGAATGAGGGCTATCTGCTCCTCCATATGCCCAACGGCGTGGGGTTCGCAGTCAGGGGGGAGAAGGTTTAATGCGACACAATCAGAGTGGAAAATATCCTCCCAGTGGCTTGTAAATGCATATAGGGAAACACCCTCCCGCTGCGCCCCGGCAATTGTTTTATCGTCCACATCGGTGACATTGCGGACGTAAAAGGGATTATACCCCGCCAGTGCGAGAACGCGGTAAAGGAGATCCGCCGCTAGGAAGGTGCGAAAATTGCCGATGTGGGCGAAGCTATATGCCGTCGGACCACAGCAGTAAAATCCAAATCTTTCCCCGTAGGGTTCCAGGGTTTTTACGCGACGGGAGAGTGTATCGTAGAGTCTAATATGCATTTATGGGATCAATTCATAAAGACTTTTTGCCGGATGGCAAGCTCATTCCTCAGAACACGAGCAAGATGGCGAAAAATGCGCCGCTCTGCGCTGTTTGAATTCGCTCTGTTTTCCATCATTCCACTGCTGGACTGGGCGTAGGTACCCGACGACACGCGAATAAATTTCACAAGTAGCGCCGCAATGGGGGCACTTACCCTGCTCACCGGCCAGGTAGCCATGGGCGGGACAGACGGAGAACGTCGGAGTCAGGGAAAAATAGGGCAGCCTGTAATTGGACGTGATTTTGCGGACGAGATTTTTCACCACGGATGGGTCCGAAACACACTCGCCGAGAAAGAGATGCACGACGGTCCCTCCGGTGAACTTCGTCTGCAGTTCATCCTGATGGTCTAGCACTTCGAAAATGTCATCGGTGGCATCCACTGGGACATGGACCGAATTGGTATAGTAGGGAGCCGATTCGGACAAATTGGCATTATTTGCCACACGGATGTCCGGAAACTCCGCCCGATCCTTCCGAGCAAGGCGGAAGGACGTCCCCTCCGCCGGAGTGGCTTCCAGATTGTAATGGTTCCCCGTCGCTTGCTGATAACCTAGAATTCGCTGGCGCATGAAATCCAAGACGCGAACGGCAAACGGTTTGCCCAATTTCCCACAAATATTTTCCCCCAACAGGTTGGTGCAAGCCTCGTTCATGCCCACGAGCCCGATTGTGGAAAAATGATTCTTCCAGAAGGATCCGAAGCGGGCACGGATGTGATCCAGGTAAAACGTCGTATAAGGATAGAGATTGGACTCGGTAAGCTCTTCCAGCCGCCGGCGCTTGATTTCCAGGCTGTCCCGGGCAATGTCCATGAGATCCCCGAGGCGGCGAAGAAAATCTTCCTCGTTCTGTGCCTGGTGCGCTAGCCGGGGGAGGTTGAGCGTAACCACGCCCACACTTCCCGTCAGCGGATTTGCCCCGAACAGGCCGCCTCCGCGCCGTTCCAATTGGGTATTATCGATGCGCAGGCGACAACACATGGACCGGCAGTCTTCCGGGGACATATCCGAGTTTACGAAGTTCGAAAAATAAGGAATTCCGTATTTTCCCGTCATCTCCCAGAGACCGAGTAAATTGGGGTTATCCCAGTCAAAATCCTTTGTGATGTTTATTGTCGGAATCGGGAAGGTGAGCACGCGGCCCTTCGCATCGCCCGCGATCAGCACCTCGAAGAGCGCCCGATTAAAAACGTTCATCTCCTCCTGGAAATCTCCGTAAGACTTGTCCTGCGGTTCTCCACCGATGATCACCGGTTCGTTGGCCAGATGCGTGGGGCAAAATAAATCGAGGGTAATGTTGGTAAATGGCGTTTGAAATCCAACCCGCGTGGGCACGTTCACGTTGAAAATAAACTCCTGCAGGGCCTGCTTGACGGCATCAAAGTCCAAATTGTCATAGCGGATGAATGGCGCCAGAAGCGTATCGAAATTCGAAAACGCCTGAGCTCCAGCGGCTTCTCCTTGGAGCGTGTAGAAAAAGTTAACAATCTGGCCCAGAGCCGTCCGCAAGTGGCGCGGCGGCGCCGCTTCTAATTTCCCAGCCACGCCACAAAACCCACGCTGGAGTAGGTCGCCCAGGTCCCAGCCCACGCAGTAGACGGAGATTTGCCCTAGATCGTGGATGTGCATGGCCCCAGATTGATGCGCCTCGCGGATGCGCTCATTGTAAACATCGTAAAGCCAGTAGTTTTGACTCATTATCCCAGACAGGTAGTGGTTCAGCCCCTGGAGAGAGTAGGTCATGTTGCTGTTTTCCTTCACCTTCCAGTCGGCACGGGACAGGTACTCGTTAACCCTTTGAACATCGGCCAAATGGGCATGTTCCGCTTCCCGGGCTTCCCGGTCGCGGGCAATGATGAACGTGCGCGCGGTCAAGTGGTACGGGGAACGCAGGAGTACGTCCTCTATGACTTCCATGGGGGTCCGATCCGCATTTCCCCGCAATTTGGCACTGCTAAGGCACTCGGCAACAACCGCATCTGCTAACTGGCGGGCTTCCGCTTCGCCGTATTCACCGGTCATTTTTCCGCAATCGGCGAGAATGGTAAAAATCTGCTCGCAGGCTTGTGCGTCCGTTTGGGCGGCCCCCATCGGGAGCCATGATTCAAAGCTTTTCAATGTTTCCATACTAATCCTAGTGGTCACCCAAATGAAACGGCGGCACATTTAGGGCGCAAGGAGATTTTTTGCCAGCGAACATTTCTTTCGCAAATATACATACAACATGAACACCCTTGGAATCATCTCTGGAACGAGATTTAACACCTCCCCCGGCCAATTATGGGACAAAAATTTTCCAAACCTATTTTGAAAAACGCGGATTAATCTTCATTTTTTGGTGGTTCAGGCAAATTTGTTTCCGGTGATTCGGCCAGCTTACACGCATAAGGGTATATAGCCCTGTGGATAGCAGAGCATGCAAACATACCAACCAAAAATGCCCCCACCGTACAAAGGGCAGTGTGCAAAATGGATGCGGTTAAAAACGTAGCCACGCAGCCAAGAGCTGGAAAGATGGGCAGGAGGTATGGCATCGCCAGGAAGACACACGCAAGAAACACGCCCGCAAACAGTATGCCGCTGAGCGCGCCCACCGCGGCGAGCGACCAATGCCCCTTGGCCCCGGTGATGGCGACGGTATCCTCGGTCCTCCGCGCGCGCTCTACCAAATCCGACGGCACCTCAGTCACAGTTTTGTCACCTACGTTGAAAGAGATTTTTTCGTTATCCTCCATAAAGTCATTCCAGGATCCATTTGGATGTTTGCGAAGCCAAGCGCCAAAAGCCTCGTCGCACATATTATTTAACATGCAATGGGCATTAATCGCGTTTTGATGAACGTTTTTAGGCAACCCATCAACAAAACGTTTTCCAAAAACTGAGCACATAACACATTAAGTTATGTTGGTGTCAACATGTAACACAAGCAAAAAACAACAACAACACCAAAAATCAAAAAATGGCCAACATGCCAGACGCAAAAAACGGACCCACAAGGGGCCCACAGCGCACCAGGCAACCGGCCAAACCGGCAACACACCTATTAGGCAGGAACTCCCGCCACATCCGGAAATCTGTACTTCTGCATAAATCCACCGACTACCATCATAACAAGTGCAAACGCAGCGGGGAGCACATACTGGGAGCATGGGAACAAGATCGGCATAAAAATCGCAGCTATCGCACCCAAAACAGCCGCGCCCACACCCATTAGCAAACCGAACCCGCCGATTGACATGCCACCTTTTTTTTCAGCTGCATCGAGCTCCGTTTGAGCCGTCTTCACCGCGTTAAAAAGATCCAACGGGATCGGATTATTCTCACCTTTGCGCTTCCCCAGTTTTGCAAGTTCATCATCCGATTTTCCCGCATTACCATCCAGCTTAGTAAGCTCTTCCTTTTCCGCGTTCCATGCCTTCGCGGCAGCGTCTAATTTTTCCAATGCGCCGGTATAGGCCGTTGCATCATCCGCTTTATTAAAACGTATATAAAATAATCCCATAGCGAGGAGCAACGAATAGATCACTATGAGAAAGTCAATCGAAAAAATAAAAAAAAAAGTTAAAAAGAAAAAATTTCAGGCCCCTTGGTACCAGAGGGCGGATTTGAACCGCCGACCAAAGGTTCATGAAAACCTCAGTGTATTCCTTACTCCGCATTCCAATTTCCCATCTTTGGCTCGAACAGTAACCCTTGTCATCAATTGCAGTCCCGATGCAGCCTTGGGGCGAATTTTCAGCTTCCTTGATGCCGTGCCTACTGCCGTCCGTCAAGCGAAATGCGATGATTCTTCCGCGTTCATCGATCGCCAAGTGAAGCCTTTAAACTGCAGACGCAGCAGGTGGAGGAATAGACCCATTTGGCAAATTTGGGGAAAAGGCGGCAATTGTAAAAACGAACGTTTTTGCAGAGCGTAAATAAAGTTGAGTCGATAGCATCGAGCCCTGTCCCTGCAGTTGTTTGAAGAAATTTCGTCAAAATTTCCCCGCTGGACGCCAAAGCGAATTGCACGATATGGTCAAAACGGCCGCAAGTGATAACTTGCTGGGGACGTCCAGTTTTTGCCGAGCAATAAGCGAATTTTCCTCGCAGTAGCCGGCAATTGCTGTGTACGGAGGTTCCCCGGCTAGCTTGTTGGGCACCATACCGCGCAACTAGCCACAGAGTCTTGTGACTCGCATGTCTTGCGGCTTTCCGCCTGGGTTTATCCAAAATTGACCACCAAAATCCGCTGAAATCACAAATGAGTTGACAAATGCTTATTTTCCAGCAGTATGGCCTGAGAGTTCGAATTCTAAAATGAAAGGTTTAATATGAAAAGCACCACCGTTACCGCCACGTTCACGGCAGATATTTTTGATGGTGATTGGAAACTGCAAATGCTTCTGATCCCAAGACTGACACCTAGTTTCAAACTGGAACTCTCGTTTTCACGAGAATTTCCTGCGTCTTTAGGACGGGCCAGCCCGCTGCCAGTCGCGAGAGCCATTTAAGAAGTATCATCAATAAATAAAAAAACAAACTAGCTTAGCCGATCAGAGAAACAATGGGCACTGGCTAACAAAAAGCTGATGGTGGGTCGTTACCCCGGCAGATGGGCCGAAGATATCGACGGAATTAAACCTTTTAATTGTAGTGTTATATTTGGAGGAATTTTCTATGTGTATTTTAAGTGTTGTTTGCCCTGGCGTTAATATCGGCCGTATTTTCTTTGTGCCGGATATGCAGATGGGGAGGTGTTTGCTGCGAAAATTTTTCAAATGGTCACGCCACGAAAGTGATGCGGATCTTCGTTGACAGTATGCGTGGAGTGAGTTCAATGATCTTTGCGATGAGGTATTTAAGAGGGCTTGGTTTGCTAAGCGTCAGTTTAGTATGTTGTTTTGGCTGTGCACACGTTCACATAAAAAACACCACGCCGGAGGTCCTACCGGTTAATGCGTCCGGCGTTTACTCGCTTGCCATGGATTTTTCCGTATTAAGTAGCGGCGTTAATGAGCGTAGCATAGTCGCCCGTGTTTGCGTGGACGGCCGCATGTTGCCCATGAAACGCGTCTCCCGGGGGCACTACATTTATGAATACCGCATGCCCGCGGATCGCACCTCCGTTCCCTATTTTTTCGAAGTTAATTACTCCAGGCAGACAGATGGTGGATTACAGCATATTTGCGAGAAATCGCCAACCCATCAGCTGTCCCTTTCCGACCACTATGCCCTCGGCATGGACACGCAGCGTGGCACGCCGGGGACCGTCGTAACGGTCATTGGTAGAGGGTTCCGCGAGGGTGACACAATCTATGTGGATGAGCAAGCGATGGAGACGAAGCTTGTTTCGCCGACCGCCCTTCGGTTCCGCATACCGCCCCTCGCCGCCGACCGCCATTATACCGTTGAATTGGCAAATGCCAACGAAACCCTTCCCGTCGGCAAAATCCTTATCGACCGGGGGATCATTAGGACGTCGCCGCGGGCATTGGAAATTCCAAAGGGTAAATCGGCGGAGTTAGTCATCAGTCTGTCTTCTCAGGCACCAGGCGAGGGCGTCGAGATCGATGTGACAACGGATATCCCCGATGCCGTTTTCGTCCCTGATGTGATCGTTCGTGGGGGCAAAAATTCAACAACTGCCATCATCGAGGGCGCGGAACCCGCGCGCGGCACATTGTTCCTCCGTGCGGATGGGTTTATGGAGACGGCCGTCCCCGTCGTCATCTACGGGACGGAGTCGGAAAAAAGGTGATTCGCTGCCCGACCAGGATTCGAACCTAGACAAATGGAACCAAAATCCAGTGTGCTACCGTTACACCATCGGGCAATGGGTTATGTGCTAAGCGGCCAGTGGCGGTGGTCAAGGGAATAGTCAGTTTTGATAGCGCACCTCAAGCCATCCGGCCCCCGCCTTCTTGGGTCGCACATCGCCACCGTCCTCCATGCGGATGGTTAGCGCATTTCCCTCGGAGAAGGAGATTTGCACATCGTCGTAGTAATCGATATGTCTGGTCTCTCCCTTTCTTAGTGTCCCAGAAAATAATTTTTCCCTTGTCGTCTTATTGCGCATGAAAACTTGGACGCTTTCCGACGCGGTTAACGTGAGCCGCCTGGTGGGTATTTCGTCAATGGCGATCATTTCAGCGGCGTTGCGGTCCAAGAGATCTTCAAGAATATTTGACTGGTACCGTCCATTAAATTTCCAAAACAGCGCGCAGGCAAGTAAAGCCGCCGCAACGCAGCCCAGCCCTATCTGCCAGGTGCGCTCCCGCAGCCGTTGCCCGATGGCCCGGCATGCGGTTGCCATGAAAGCCTTGCATGCGACCCATCCATCACCAGCGGGTTGCTCTTGGGGCCGGTCTTCGAATTCTCCCACGGTCGCCGCGGGAGGAGGTTGGATTTGCTCCTGTACTATTTTACGGGATTTTGGGGAACTTTCCGGAACACCTGTTTGCGAAAGAATCTCCCGCGAATCAATGTGTAAAAATTCCGCATAAGTGCGAACAAAACCCTGTCGATAAACATCGGGAAGAGAAATTCCAGAAAGATCTCCATCTTCGATGGCTGATAGGAAATCCGCACGAATTTTTATCACATCTTCCACATCCTTAAGACTTAAATTGAGCTCTTCGCGAGCCCTTTTCAGTTGTGTCCCGAAATTTTCCCCAACCATAGGCGTTTTTAAATTTATGGCGAACGTGGAACATTACGAGCAATTTTCATATTTTAGGGAAAAATTTCTTCTCCATTTTGCCATCCAATTCTGCAACGAGGGTACATAACTCCAGAATTACCGCGTCTGGCTGAAGGCGCCTTACCAGGTCAATGGCTCCGACCGGTTGCGCGCATTGTTCTTGCAACCCCGGATCTGAAAATAGATTTATCCCCACACCCAAAATCCAGCCTGGGATTTCCGCAGGGACCTCTAGCAAAATGCCTCCAACCTTTTTACCATTAAGCAACAGATCGTTTGGTGTTTTTACAGTCAGATCTACGGCAAATGCGCCACGAAAGCGGTGGGCAATTTTGCCTGCGAGGACTAGCGGGAAACACGCAAGAGAGTCCGTTTTCATTGGAAAACCAAAAGACAGGTAGATGTTGTTTGGCCGATTACTTACCCAGCGATTTATCCCTCGCCCACGTCCGTTTGTTTGCTGGCGTGCGCAGACGATGATAACTTTTGGCCCTCCATTCACTTGCAATCGCTGTCGGGCGACATCGTTAGTGCTGCCGACGCTTTCATAAAACAGCCATTCGTAATCTGGAAAAATCTGCCCATGGGCCAGTTTTTCGGAGATGCGCCCTGCGTCTATGATTTCGAAATCTTCTCCCAACACGCGCAAGGCAAGCATATCCACTTGCAGCCATTTTCTGTCAATGCTTCAATTATTTCCTTCCAAACAACCGGCCGAAGAATCCTTTTTTGGGCTCTGGGGCGCTGAACGTGGTCGTTCCATCCCCATCATTGAACTTTATTTGAGCGCTTACCCCACTGAACTGTGTCATGCTGCGTCTTTCGGAATCCTGCGGATCTCCGAGATTATTCTTGTTTTCGACATTCTGCACAATCGTTTGCATATGTATATTAGCTTTTATGCCCTCAAAAACGGGGCAACCATTTCCTTCGAAACGGCGTAACCCACGACCGAGAGAAGAAGTAAATTCGCGCAAATTGGGACAGCCTTGAAAGCACAATTCGGACATCACCGCACTCTTGCCCAATTTAACCGAGGAAAGGCTGTCGTTCCAACGGCATTCAAGGCTACTTAATTTTGAACATGCGCTAAGATCTAAGCTTTTAACGTTAGCGGGAAGGTTGTTGAGCGCTAAGTTTTTCAGGCTTTTGCAGGTGTTCAATTGTGATAAACTTGTTAATTCCAGTGTGCCACTACCCGTGTCAAAAACGAACTTATCACCATTCATTTCGGTAAATACCAAGGTTGCCACGGTTGACAGATCCGGAGGGGCGGTGGCCACAGACTGTATCTCCGTAGCACTTGATGCATCCGGCCTTGAAGTAGTGGATGCCGCCCCCGTCGAATTTGTCCGCACCGTTGGAATGCTACTGGCGGACTTGGCGAGCCCTTGGGTTGGCCGTGCGGTTTTTGACGCAACCCTCGAGGCGCCGTTGGTAAACAATGAAAAAAGTTTAGCGACCCCACTCGGTGGTTTGTGTGCAATTGCCCTGTCGTGATAAAGTACTGGGGCTGGGTTTTCTTCGCCAAGCTTTTCTTGCATGGCAGCAAAAAGGAATTTCGCATTACTTTGGTTCTGCGATGCAAGCACGGGAAATTCGCCTCTTAGTTGACTAATGGTCCCAGCTGGAAGCGATTCGGCCAATCTATGGAAATTGACACTCGCCGTTCTGGTTCCATGTAAGTGGCGATGAAAAATTTTGTGACTCGGAGTAATTTCATCGCTTTTTATTCCTAATGCCTCCAGGCCACTAGCTGTCCAACTACGCACGCCAATCGAATTCATCACAAGACATAATATACACCACCAAGGCCCCAGGCAATTAAAACTTTTTATTTGATGGAAATTTAGTTAATATTTTTGAGAATCCCGCCGCTGTCCCGAAAAATCACCCACCAGATGGAAAAGTGTTGCCACGACAGGCGAAGTACTTAGTTTACACTCGGAGCGTTTTTCCGTGCAATCATTCAATTTTGTCCATGATTTTTCTCTTATTTTGGTAATGGCGGGCTTGGCGGCCATTGTCGCCAAGTCACTGAGAATACCGCTGCTGTTGGGATATATCATCGGCGGGGTCCTACTCAACATCCCCATCGACGGAGGAAGTATCATTCACAATCAGGGACTTATCCGTCAATTGAGTGAATTGGGAATCGCCTTTCTGATGTTTTACGCCGGATTGGAATTCGATCTTAGCAAATTGCGGCAGTTATTCGGTTCCGTAGTATTTGCGTTATTTTTTCAGACATTTTTTATGATCTTGCTCGGTCGGATCGTGGCCCCCTTGCTAGGCTGGGGCGGGCTCAATGGACTCTTCCTCGGTGGGCTTTTAGCCATCAGTTCAACCATGATCACCCTTCCCATTTTGGCCGAGCAGAAGGCACTTAAAACAAACTTTGCGCAACTTTCCATAGGCGTGCTCGTTTTTGAAGACATTTTGGCAATCATGCTCCTGGTCATCCTGTCGGGCATTTCCATTACCGGCCACCTGGCGTGGAATGCGGTGGGACAGGTAACCTTCCTCGTGGGCACCTTCGTCGTCGCCGTTTTTTTCGTCGGACGCATGATTGCACCATCGCTCGTCCGCCAACTCATGCGGCTCAATTCGGATGAGGTAATTACCATGGTCTCCGTGGCGTTGCTTTTGAGCATCGGTATTCTAGCGGAACATGCCCAGTTCTCCATCGCCCTCGGCGCATTCCTTGCCGGCGCCATTTTATCCAAATCCGAACTGGCTTCCAGCGTTGAGGAGCACACACATCCCATTCAGACGTTCTTTTCCGCCATTTTTTTCATCTCCATCGGGCTCATGATTCACCCGGCCAATCTCCTGCACCGCTGGGCGGCCATTGTCACACTCACGCTTCTGGTCTTCCTACTCAAGGGCATTGCCTGTTTTCTGGGGCTATTCCTAAGTGGGCAAAATGGGGAGGACAGCTTAAAGGCCGCGCTGAGTAAGTCGCAAATCGGGGAATTTAGCTTCGTCATCGCATCCATGGGCATATCCGCGGGCGTGGTCGAGAGCGCGCTATTGGACGTTGCCGTTGGCGTTTCCATCGGGACCATCATCTGCACTTCCATTGCCAGCCCCCTCGCCGGGCGCATATACAAATTATTCGCGCGCATACTCCCGAAGGCAATTCTCGAAGTGGGCGGTACCTATCACGCCCTAATGGTTCTTGTGAAAAGCCGCATGTCCAAGAGCGTCATTTTGAAAATTGCCGTGCGGCCAGTGCTCCACGTACTCGTTAACCTGCTCCTATTCGCAGCTTTTCTGTCACTTAGTACCTTTTCCATGGGCATCATCGGGGAGGTCAAGGTGCTCCGACCCTGGCTCCATTGGATTAATCCAGCGGTTTGGGCGGGGGTAGCCGTGATTTCGTCGTTTTTCCTCACCCCGACCGTGCGCTGCGTCAATACATTGCTCCTCGCCCTGATTAATAATGCCCTGCCAAAGACGAAGGAACAATCCCAGCAGGAAACGACGTCGCATCTGGACGCCATTTTCCAATCGGCAATCTTTGCCATTACCCTGCTTATCTTCGGTGGTGCGTTTCTATCCGTTTCTTCGCCATACCTGCCCCATGGCTCGGCCTTTGGCGCGTTTTTCGTACTGCTCGTGGTTTCCACCGCCATCCTCTGGCGTCGCATTACCGTTCTGAATTCCCGCGTGGAACATTACTTCATTTCAACGTTTAATCGAGACTTGGAATCGCAGCTGGAAAAGCAACGGCATCATATCCTGCGAAAGTTCCAAGGGACATCTCCCCTCGCCTTAGATGTGCGCGAGGTCATTATTCGCCGCGGGCACATCGGTTGCGGTTCGCGCATCAGCGAATTGGCCGTGCGGACAAAATTTTTCGTCACCATCGTGGCCATTCGTCGCGGGGGCTACACGGCGTTTTCCCCCCATCCAAGTACGCAACTTTTCCCCGGAGATATACTTATCGCCGCCGGCAAAGAGGAAGCGCTGCAGCAAGTGTCGGACTTCTTTGACGCGCCAACGGAACATGACGATGGGGAGTATCCACTGCTCGTTAATGAGGAATTTGAAATGGAACAAATATGCGTTCCCTTAAAGCACGAATTAGTTGGCAAAACACTCATGCAATGTAATTTGCGCCAAACTCACGGCGTGAACATCATCGGCATCCAACGGAACAGGACGGTCATTGACTCTCCCATGGGAAACGAGGTTTTGCAGGCAAACGACGTCCTAGTGGTCGTGGGTGGAAAATCGGCGGTGGCCCAGTTCCACGACTTGCTTTCCCAAGCGCCGTCGTTGTCATGAGTCGGTGAATTTGATAGGGCTCGTTCGCGGCGTGAAGGGTTATGAGGGCGTCCTGCTCGTGGACAAGCCGCTTGGCCTTTCGTCCTTCGGCGTAGTCGCCCGAATCCGCCGCCTGCTGGGCATCAAAAAAGTCGGCCACGGGGGAACCTTAGACCCCCTGGCCACGGGCCTACTCATCGTTCTCGTTGGGAACGCAACAAAACGTTGCGGAGAATTCATGGGAGCTAGGAAAATTTATCGCGCACGCATTTGTCTGGGCAGTGTGACCGCCGGCGATGACCGGGAAGGCCCAATCTTGCGCCGGGAAGCCCATGTGCACATCGATGAAACGCACATTCGTCGCATTTTGCCATCATTCCTCGGCACACAGTTGCAGACTCCCCCCGCGTTCAGCGCGAAGAAAATTAACGGAATGCCGTCCTACAAGCGGGCACAGACGGGGATTTTTACATGTCCACCGCCGCAAACGATCACCGTTTACCGCATTGATTTTCTTCGCTACCAGGCCCCGCTTCTCGAAGTTGAGATTGAGTGCTCCAAGGGAACCTACGTGCGCACCCTTGCAAAAGATATGGGCACAAAACTCGGTTGTGGCGCCCATCTCCACGCGTTAAGACGCACCCGATCGGGGAATTTTTCCGTGGAAAACGCTCAAACATTGAACGCGCTATTGCAATAGATCAACAAACACGGCATACTTACCAACGCACAAAAAATAAGCCATTGGCCGTGCTTTACTATTGACATAGGCGAAATTCGCAATAGCGACTTCATCATGAATATGATTTCCGCATCTATGGAAGTGGAGCATACTGAACCAGTAACCACGAACGAACCACAGCAGCCAAGTTTTTGCGAATGCTTAAAAGCGGGACTTCGTATAAGTGCTGCGGTCGTGTTTATGGGCAGTATACCCTTTGGCGCAGCCGGCGTATTCTGGTTCGCACTTAGATGCGCATATCAATCAATGGGGCCTCCAAGGGGCTGCACTCCTGAATACGCAGGGAAATGGTACATACGGCACAGGGAAAATTTACAACGCGACGACGCTCTTACGCTTAAGGCTAGCATAATCTATTGGACTGTTCTTCTATCCGCAGCGGCATTAATTGGCGTCATCTACGGATGCTGCGAATATTATAGCGAAAAGAAGGCGTATGAAAAATGGCTACTTTGGCGGCAAAATGGCACAGGATAGAGCATAAGCCTATAGTTAATCACAGACAAAAATAAACCTTCTCTCATGCGCGCATAATTTCCATGAATCTACCTTCTCAAATAAATTTAGCGCGTAAACCTACATGCGCGCTCGCGCGAAAGACCTGGGTATGAAACTCGGCTATGGCGCCCATCTCCACGGGCTACACCGCATTCGATCGGGAAACCTTTCCGTTCAAAATGCCATATCTCTGGCCGATCTGGCTGCGCACGTGCAAGCGACGGGGCCGTTTGTCGCATAACTAAGCTCTACCACAGCCCTCCTGGGGGGCTCTGCAGTTTTTCATCCAAAATTCACCAAAAACTCGCCGAAATTACAAATGGATTGACAAATGCCCATTTCCCAGCACTATGATCTAAGAATCAGGATTCTAACATGAAAGGTTTGATATGAAAAATACCACCATTGTCGCCGCACATCCGGCAAATATTTTTGATGATGATTGCGAATTGCAAATATTCCCAACCCCAGGACTGACACCTGGCTCTAAACTGAAACTTTCGTTTTCCCGAGAGTTTCCCGCGTCTTTAGGACGGGCCAGCCCGCTGCCAGCTGCGAAAGCCATTTTAAAAATATCACTAGAAGATGAAAAACTGAGCTAACTTTTCCGATTGGAGAAACAACGGAGGCTAACTAACAAAAAAAACAAATAGCGAATTATTACTCCGGCAAAGGAGCCTGGAATGGTAACAGCATCAAGCCTTTCAATTATGGCATTGTATTTAGGGGGATTTTATATGACTAGTTTTAAACTAATGTTTATTGGGCGTAATTATAGATCGCGGCAACGCGGCTGCGTAGGCGAAGAAGGGCAAACAAGTTTGTGAGCAGCAGGCCGTCAATGCAGACATCGGCGATTTGCCAGGGCAGCGTCCCATGCACCAGGGCACCCATGGGCATGGCGGCAATGAAAAATATGCGGAAGGCGGTAATCCAGCGGGGATCTTTAAACGCATGTTCCGCAAACCAAGCCCAAGCGGTAATGGTCGTTAGGGCAAAACAGTAGACCACAAAAGGAATGATGAGGTAACCCGCGCGGGGCGCGGAAAATGCCCGGGAGAAAGTGTCGATGCAAATTTGTGTAGCGTTAGAACCTAAATTTGGAGCCGCGCAGAGGACGAGAATTCCCGTCATTGCGCACAAAATGGCAACCAGGATGGGGGCAATGAGGGCGATCAGGCCCTGCCTCCGGGCGTGCTCAGCAATGGAGAGATTTTCTCTTTCTATCCGGCCGTGGGCTATGGCGACCAACCCCAAGCCGATATCCGTGGCGAAGAGTCCGCGTGAAATTCCCGCCTGCAGCGTCCGTGCGAAAAAAAATCCTGTGGCTCCACCGCCCGCGGCATTCCAGGAAAAGGCGTCACAAAAAATATTCCGAATGACCGGTCCAAGATTGTCGCGCAGGAAAACAATGCCAACGATGCAAAATACAATATACGCAATGCCAATCACTGGAACACTTGCGGACATGAAAATGGAAAGGCGTTTCAGCCCACCGAAGAGGATGGGAACCGCCGGAAGCATGAGGAGCAAAACGCCCCAAAATCGGACGAATACCCCCGCATGGGTGAAGGATGCTGTAAATGCGTGCACTTGAACCAAATTACCAACGGTCAGAGACGCGCCGACGAGACATAGGCAGTAGCAAAAGCCCAAAAATGGCGAATTTAACCCTTTTCTAATGTAAATCATCGCCCCGCCAACACATTGGTCATGAAACTTTTCTTGGTAAAAAACACCCAATGCTGCGGAAGCCAGTTTAATTACGCTTCCCAAAATGGCCACAGCGACCATCCAGAAAATCGCTCCAGCACCGCCCATGGAAACAGCCATGGCACTTCCCGCGATGGTTCCCGCACCCAAGTTTCCACCGATGATGGTGGCCACGGCGGCAAAGCTGCCCATTTGTCCAGTACTTGTCTGAGACCGTACGATCATTTTGAAAGCCCCGCCGATGCGGCAAAATTGCGGGAAATGCAACCGAAACGTGAAGTAAATCGAGGTGCCAAGTAACAAGGGAAAAATAACCCAAATGACGGCGTTCCTCAATAGTATCTCCATTGCGCCCAATGGCCCAGTTCGCCAAAATATGTCAAGCAAATACGCCATGCACCCGGCGAAATCGAGGTGGCTGAGAAGAAATTTATCTTCTTCGCGCATATTGGATTTACAAAAAAATTTATGATTTAAAAATCCACCCGACGGAGGAGGGCGAAGTGGAAGAATTGGTTGGACTGATGCATCCGGAGCGGGTGCACGTGAATTTAAAGCAGCGCACGGATGAGTGGTTTGCTGTGCGGAGGGGGAAAATCACGGGGACGGATTTTGACAAAATAGCACCGGCGGGATCCCGGGCGGTACAAATTTTTTGCGACAAGGCGACGGCACGCTTCAGCCCCGAGTATTACGACCCGTCGGAACCATTCATCAACACCAACATGCGGCGGGGAATTGAAATGGAGGGGACGGCCCGAAACGCATATGTGCAGGAACGCGGGCTACGGGTGCTCAGCGTTGGGTTCGTTGACTACCTGTCCGATGACGAATTTACTGGCTGGTGCGGTTGTTCGCCGGACGGACTCGTTGGCCGGGATGGAATCATCGAAATTAAGTGCCCAACGGAAGAGAATTTTCTAGTACAGAAAGGCAGATTACCGCTCAAGTACGTACGCCAGGCCATGTTCAATACCTGGGTAACGGACCGGAAATGGTGTGACTTCATACTCTATTCCTCGTCGGGAAAACTGCATATCCACCGGCTTCAATTGGACAACGAGTGGCGAACAAAAATTGAATCCACCATGCGTTTTGCCATCGGCGAGATACAAAAAATTATCTGCGAATTGACGCGGACACGCTCCAATAAAAAACAGAAAATTTGAGGGATCGACCTTCACCATTTGTGGCCTTAGCCACGATTCGGCGGGCCCAGAAGTTGGGCCTTGAGTTTTTGTCTTTGCGATTCAGTGAGAATGTGTTATGCGTTCCGCGCGCTTTTTATGATTTGGATTTATCGCATTTTATTTTTGCCGCTTTTCACACTTCTTTGTCCTTATTTTTTCTGGAGAACGCGCCGGCGGAAGCGCGATTGGGCCCATTGGAAGGAGCATTTTGGAATCTACCCTCCGATGGTAGCCAGCAGTCGTCGAAAACGTATTTGGATCCATGGAGTCAGCGTGGGCGAATTGCAATCCATTGCTCCGCTAGTGGAACTATTGCGCCTGGAGAGGAATATTTTTCTTACCATAAGCACCACCTCCACGACTGGGAGGCAAATCGCAGAAAAATTGTACGGCGCATACGCCCGGGTCATCTATTTCCCCATCGATTTTTGGCCATTTGTCCGGAACGCGTGGAAATGTATCCGGCCCGATCTGGTACTTTCCGTGGATAGCGAGCTTTGGCCAGAGCACCTTCATTGGGCCCGAAAAATTAACGTTCCCGTTGGGATCGTCAATAGCCGCATGTCCGAGCGCAGCTTTCGCCGCTATTGCCGGGTCCCAGCCTTCGCCCGTTGGCTATGGGGTCATGTCTCATTTGTTTTTGCCTGTGACGATGAATCCGCTGGTCGCGTGGGGAAATTTATCTCTTCGCCGGAACGGGTCATAGCCGTTGGAAATTTGAAATGCAGCCGGCAACCTTCACTGCCTTTGAAAAAATCCGAGCGAATGTCACTGCTGCATTCGTTGGGACTTCCAAATCTATGGTCCAACGGAAAGCCGACGCGCGTTCTCTTCGGATGTTCCACCTGGCCCGGTGAGGAGGAGTTGTTACTGGAAACGTTCGCAAAACTGAAGAAAATCGATCCGGGTTGGTGCCTCATTCTAGCTCCCAGGCACGTGGAGCGGCGCGGGGAGATCGCTGCACTTTGCAAGCGACGCGAACTTCGCTTCCATCTGCGATCTGAGGGAGCGCCTCGGGCATTTTGTTGTGAAGTTGGCATTCTCGATACCACTGGAGAACTTTCCGAATTTATTCGCTTGGCAGATATTGCCTTTCTAGGAAAGACACTTCCCCCGAATGCGGGAGCCCAGTCCCCACTGGATGCGGTGGCGGCCAAAGTCCCCTTGGTATGCGGACCTAATTATGACAATTTTCACGAAATCGTGGAGGCGCTTCGCGCCGCTGGAGCCATGGAGGTTTTCGCTGGCACCGACGCGGTGAAATCCGCGCTACTGCGGCTGGCGTTGGATGAAATTAAACTGCGAGAAATGGCTTCGCACATGTTGCATTATCTCCTAGCAACGAAAAACGTTGCTCGGACGATTTACGAATACATCGAAAATTTACTCAAAACATGATGAATTGGCGAAGTTTCTACACCGAAGGCCTGCTCGCGAGCAGTAGCTTGATGTTTCCAACTACAATTCCAAGGCGGCCCTGGAGCAACCTCTCCCCGCAATGGCCAACAATGATTACGAATAAAGCTTCTATGGCTAATTCGTACGATGCCACTGCACATAACCAACCACTGCCAAGCTTTTCCAGGTCATAGCTTCGCAATTTGCATTAATATTTCTGTCAAAGATCAAATGCCGCTTTTTCCCGCGTGATCACGCGGAAAAAAGCAACAAAGGCCCTCGCCGTGGCGCCATTAAATAGATGTCCGAACTAAGAAACACAGCGTACGTCCTTACCATCTCCGTCACGCTGCTTCTTCCTCGGGAATAACACCGCTACGCCCGAGGTGTCCGCAATATATATTTAAGGCTGCCTAAGGCCCCCAAAGGAGCTTCAGCGAAACCCTCCCCCGAATCTGGGGTTTGCAAGACGCATCTCGGTACCCTTTCTACGATTTTTACAAAGCAAGTCAAGCGGTTTTGCAAAAAAATCCCAAAGCGCATCAAAAAGGTTTTTAAGCCCGGGTTTATGGGCACAATAACTGCCGTAATTACTGTTCGAGCAGCGGCGCAGGCGCAAAGTTTGGGAAAACCTTCGTTGGCTAGACTTCCTGATTTGACCGTCGCCAAGTGTTTGCCGCGCTGGAAGTTTGCAACTCGTCCGAAAAGGATTTCCAGATGAAATTTAGAGCGGAAACATTTTCATTGCAAACATTGCGCAATTTCACTTATTATTATGTTATGAGCGATGAAAATGCCGCATCGAAAATAGACCAAACCGTTCGCGCTATTAACAAGTTATTTGGCGATGGGGCGGTAATGAAATTGGGAGAGGCAACGTCCATGCGCGTGGATGTGATTCCCAGCGGATCCATGGCCATCGACGTCGCCCTCGGCGTTGGAGGAATTCCCCGCGGACGCATCTGCGAGATCTACGGACCTGAGTCTTCCGGAAAAACCACTTTCTGTCTCAGCGTGGTGGCATCGGCGCAAAAGATAGGCGGCGTTGCCGCGTTCGTGGACGTGGAACATGCCTTGGATCCGGCCTATGCGAAAGTAGTTGGAGTCGATTTGAATTCTCTCCTTATCTCGCAGCCGGAAAGCGGGGAAATGGCGCTGCAGATCGTGGAGCAGCTCGTTCAATCTGGGAATGTGGATGTTGTAGTTCTAGATTCCGTTGCCGCCTTGGTGACCCGTGGGGAATTGGAAGGCCAGCTAGGTGATGCAACCGTCGGCCAGCAGGCACGGTTGATGGGCCAAGCTATGCGCCGATTAACTGCGGCCATCAGTCGGACCCGGTGCGTGTGCATCTTCACAAACCAAATTCGCGACAAAATCGGCGTTGCCTACGGAAATCCAGAAACCACCCCAGGGGGGAGGGCCCTCAAATTTTTTTCCTCTCTGCGGTTGGACATACGCCGCGTGTCCCCCATTAAAGACGCTGATGGTCGGGTCGTTGGAAACCGCACACGGCTGAAGGTGGTCAAAAATAAAGTCGCGCCACCGTTCCGCGAATGTGAATTTGATATTCTTTTTGGTGAAGGGATTTCAAACCTGAGCAGCCTTATTGACCTAGGTGTCGAGTGCGGACTTCTAACCCAGCGCGGGTCCTGGCTTTATCTGGCAGACGCATCCCTTGGGCAGGGGCGTGCGGCGGCGAAGGCATTTCTGGCCTCCAATCCAGACATGGCCACGCTCATACGGGAGGGCATCCTGGAGCACATGAATGAATTCCGAAGGCTGTAAAATTTGACGCTGGGCCTTCGGAAGAAGGCCAATGCGCATGGTCAGGCCTTTATGCCAATAAAATTTCCTAAAAAAAAGAGTGCAAATTGCAATCATTAATCATAGCCACAGGGCATGACAGTTGGAATTTCTATTCAAGGACCGGTGCGCCCGGACCTGGGTGTTGCTTCGGCGCGCATTAACGATGCTTTTCAAGGGCTAAATGCTACTCAGATCCTTCCCAACGCCCTCAATGAGAGCAGCCGCCCATTTGATTGGATGGCCAACGATCCAATAGCTTGGATAGATGTGCTGGGGCATTATACGGCAGTAACAGCGAATTTACCACGCGATGGGATGTGGGTGTTGGTCACGCAATTTCTTTGGCTCCGAAATCGACTGTGGAAGATACACCTCGCCCTGATTAGTAACATGATGGAGGAGTCGGTGTTTAGTACAGACATGGGGCAGATCGAAGGCCACATTTCTCAGTGGGATAATTTTTGCAGGACGGGACAACATGTTGAGCCTTCGATGCCTCCAAGGTACCTGCCCGTTTTGTGGGGACTTGAAAACGAAGGGACGCTCCATTGGCGGGATGCGACATGGTGGCTTGAGGCGGGACAGATAATGTGGACAGCTGAGGTGTTCGAGGCCTGCGACTGCCGGACGACCCGCTTGATTTTGGTGCAGGGCCTGGATACGCTTGTGATGAGCTATTGGGGGGTGTTGGCCGTTTATCGCTACATGAATTTTGCAATGGAGCCGCATCCTGCTCCGAATATAATATGCAAGGTACAAATGCTGTGCGCACGTTTTGCGTTCATGATTGCCATGTATGGTGCCGATGAGCTCGTTCCGGATTTGGCGCATCCCCAGGAGGAGTTTGACATGGAGGTAGATTGGAAGGCTTTTCCGGATTTTTCGAATGGGTATATCGGACGTTTGCGCAATCCCGATGAAAACGATGAATTTGAGACGATAAGTGGGTTTGGCGTCTTGGTTGTCGCACGCGCCGGGTTAGTCCGTCCGTACGATTGGCTCCGGCTGAGTTTATGCCTCGGACTAAATCCGGGATGCGTCGTGTTGCCGCTGCCGGCCGTACGCTTGCTTCAGGCGTTCAAGGGTCTTTTTTGCTTCCACCACGCTATAGCCCCGGCCAATAGTTTGCTTGCGGGGCCATTGGGCTACCTGGTTATGCGGTTAGAATTTTTGGCTCACGTTCCGATGCAGAAAGTTGCCTCGCCGGGCGGGAAGCTTCATTACGTGTACCGGCCGAATTGGCCAACAGATGATGTGCGGTTTTGTATGCCATTGAAATATGAAAATGGTTTTTTTGTGGGAGATATAAACAGCATGAAACGTGATCCGCAGCGTGCGGCTATCGACGCGCAAATGCAGAAGCGCGTGCTCACGATTTCCCCGATCTTGGCCTTATACCATTCTGCCATCGAATCTTTTGTCGGGGCGAATATCTGGATGGGGCTGCCTATGCCGCTTGCGATATATTTCGAATTCGCGAATGCGTTTGAGTTAATGAAGTTGCTTTATCAGCAAACTCGCAGACGATCTTTTACATGGAGCGGTGTCCCTGCGACAGAATTACGACTTCTCGCGGAAAAGATCGGCGTAAGCTCAAGCGATCAATCGGCAATTGAACGAATACTATCAGAAGGCGTTAGTATGGGAAACGCAAAAGAAAATTTTGCCGCCATTGCTGCGATTTTTGTCGCACTATGCGGGCCGCTTTGCCTGTATGACAGCGACAGGGGTCTCCTTTGTTTGGCAGACGGCCGGTCTTTTGACCTAAGTGCTGTAAGCGCGCTAATGCGTGATAGTTCGTCGGGGCTGTTTTTTGATGCCAAGCGAGTGCAGCCGTGGAAATGTCTATGGGATATTTACAAAAAGGCTGGGCTCGTGTTCGGAGATTTCCCGAAGACTGATAAGAAGTACTATGCCAATGAGGGCATTTTAAAAGGTTCAGCCGAAATGGAGGCGTTGCGGCGGTGCATTTCAACTCTCATTTACCAATTCAGTGTGCCGCTCGTTTTTTTAACTCCAAGAGGCCGGGCGAGAGTGGGCTTCGTCGTCGTCGACGGCTTGCGCCACATATTTCCTGGTGCCTACTTTCCGCCTAATGCGGAAATGCTTGCACGCGCCATTTGTACGAAGATCCCAGAGATGGGGGAGGCACCGCATCGCACAATTGAGGAACTTCAGGCCTTTTTGACCATGTGTTTGTTGGACTTCCCTGAAGTAGATACACCTGCAATCCGGATGCTTGCTGAAGCATTCCTCCAGGAGGAGGAGTGGACACAGAGACCGGACCTTATGATAGCATTTTTGACGGGTTATTTTGACGGGCGGTTTTCGCATGAGGCATAGCTGTTATTGACCGAAGGGTATTGTCTGGTTACCTGACGCGGTGGTATGGCGGATGCAGAATCGACCTTTGTCGCTTTGTCGACCCCATGGGGGATATCCGGGGTTGCCGTCGTCCGGTGCAGCGGCCCCCTGTGTTTGCCGTGCTGTGAATCAATTTTTTCACTGGCACCAGAGCCACGCAGGACCTACACGAGGGTTTATGCGGCCCTCGATGGGTGCGTTTTGGACCGCGTGGTTTTGGTCTATTACCAAGCGCCCAAATCCTACACGGGGCAGGATATGTTGGAAATTTCCTGCCACGGGAATCCGCTTATCATCCAGAAAATTCTGGAAGACCTATGTTGCCGGGGGTGCCGTTTGGCAGAGCCGGGAGAATTTACTCGAGTGTCATTTCTTAATGGCAAAATAGATTTGGTTCAGGCGGAGGCGGTCGCAGACGTAATTCATTGCCAAAGTGAAGCGGCATTGCGCATTGCTCACAATCAGTTGGCTGGGTTCCTCGGACGGGAAGTTGATGACATTTTTGGGAGCCTCGTTCAGGTTTTAGCCCATTTGGAGGCAGCCCTTGATTTTCCCGAGGAGACACCTTTTTCGTTGGCCGGATGTCACGCACAGGCGAATTTGGATGCGCTGCTGGGGCGACTTTTTTCGTTGGAATCCACTGGCCGATATCGCTCCGTGTCGGAAATGGGTGTGCGAACGGTGATCGTTGGACCTCCAAACGCGGGAAAGAGTAGCCTGCTCAACGGGCTTTTGGGCCAGGAACGAGCTCTGGTGAGCCCCATCCCCGGAACCACGCGGGATTTTTTAGAAGAGTCCATCACGGTCGGCAATTGGAACCTGCGCATTGTGGATACCGCCGGATTGCGCTCAGCGGCGGACGGCCTGGAGCAACAGGGAATGCGGCGCAGTAGGGAAAAATTAGAAGCCGCGGACTTTGTGCTACTTGTATTCGATTGTTCCCAGGCGCTTCCAAACCTGGACCATTCAGACTGGGAAGTTCTCGGGGAAAAAAAGGGGCTTATCCTCCTTAATAAGCGAGATCTTTCGGTTCTTGCTGATGGGGCGGATGTGCCATTACCCTGGAAAAGGGTCCCCATTTCCGCTATAAATCCAAAGGATACCGCGGAGCTTAGGAACTATATTTGCCAAGAACTGGAAACCAATCGGATCGTACGGGATGATTTGCCCTGCGTTGTAAACTTGCGCCAAGGTGAATGCCTGCGTGGGGCAATTAATGGAGTAAAGATGGCGAGGCAGTTACTACTTCAGAAGGAACCAGCCTTGGAACTTGTGTCTGCCGAACTGAATCTCGCGCTCAAGTTTTTGGGAGAATTTCTAGGCCGGGACACAACGGAAGACATTCTGGATCAAATATTTGACCGGTTTTGTATTGGAAAATGAAGCTACGCGCATCACTTCCCCGCTTCCTCGAAGAGAAGCTGAAGAAGTATTTTTGCTGCCGCGTAGCAGGCTTTTTCGCGGATGAGGTTTTTTTGCCCCCGAAACATGGAAAAGTCGACACGTTGCACATGCGTCTTCCTCGGGGTTTGAAAGGCCATCCAAGCGACGCCAACATCTGCCGCGAGAACGCCATCCCATTGGCTTGCAAAGCCAGATACGGCAACAGCATGCGTTGAAGAAAATCTCTCCCATACGCTCTTGGCCGCTGCAGCGGCGATTTCGGCACTCTCTATTCCATAGTTGCGCACATAAGCGCCAGGAATTCCGAGAACATCCTCGTGGGCAGGCAGCGAATAGACCACGTCTGCGCCCCTGAAAACGGCGGATGCCCCGTGCTGGCCAACGATCACACTGCTTAACATGCCACCCGTCAGAGATTCGCTGAGCGCCAACGAAAATTGGCTACGGCGCATGACCAACAAGATAATATCGATAAGAGAACGGATATCCCCGTCCCCTTCTGGGGGCTCGACGCGATGTTCTGCGCCAAATGGAAAATCCAGGGAAGAAACGGTGCTACGGAAATCCATTTTTGACTTGACCTTCGATGGGTAGTTTCGTGCTGTCTCCCTGTCAAAGCGAAAATGCGAGACAACGAAAACTTAGCTGGGGGTGTCATGGTTTCGACTGAAAAAAGTAGGATGGTTCGGCGTGTCGGAGATGGGTGGTTGCTCCGTTAACAACCCGCTCGATGTCATGAAATGGCAAAAACAAAAAAGGAAAGCTGGTTAAGGGGTTGTTCGGCCGTAAGGCTCGTGTAGCTGCTTGATCGGGGAGGTTGCCGGAGATGGCAACCCGTCGTGTCGTCTGACGGTCCGCTAAGATGATGCGGCGTCTGGTAGCGGGCAAGAGTGTGGATGGCGCGCTTCCGCCACGCTTTGATTGTTGCGCTCGTTCTGTGGGGATCTGCCGTTAGAGTCCGATGGGATCAAATGTGAAATAACGGCTATGCACGTAGATGTGCCATCCGTGGGTTTTTAGGACGTGGGTTCGACTCCCACCACCTCCACCACAACAAAAGTTTTCAAAAAAATGTTATTTATCCTTGTTCCCCGGGAATTTTCCCACATGCTTCTGTCGGAAGTCCAAAGGAGGAAAATATGTCAGTAAGTGCAACGCCTGCAAATCGGCCCCCAACCGCTGAAGAACGGAAGGGGAACGGAAATAGAACGATGGAAATACCAGCGGAAACACAAATTGTCGACATGCAGGATGGCAACAGAGACAGGGGGCGGGTGTTTGCGGACGGGAACAATAATATATCCGACGCCCACACGCCACCAATCCCAACTACGCTGATGCGGGCCTCCGCATTGGGTAAGGAGCGCATTCACATTTAAAAGGCGCTCAGGGGGCACGATGCGTTAAATTGCTTGCGGACAAAATAATTTCTGCAAGCATACTGGCGCATTTACCGTATGTCGAAGCATAAGATTCTTGAAACGCCGCGCCTGCGATTGCGCCCCCTTGAATTTTCAGATTTTGATCGTATTGTGGAATTCATGGGCCAGCAGTCAGTGACTGATTTTTTACTTTTTTTCACACATCCCATCATTCCCGAGCAGGTACGTGAATGGTTAAAAAATGTGATTGAAGCCAAGCCCGAGCAGTGCGCCTATTGGGCCATCATTGAAAAGTCCCAGGACAAACTTATTGGCATCCTCAGTCTTACCATGGATTCCTTTCACCATAAGACCGAAATGGGCTATTGGTTAGACCGGGATTACTGGGGCATGGGTTATATGCCGGAAGCAGCCTGGCGGTCCATTGAGTATGTTTTTGAAGATTTGAAACTACATCGCGTCGATTTAACGCACATGGTGGCGAACATCCGTTCGCAGCACGTTGCCCAAAAATTGGGATTCCAATTGGAGGGGTGCTGGCGCGAGGGACATTTTAAAAATGGAACTTACAAAGATGTGAAGATTTACGGCATGCTCGAAGTAGATTACTTACGGGCCCGGAAGCAGCGCAGCCAAATGCCGGATTCGCCTGCCTAGTCCGCGTAAAATGCTCTTTCAGCGTCATATCTTCTTGCAGACGCTTCAGGCGTGTGTTCTCGCCTGTGTGTTTTTTGTGGGCATTCTCCTTATCGGAAATGCAACCAGAGATCTGTTGCGGCTTATTGCGAATGAGCAAGTGACTTTTATTTTTCTTCTAAAAACACTCCTGGTGCTCATCCCGTCGGTGGCTGCCTACGCCCTTCCACTGGGGTTAGTTGCTGGAATTTTAACCACCGTTGGCCGTATGTCCATGCGGAATGAATTCCTGACCCTACGGACCTCTGGAGTCTCCATGGCACGTGCGGTTACCCCGATTCTCCTATTGGGATTTTTGGCTTCATTTTTCGTATTGGCCGTAAATTTGCTCTATGCGCCACGGGCGATCCACTTTTACCGCAAAAGTCTGCGTGAGTTGGTTTTTCAGGATCCCATGCGATTCATCCGCCCGAATTATTTTATCAAAGATTTCCCTGGGTATGTTTTATTCATTAACGGCCATGTGGACATTCTGGCCGCAGAAATTCACATCTGGGGATTGGACGGCCACGGACGGGTGAGTTCTTTTTTGCGAGCCGCCGATGGAAAATTTTTCCCAAATGCTGACGGACTGCTAGTTAAACTTCGCCATGGCACGCTTGAGTATTATGGAAAAAACGAACTTGTTCCGTTGCCGCCGATCTATTTTCGCGATCTCATCCTGAACCTTCCCAATAAAGTTTCTTCCAGGGAAACGGGTTGGATCAAACCGCTAAAGCACTACGACTTATTCGAATTGCTTTCTGTCCTGCGGAAAAGTCCGGACGATTATTCGGGTCCAGAATTTTCCCGCGAAAGACGCCGGATGTTCATTGCTGCCAACTACGTCCTTCAGCAGCGCATTGCTTCGGCAGTAGCTATATTTATACTCACAGTTATTGCCATTCCTCTGGGCATTCGCACAAAACATGCGGAGAATTCCGTTGGGACTTTAATTGCTCTTGCGCTGGTCTTAAGCTACTATTTTTCGACTGTCGTAATTTCTTGGGGGCAGACCAATCTTGACCTACGCGTCGATTTGCTGGCTTGGATTCCCGTGCTCGTACTTGCGGTTATTGCGATTTTAACATTTGGAAAAATCACCGCCAGACATTGAAGCTTCTTCGCGGGAACAGAGCACTTAAATAGCAAAAAAATTGACAAGGGAAGGATCTCCCGCATGATAGTTCGCATCGTGTGTGATGTCGCTGGTGGCAATTGGGCCGTATCTTTTTTGTTAAATCATGAGGCAGCGGTTTTTGTCGCTAGTGGCGTGGGTTTCGTGGCCGGGGTCGCGACTGGGCTTTTGTGCTTTGGCGCGAGTGTCCTTCCTGCGCCATTTTTGTTTGCATCTCCGGCCCTACTTCCCGTTTTTGTCGCTTCGTGTTCGGTTTGCATATCCTGTGCGGCGTGGCTCATTTGGCGCTATTTCATTTTCACACCAGCGATAGAAAACGTCCCAAAACGTGGCTCTGCGGATGCGGCTAGTCCTCACCAGCAGGCCACTGCGGAATCGCTACCGAATGACGATTTACCGCGCACTGATGAATTGGCGGCGAATGATGAGCCGCTGCCCGATGATAAATCATCACCACCTGAGGGACTAGGTGTGCGGCCAGATCCCGGTCGTCCGACACCGCCCGATAAACCCCATAACCCGTGTCCATCCGTGCCCCTGGCCCCTGGTGTGGTTAAACCGTTCGACGCCCCGGCAGGATATGGTGCGGAGCTCCGCACCTGGAAAACGCGTTCTCTGGATGATACTTGGCCCGAGCTAATTGAGCCCGGGATCAGGAAAACGGCGGAAGAGACCGCTCTCAAGTTAGTTAGATGCCTTAATGGAAATAGCGCATATGATATCTGCGCCGAGCTCACAGAAACTATCGAAACCGAATATGGTAATAGCATGCGAAGTACCGACACTGAATCCATGACTTGGATCCAACTTAGTCAATCACGAGTATCTTTTGAGAATTCTTTCTATTGGTGTGTCTTGGTCACATGGATGAATAACAAGCATGGAGATGCTGTCTTGCGTCTTCTTGAATATTCTCGCTTCAAAGATCGCCAGTTTCCATATCCGGATAGGCGAGTGCTACTTAATTTTGTTTGCTCGCTCATCAATGAGTTCCATACGAGTGCTGTCATAACTTTACTGCTTGGATTGCCATATCTCACGGACCTTGAAAAGACATGTGTTTTAAGTCAATGCCCCGATGAGCTTTATAGGCCATTTACAACAGGAAAATATGATGCATACGGACGCTATGTGCGTTACATCGGTTACAAGAGAAAAATTGAGCCGTACCATGAAGAATCGGAAAAAATATCCCAACAAATTCTGAACGAAGTCGATAAAAATCGTCAAAAATCCGAATGGCAGAGTTCTGTTTTGGAAAAAATAAAAAGTTTACCCCCGGAAGTGGTGGCCGCTGCATTTTGCATGGTATACAATAACCAATCAAATGGGGCCGCAATAGTTTGTTGGTATTTAATGGCCATAGGTGACAAGGCGGGCCAAGAGATATTGCTGAAAATGGAGAACCCCGGCAAGTGTGTGGCACATATGCTTATAATGCTTTGTGGATCACGCGCGCTTGCATACCTAACCGGCTTCGATGCGCGCACTCGTGAGGATATGTTACATAGTTTTATGGCCCATAGTCAGTTATTCGAAACTGCGGATCTAAGTGTGGTAGAGAAATTTTTTACGGCAGAAGTTGTTCATTGGTGTGATGTTATGAGTTCTGCCGGCATCGGCCGTGTTGTTAGTTTTCTTAGACGGATATTGGACCAGGAGAGTTTTGCAAAAATTATTTGCGCATATAGCGCGCAGACTAAATTTCGTGTATTTCCATTAATTATCGAAAACATTTTTGCAGGATGGCAAAATGGCGAGATTCCCTTGGAAGTTCTTGATGAAATCCGTTCTCATACGCCAGGCTACGATGATTTGGCGTGGACTCGCGACATTTGGCGGTTTGGCGCGGACAATGTCGCCGTTGGGAATCCACACTTTATGCAACCCCGATGGAAAAAGTCCCTCATAGTCAAGCCTATGAGGGACTTTTTCCATCGGGGTAGAAGGAACAAGAAAAAGAATATATGCGCTGGCGCGATTCCATAGAATCGCAATACCCACAGTGGAAATCGAGACGGTTTTTTTGGGGGGGGGAGATTTGTGGGTGTTTAGATGGTGTGCATTTGTGGGAGTATTGGGATCCGAAAATTGAAAAATTTATGCCTAGAAAAATTGTTCCAGGGGAGGCAGTTCGCCTCGTCAAACAATACAACGAGTTGATCGATAAACTTGCCGAGCGTGGCTTTGTTTTCCCACGTAATCTGGTTGACGAAACTCCGCGCGCCGCCAGTTCCTACAAAAAACCAATACCAGATGAGCCGCAAGACTCATAGGCACAGTTCCGAAGGAAAGCATGTCCGATGTCCCGCGGCACTTCTGAATATATCGCGACGTGCAGATTCGTCGCCGGATCCCAATTGATTCTCTTACTCAAGTTTGGTAACGTATTCCGTGTAATAGCTGTGATTGCTAATATGGGTTAGGCCGAGAATCCAATGAGAGCGAAATAGCGCACTAAATAAATAACAATAAAAAGTCTAGCAAAAGTATGACAAACAACGAAATATACAATTGAAAACAATGCCGCGAAGGCGATACTGAGGGTGATGCGACCTGCGACAAATTTGAATACCATTTCTGGCAATGTGGATTAGGCATGTCCAGCGATAAATACAGAGATGAGGTTGCAGACTTCAACGGCGAAGATATAAAGGAATGCACAAAGGAAAATCCACGGCCATACCCCAACCCGTTTCCTTTTAATTGCAGCCAACGAAGGGAGAATCCCCGCGATCACATTAAGGCAAATTCCACCCGCAATTTCCAATGCGAAAACGAAAATATGTGCCCAACAGGTGGCGATGGCCATGGGAAGAACGATAACCAAAATCGCCTCCGCTCTTTTATACCAGGCGTGCCGATGAAAGATATCCCCCAATGCGCCGCTTAGCGTAGCCGTGACACCGAGGAGGGAACTTCCGATGGCAAAAAACGAGAACCACTGTCCCAAACCGGTGAAGAGCGAGGAGGAAAATTTTTCTTTAAACAGCAAAAAGACTGGCATTCCCTCTGCGGCCCCCCTGAGGAGCTCATCCGCAGACAGTGCGCCAAAGGAAATAAATAACACCAGTATATTGAAAATTAACGGAAATAGTGTCCCATAGAGAATGGCGCGACTTACACGCTTCCGGTCAAAATCCAGTTGCCGACAGACAATGGGAATGGCACCCTGAAAGCCGTAGCTGCAAAACAAAATGGGCAACGCCCGCGTGGCCACCCATCCATCTCCAGTTGCTAAAAAGTTCCCACTTTTATGGGTAAAAGTCAGAAAGGTCAACGCGAAAAATGTGATGATTAGACCAACGGTTAAGACGCTGACGGTGCCACTCAGAAATGCTGCTCCCAATAACTGCAGGAAAATTGCAATAAGGGCTGTGAAAAAAAGAAGCCACGGGGAATTTGTAACGAGCCTAAAAATTGACTGCAGGCCCGCCCAATAGGCAACCAACAAGCAAAAGAATAAACTAAGAAAAGCGATTAAAAAGACGCCCGATCCCCATTGCCCCAATTCTCGGGAAAAAAATGTGGGCAAATCCCGTTGATGATTCTCGCAAAAAAGCCCAGCAAACATTGATCCAGCGCCCATGGCGAGGGCATAAAGTATCAAGCAAGCCATCGCCGATGCCGCAAAACCTGCTTTGCTCAAAACCAGCGGTAGCCCCAACACGCCTGCGCCGATTGCGTTTCCGGCAATGAAGAGGATGGCCACAATGAATTTTGAACTTTTCACACCCATCTCTTACGTTCGGTCACACCCGATGGGAATAAAAAAACGGGCGTCAGCCCCATAGGACATGCGAACCGTAAAGCTTCAGTTTTGCAAACGTGCGGCTGTGGCCGAGTAAAAAGTCTAACCAGCAAGGGTTTTCAAGAGTTTCCATCCGAGCCGCTGTTAAAGCGGTAATTGCGGGAGATGTCGTAGCCGTAAACTTGGATTTTTAGACTTTTTCAATGCGGCATGAGTTTTTTTCGTAAAATCTGTTTGACTTGCTCTATAAAAACCTTAGGAAGGTTCGCGAGGTGCATCTTACAAATCCCGTATTCGGGAAAGTTTTCACCGGAGTCCCCTTTGGGGGCCTTCGGCAGCATTAGATATACATCGCGGGCATTGCGGTTGTTATTCCCGGGAAATGGCAGAGCGGCGGAGATAGCGCTCTTTTGCTTTATTTTGACATGTATTTAATGGCGCTACGGCGAGAATTTTCTGCTGCTTCTTATTACCTAATCAGGTAATGAAAAGTGGCATTTGATCTTTGACAGAAGTATTAAGTGCAAGCTGCGAAGTTTGGAAAAGGCTTGGCGATGGTTAGTTGCGTGCAATAGCATTGCACCAATTAGCCCTAAGGCCTTGTCCATAACTATCGATCGCCATTACAAGAAAAGGCTGTTGCAAAGCCGCCTTGGAATCGCGATTGAAAAAATTTAGGCATTCCTCAAACTGGCTGCATTGCGGTTCGCTAACCTGTGCGCATAAGTGCGAAACGGTTTATGCAATTGTTGCAATCAGTATGCCGACGTTGGATTTAGGAGTCTGATGCGAGTTGCAAAACTCAAATTCCTAGATTTAACATTAGTATGCCGATCGCAATAGTCGCCCGAACCGCTCCCCAGGCGCGAAAGCGTGAAAAATTGTCTCCGACAAATCGCTTTAAT
>JAITCU010000022.1 GCA_031282835.1 Puniceicoccales bacterium
CTGATAGCGCCCAAGCGTTCATAGCGACGGCGCTGTTTGGCACCTCGATGTCGGCTCAACACATCCTGGGGCTGGAGAAGGTCCCAAGGGTTTGGCTGTTCGCCAATTAAAGTGTTACGCGAGCTGGGTTCAGAACGTCGTGAGACAGTTCGGTCCTCTATCCGCTGTGGGCGCAGGAGATTTGTGGGATTCATTTTCTAGTACGAGAGGACCGAAAATGACAAGCCTCTGGTGTTCCGGTTATCATGTCAGTGGTAGCGCCGGGTAGCTATGCTTGGAATAGATAAGCGCTGAAAGCATCTAAGCGCCAAGCTACTCCCGAGATGAGATCTCCCGGGGCCTTCGGGTCCCAATTAAGAGTCCTGGTAGACCACCAGGTTGATAGGTGGGGTGTGTAAGCGTAGCGATGCGTTGAGCTAACCCATACTAATGACTCGAATGACTTAATCGTCCGTTTTTATTTGAGAACGCTTTTGTCAGAAGTTGCGCATTACTTGCATTGAAAAAGATGCGAAAAACAATTTCCTTCCGGTTTCCGGAAGGGCAGAATTTTTCTGGTGACCATGGGTGAGGGGAAATACACGTTCCCATTCCGAACACGTTCGTCAAGCCCTCAAACGCCGATGGTAGTGCCGCCCCGCTGCGGTGTGAGAGTAGGTTGTTGCCAGGATGGAGTTTAAAGCCGGCCCAAAAGGCCGGTTTTTTTGTTTGCCGCAAAGTAGATGAATAGCGGGCCCAGCCCTTGGGAAGTGTAAATTTTTGAAAAATTCTCCCCCCTAGGCATATTTCGCCTTGACTTCCCATCGATAATCCTTATCTGAGAATGCAGTTCTTTGACAGATTTCTAAAACTTGTGAAAACATCGCGGATTTCGACTCGTCTTTCGGTCCTCTCGCCGAGTGCGGTATTCATAGCCAGAAACGGCGTGACCAACCACAGGCGCGAGTAGACCATCGATGGGGGATTTTTGCAGTGGCAAAGCAAGTAGCAGAAAAATATTTATTAACCCCGATGAAAAAAGTCTAAAAACCCAGATTTATGGCCACCATAGCTACCCCGATTACCGCTTTGGCCGCGGCCCATGATAAAATGTCTTAAAATCCTGTACTCGAGAGAGTTCCCAGAAAATCTTCAGCGTAAGAAACTGCGCAAAAGACAATATCGATGGGCGCCCACTCGTGGGAGGAAATTCCAATGAATTTTTCTCGCAAAATCCGCAAATGCCTTTAGATACTTCCACCAGCGTTGGATGACCTTTCATAAATGTTTTTCAACGCTTGGCTCGCGTCACAGTCAAGCTTGTGGGAGACTTTTTCCGTCGAGGTCGAAAACTAGTTAACCATACGGTTACAAAAAATCTCAGGCACGGAAGATAGTACCCATTTTTTTCCCCATGAGCGCGGAGGCGCCGAAAATGGTGATTGCTAGAAATAGCATGCACCAAACGCCCATGGCGCAGGCAAGATAGGGCCCATCACCTAGCAGATTGAGTAATTCATAAATTGCCTTTGTAATGGGATAGAATTGCTGTTTCTGCGCAATAATGAGAGAATCGGATACCTCTAACATGATTTGGGAGAAAACCAATATGGCCCCGGCGATGAGGTTGCCAAAGATCAGCGGAACGGTTATTCTACAGTAGGTGTTGAACGGTTTACTTCCCAGGCCTGCGGCGGCCTCCTCATAAGTTACGCTAGTTTGTTGCAGCCCAGCCACAGCAGCGCGAACCATGAAAGGCAATTTGCGAATGCCATAAGCGACGGTCAGGAGTAGCGTTGGATTTTCGATGGGATTCAACCGGGCTAAAGGTTGGCCCCGCTGGCTAATGACCAAATAGCCAAAGGCAATAATGATCCCCGGGACGGCCAGAGGAAGCATAGAAAGGGTATCCAATAAACTTCTCCCAGGAAACTTACTGCGGGCAATAACCAGGGCCAGGAGCATGCCGAAAATGACGGCACCTATGGTAGCCATACCCGCGTAGGTAAGACTATTTTTAATGGCAGAAACCGCCAGAGGGTGGCCAAGGGCCGCGGAAAAATTTTTCAGGGTTAGGGCTGTTGGGAAAAGGGATCCAAACCAATCTTTTGTGAAGGAGAGGATAATGACGACCACATGTGGTAGCACGGAGAGTGTGACCACAATAGCAAAAAAGGTGGAACAGAAAATCTTCCGCCCTACGCCCAGCGTTCGAAAAGTGCTTCCATGCGTAGCCTTTGCGAGCATGGGCGTACCTTCCTGGCCCCAAACCTTCTTCCCCAATAAATAGGATGCCGCTGATAGGAGAAGTACCACCGAAGCTAGGGCATAGGGAAATGGATTACTGCCCAATTCCTTCAACATACCGAAAATCTGTGCTGGCAGGACGCGATCATAGTTGAAGACCAGCGGCGTGCCCAACTCCGTGAAGGACCAGATGAAAACGATAGTCAGCCCAGCGAAGACACCAGACTGGGTCAACGGCAGGGTAATTTTGAAAAACCGCCTTACGCCCGTACAGCCCAGGCTTGCGGCCGCTTCCTCCATGGACGGGTCCACATTGGCCAACGCCGCAGAAATATTAAGAAAAAGTATGGGATAAAGGTTTAGCGCCTCGAAGAAAACGATACTGCCGAATTTGTATTTTCCCAACCAATCAATGGCGGAACCGTTTTCAAGCAGGCCGAACTTAATTAGAAGGGCGTTGAGTATTCCGTGCAGCCCAAAAATTTTCGTAATTCCGATGGCGCCGACAAACGGTGGCAGGATCATTGGGACGAGAACCAGCGCAGTAAGAGTTTTTTTCAGGGGGAATTCATAGCGGCAGGAAAAAAAGGATAACGGCAACGCCAGCGCCAACGCGCTAATGGTTGTGAGGAAGGCGATGGCCAAGGAGTTGAGCAAAGATTGCAGGTAAATGGGATTGATAAACGCCTCCCGGAAATAGGTGCCCGTAAAACTGCCATCACCATTGGAAAACCCCCCTTTCACCGTAGCGAAAAGGGGATAGATGAAAAAACACCCAAATACGGCCATGGATATGGCAAAGACCACGGCGGCCCAACGGTTCGTCATAGCGCTTGGAAACAGATGACAAGAATTTTTCCGTTTTTACAAGGCTTTTGGGGCAGGTAATTTTCATCTGGCACTATTCCCTTGACGAAACATGGCGTTTTTCAGGTGATTCCCACGCTGGAGAGGTGACAGAGTGGCCGATCGTGCGGCACTGGAAATGCCGTGTACCGCAAGGTACCATGGGTTCGAATCCCATCCTCTCCGCCATGGGATTATCGATAAAGATTAGTCACGCCTTCGCCAAGGGTATCATCGACAGAAATTTGACCATTCAGGAGCAACTGACGTGCGGAACCGGCAAAGGTTGCCATACGCTGGTCATTGATGTGGTCCCGCAGCCGTTCCGCTTGCATATTACCCAGGGTCAGGGGTGCCCATTCGTACTGTGCTGTCCGACCATCATAACCCGTTTGGTGACACTTTTCGCATCCGACGGACTGAAAAACGCGGGCAGTTTTATTCAATGCGAGCCGCTTGGCCATCGCCGGGGACAGACGACATTCGCGCCGACAGTGAGGGCATAGGCAGCGGACAAGCCGTTGGGCCAGAATTCCGCGTAAGGTGATCCCGATGAGGTATTTTGAAATTTCAAGATTTTCCAGTCGATCGACCGCGCCAGCAACACCATCGGCATGGAGCGTGCTAAAGACAAAATGTCCCGTCAGTGCCGCTTGGATGGCGATGGCCGCCGTTTCTGGATCCCGGATTTCACCGATAAACAGTACATTGGGTGCCTGGCGGAGAATGGCTCGCAGGGCACTGGCAAAGGAAAGGCCCTGATTAGCCGCGACGTTGACCTGGCAAATCCCCTTTGCCGCGTATTCCACCGGGTCTTCCACGGTGATGATCTTTCGCGAGCCATCATTCAACATTTGCAGCAAAGTATAAATGGTGGTTGATTTGCCGCATCCCGTCGGGCCGACAACTAGAAATAATCCGCTGCGTTCCCCAATAGTTCGGTGAATAGACTGGCAAATGGCATCATCTGCGAATCCCAAGTTGCATAAATTTGGTTGTGTTCCAAGCAGCTTCAAAATGCGCAAAACCGCCCCTTCGCCATACAAAAACGGGATGATTGAGATGCGGATATCATAGGTGGTCTGGTCGTCAAACTGAAATAGCCATTTGCCTTCCATTGGTCGCCGATGCTCATCCAATGGGAGTAGGGAAACAATTTTCAACCGAGATAGCATAGGTGGAAGCAGTTCCTGGGCAAATGTGCGTATAACAACCAACTTACCGTCCACGCGAAAACGTACGCGCCAAGTTTTTTCCTGGGGCTCCAGATGCACATCCGACGCCCCCCGCTCGATCGCGGCTCGCACCAAGTCGCTGAGTAGCTGGGCAATCGGAGAGTCGTCCACAAATCTGTGCTGATTATGGACGATTTTCCGGGCGAGTAAAGCGGTATTCGGTCCCTGCCAGCAAACGGCGGATATTCGGGATATGACGTACGATGGCAAAAGTGCTCAAAAGAAGGACGGCCATATTTGTATATTGGTCATAACCAAAGAGATAAGAGCAGAGTGGGAGTATGGCACAGAAGCAAACGGAGGCCAAAGAGACATAACGGGTAACCCAAAATACGACACTCCAAGTCAGCAACCCGACGGACAAAACATTGGCCATGGCTGCCCCCATTCCTCCTATGAGCACGGCAATTCCTTTACCACCGCGAAATTTAATAAAAGCGGAAAAATTATGCCCCAGAAATGCGCCTATAAGTCCAGCAATCACAGCTAATTGGGGATTTTCTGGAGCTAAATAAATTGCCCCACGGACCGCTAGGAAACCCTTCAGCACATCGCAAAGGAAGACAATCCTCCCCGCCCTTCTTCCCACAACGCGCCGCACATTGGTTGCACCTGGATTACAACTCCCACTAGCCAATATGTCCGCGCCGTAGCATCTGGAAATTATGACCGCAGATGGGATGGCTCCAAGGAAGTAGCCAAGTAAAATGTCTAACGAAAAATTCCAGTAATCCATTTCCTCCATAATCTGCCGCGAATGCCGCAACGATCAACCACAAATGGACGGGCCCTAAGCCAACGGCTGTTGTTTTGGTTGTTGCGGAAGGCTTACGGTATGCTCAATTCGTGACGCAACAAAGAGGAGTATGGCCCCGATGAGAATCAATCCGATTGTGATGCAAAGGAGCGTGATGAGAAGCGGCGGACAGGCGAAGGTGAGGACTCCGGCAGCCACAGACGCACTAATAATCTGTGCAACCAGTGCACTGCCAATGGCGCCAGAAGCAGTGAAAAAAAAGGCAGAAAATTTTTCTAGAAATCTCTGAAGAATAGGTTTAAAGGTCTCATTTCCTAATTTAATTTTTCCCATGGGGGTGTAGATTTCAAAATCCTTTGCCGTATATCCTTCTTTGCGCATAAATTTTAAGAGTGGTTTAGCATGTTCTCCGCTGGCAATTGCCCCGTAAAAGATTCCACTTACGGGAAATGTTATGGCATCAATTTGAATGGAATTTTCATTACCGTTCAATGCTGTTTGCAATTCATCCATGGTAAGATCGCGCATCATTCCATCTCTACAGGTAAGAAAGCGCGTTCGCGCAAAATCAGAGAGCGACATTTTTTTTGCGATTTCATCTGGGATGTTGAATACGTTAGTGAATATGTGCTGTAAATCAGCGCAAGCTACTGCATTCTTGTCGGCCACGGAAGATGGATCAATCTTAAACACCCGTGCATCATTTCCTTTTAGCCGTTCAGCAGCATCAATTCTTGCATTATAAATGTTAATTTCTGTGTCGCTTTTTATGAAATAAAGAAGTGTCGTTTCGCTTATGTACACCCCTGCCGATGCCTCTTTCCGATTTTCGTTAATTTTGGCTAAAGTAACTTGAGGAATTATAACCTGCGTGTGGTGCGACACCGGCTGAAAACTCATACTGGCGTTATTTTACGTTTTCATGGCGCATGTTGCAAGATTTTTAAGCGTGTCTTGCGAAATTATGTTAGAGAGTGTCGTCAAATAAGTCCTTAACGCCCCAACCTTTGCAGCGTTAGCAGTGGAGTATGGCAGACAAAGGCTTACATCGGCATGATATTTTAGATGCGGCTTAGGAAAAATTAGAACCATGCGAATTGCAAAACTCTGAATTATAAAACCAGTGGCCGTGGCTAGTTGTCCAGAATAGTATTCAGCAAACTAGCCATAAAGTCTCTGTACATAGCAATTTCCAGCTATTGCAAGGAAAATTCGCTTATTTTTTGGCAAAAAACTGGGCGGCCGCCGCAGTTACCACTTGCGGCTGTTCTGACCGTATTCATCCAATTCACTTTGAGTCGCAGAAAGGATTTCAAGTCCTTTCTGCGACTCAAAGTGAATTGGACGAAAGCGTGGCTAAGAAGATTTATTGACAGCGTTTTGCCGATAATCACATAAGTTGGCTGCGATTTCGGGCTTAAAATTCATCTAGAATGACTATGCGGTATTAATTGTTCGCGCCAAGCATATTACGCTGCATTTCTCTTGACTTTTATCCTCGTTTAGTAGCATGGAGATATGGATAATGCAGAATTAAATCAACCACATGAACCCCTACTTGCGCATTGGAGGAATCCTGCGAAAACCGATTCCGTCGCCCGCGAGGTTTGGAATGTATTTCAATCAACTGTAACAATGCTGGAGTTAATAGCAACTCGCGTGGTCGGAAAAGGTTCAAGGGGGGACGGGGTGGTAACACATCCCGCAGCAATGCTCCTTGCCACGCCCGCAGGCAGGGAAATGCTAATAGAATATATACGCCTGTGTTCTAACCAGTTGCAAATTATCTGCGCTGAATTCCGTTCGATTGCCCAACCGCTAAGAACTTTCAATTTCGTAGTGTCTGAAACCTTGCCCATCCCAGGCGACTTGGAGCAAAATGAGTTGCAGCTAAAGCTTCCCGAGCAGTGTGCCGTCGAAAATCGCGCGGAAACGCAAAGAAAGCTGAACGAATTTGCGGCACTTCTGCGCCAACGGGGATTTGTTGCGTATAAAGACAGCCATATCCTTCTCAACCCCCGAACTCATTTCGCCGTTGCAATGATCTATGACAAGGACACAGAAAAAATCTGTTTGCACATTCGTGACACAGCCAGTGACGGTTTCTGGGAGCGCGGGTCCTGGGTTAATTGGGTGGCGGATCTCCAACAGGGCGTTGGATTGGTGCCTGAGGTTTATGCCCTGGGCGACATGTTTGTCCGCGGCTGTGTTGAAATTTTTGGCCCGGAAAATTTACAACTCTCCGGTTACTCCATGGGCGGTGGTATCGGCATTTTTGCAGGAGCACGCAATTTTGTCCCAGCTGTGGTTTTCAATCCGGCATTTCTTTCTCCGCATCACGTACGATTTTTACCGGATGGATGGCGCGATTTTGCCAAGGAACACATACAGGTACTCAGCGTATCCAACGACGTGCTTTCACGGCAGTTGGATAACCCAGAAACGGGCGGTATTTTTCCAACGGAGCTCTTCGAAGGTGCGCAGGTCTATGTTACAGATCCTGCAGATGAAGCAAGGGGCCTAGCTAGTGAATTGCGCAATTCCATCCACGGGCACTATCTTTCGGTGTTGCTTTTTGGTTTACTGCGCACGGCGATGCAAGATCCGGAACTTTGTAAATACGCATGGCAGACACTTATAGAACTACCGCAGGAGGTACAAGCGGCATTCGTTCGGCAAAATGCGCCGCTGTTTACCCAACTTTTACAAGCGTTGATGCTTCCGGTATTGGCCACTCAAAACCCATTGATGTCATTGGCCCAATTCGCGTAGGAAGAACCCATGAATCCTGTGATCGGGATTTTTCATTGACGAATTTTTCCTTCGCCGAAGCAATCTGGAACGATATGGCAATGGAAGATTTGGAATCACTCAAGGGGACCTCGAAGGTCCGCCGCGTGGCCTGGGGAGCGTGGATCTGTGCGGCGGTTTTTTATCTTTATGAGTACTTCGTCCGAGTAATCCCTAGCGCGATGGGAAATGACCTGCACGCAGCTTTTAACGCCAACGCGGCAACCATTGGTTTTGCTTGCGGGCTTTACTACATCGTCTACGGCCCCCTGCAGCTCATCGTTGGGTCATTCTATGACCGATTTGGCGCGCGTAGGCTTCTGATTGGCTCCATCACCCTCGTCCTTTCTGGGTGCTTCTTGGCCGCATGTCCATTCCCTAATATTCGCCTTTTCGCCATGGGTCGCCTTCTGATGGGCGTCGGCTCGGCGTTTGCTTTCATTGGGACAATTTACGTTGCCACCGTTTGGTTTCCGTCCACGAAGCTGGCATTTCTTTCTGGATTGACCACGGCCCTTGGCATGTTGGGTGCCTTGCTGGCCCAGGCGCCCATTGCCCGCATGGTACAGCTTATCAATTGGCGTAACACCTGGCTCCTAGCTGGGCTTTTGGGTTTTGGATGCCTTTTCCTTATTCTTCGGCGGCTGCCAACGACGCCGGAGTGGGAGATGCGCCGCCACGACACTTACTTTGATTCCAACAGGCACGCGCTTTCACAATTCATTGCTGGGTTTTTACTAGTTGCTAAAAACCCGCAGACTTGGATTATCGGCAGCATTGCCTGTGTGCTCTTCATGCCACTCGTCGTTTTTGCCGACTTTTGGGGAATTCAGTACATCGAACTGGTTGTCGGAGCAACCAAATCTCAGGCAGCGCTCGCCAACGGCATGCTTTACATGGGCTGGCTTCTGGGAAGCCCAGTCCTTGGGGCCCTATCCGACTACTTGAGCCATCGGCGGAATTTCCTTTCCTACAGTTGCCTATTTTCCACGCTGCTTTTGTTGATGTTGTTACTTCCCTCCCATCTGTCGCTTGTGGGTGCCGGTGTAATTCTTTTCTTGCTTGGCATCGCCTCGAGCCCTGAGGTCATTTGTTTCATTGCAAACGTGGAATTGAATCCGCCTTTCCTGAAGGCCACGTCTGTGGCCATGGTCAATACCATCGTCATGCTCTTCGGTGGGTTGATGCAGCCTCTTTGCGGGTTACTCATCGATTTTCGCTGTCGGACAATTCCTGTGGTATCTGGTGAGTACACGGCTGGGCACTATCGTTTCGCCCTGTTGATGCTACCCATTGCTACTTCCATAGGACTCATGCTTTCTTTTTTCATGAAAGAATCTACCGAGGACTTTTAAGCGTCAGCCCCGTCTATCCTTCGAAGATGTGATGATGCACCCAGCAAAATCCTTGAAGAGGCGACTTCGTGGTTGCCGAATGTTTTTATAAACTGCGATGTTCGTAGAATCGATGATAAATTCGCCATGTTTCTCGATTGAATTTAGGAAGTTTTTATCAACGACCTTCCCTGGCATGTGATAAAGCTTTGAAAACTAAGAGTAAGAGGGCGTTTGGGGAAATATGGCCGTAACCAAATTCCCATGGCGCCATTGTAAAAGCTTTTAAAGCGTTTTAAACCAGACAATTGAAAAAATGAATAGATTGTCCACACTTCAGATAAATGAAGTCCGCATGCTGGACCTGCATCATGGGAAAAATCCCAGCAATTCTTCTTGCGGGCACCATCCACCGCGATAAATAGACAATAGGTAAATGCGTGGAACACAAAGATGCCTATGCGAGTTGCAAAACTCTAAATTATAGAATCAATGGCCGTGGCTAGTTGTATAGAATGGCATTCCGCAAACTAACCATAAAGTCTCTATACATAGCAATTGCCACCTTTTTCCCGAATTTGCCAAATGGGCCTATTCCTCCACCCGCTGCGTCTTCGGCTTCAAGCTTCACTTGGCGATCGATGAACGCGGAAAAATCGTCGTATTTCGCCTGCCGGACAGGCAGTAGGCACGACGTCAAGGAAGCGGAAAATTTGCTCCGAGGTTGCATCGGGACTGCGATTGGGGACAAAGGTTACTGCTCAAGCCAAGTTAGGGAACGCCTCGAACGAGCTGGGTTACGATTTGTTACACCCGCGCGCACGAACATGAAAAACAGGAACACGGAAGAGGAAAAAGGCCTTCTTCGGAAGAGAAATTTAGTGGAACGTGTCATCGGAAAATTAAAGCGATTTGTCGGAGACAATTTTTCACGCTTTCGCACCTGGGCCGCTGCCAAAGCGGTAATCGGGGTAGCTATGGTGGCCATAAACCTGGGTTTTTAGACTTTTTCCATCGGGGTATTGACATTGTTTGCGTATTGCTTCATAATGCGCCTCGTGGATAGTTCCAAGTCTGTCAATGTGGCCAAGGCTGAGGCGTTGGTACGTGCTGCTACGGGTGAAAGTGGTTCCCTGGGTCCCCGGGAAACACCTACGGGTATGCTCTGGCGGGTGTCGGCTGGAGACATCGCCAAAAATGTCAGCCGGCTTACCCACGCACGGATTTGCTATCTTTCGGGAATGTGTTCAGCTTGGCAAGCTTTCCTTACACTGTTTGGATTTGGGCCAGAACCAATAGGCGATACATATGAGAAAATTTTATTCCTTCTTGGCGTAAGTGAAAATAACGTTCGTCTTTTGAGCGCCGAAAGTTTAACCTTTACAAAAATAGATAAGCCGACTGGTCAATTTGTCTTTTTAGATCAAAGAGGCCGCGAGGTGGTTGTGAGTAATTTAGACGAGCTTAACGGGTGTGTCAATCTCACGGTCTTAACAATAAACACGGCCCCAATTAGAGAAATAGATTTATCAGGATTAATAATGTTGACGTGCTTAAACCTTGCATGTTGCGAGGGCCTCGAAAAAGTGGTGCTTCCGGGGGAACGCGGAATTCCCAACTACACGTTAGAACGGATAAATGTAAGCAGTACTGCGATAACAGAAGTAGATATTTCTAATCTTCCTGGGGTGCGACATTTTTTTGCAAATACTTGCCCAAATTTACACAAAATTAATGCCGGCCCTAAAAATGGTGCCGTGCAGAGTATTCAAGCCTGTGATAATCCAGCTCTTAGGGAGGTTAACATTCAATATTGCCAAAAGTGTACCGCCATTAATCTGCGTGATTGCGAACGACTTGAATGTGTGATACACCCAACGGAGTTTGATGGTGTTTCAACTATTCATCTTCAGGGTTGTCCAGCGCTTTCCCCTGAGACGCGGGCCAGCCTGAGCAAAATTAGCACCGGAAAATACGTGCATATGGACGAGGGACTGCGAGAATAAGATCATCACGTATCCGGACGCGTCCACTGCCGCCAGCGGCAACTTGTCCGGTGGCGTTGCTTGCCCCCGATGCGTCGTGGCGTTGGAATTGCCACCTCGCCCGCTGGGCTGGAGCCTGAGCAGTTTGGAATTGACATTTCCAAATTGGATTATAGTAAGGAATCCAGAAACAACACCTAACCGGGGTTGTGGTGACAATTTGGGGATACGACGTACTATGAAGCAATTAACGTTAACAGCCAGGAAGCGGGCGGAACTGGGACGGGGTAATGCGCGGCGCATACGAAAGGGCGGCGAGATCCCGGGGGTTATCTACGGCGAATCGGGGAGTCTGCCGTTGTCCTTTGGCACGAAGGAGTTGCGGTCGGCACTGCATCAAATGGCGGGGAGCGCGGCGTTGATTTCCCTGACCATTAACGGGGAAGATGGCGTCCGATCGGCCATATTGGTGGAGTCGCAAAAAAATCCGCTGACGGATGAAATTTTGCACGTGGATTTTCACGAAATTTCCATGAAGCGGAAAATGACGGCGCACATTCCCGTGCGCTTGGAGGGGATAGACGAATGCATCGGCGTTCGGGAGGAAAGTGGGGTTTTCGAATTTCATACCCACGAGATCACCGTCCGCTGCCTTCCGCAAAATTTACCCTCGGAATATGCGCTGGACGTGACCAACTTGCATGTGAAGCACGCAATCCACATCAAAGATTTGCAGCCCATCGAGGGCGTCGAATTTGTGGATGCGCTGGACCTGGTCATCGCCGCTTGCAGTGAGATGAAGGCCGCAAAAAATTCCGCGGGGACGGGTGAGGCTGCTGAATCGGCTACGGCTGAACCCGCACCAGCTCCTGCCGGAGGCGGGAAAAAAGAATCCGATAAAAAATAGTCGGTCTTTCCATTGCCATGGTGCAGAAGTCTGCCTAAGGTGCCGCTAGCCGATTTGAGGCTTACTATGGACAGGTGGAGGGAAATATGGCTGATGGCGCGCGGGGTACGGTTCTCCTGGTAGGTCTTGGTAACCCGGGTGCTTCTTACATCCACACGCGGCATAACTTGGGACAGTTCGTACTCGATAATTTCGCGCGGCACATGAACATTAAATGGGTTAATAATAAAAAACTTAATGCCGATTTGGCCCGGGGGAGCTGGGACGGTTGCCCATTTATTTTGGCCCGGCCGCTTAATTGCATGAATCAGTCGGGGTACCCCGTGGCGCGTATTTCCAAATATTTCCATGTGGCAAACGGCCACGTGGCCATCATTTACGACGAAATCAATCTGCCGTTGGGTGAAATAAAAATTACCACCCGCCCGGGCGACGGCGGACACAATGGCATGGCGGACGTGTGCGAAAAGCTGGGGGAGTGCATTCGTTTCCGCGTGGGCATCGGGCACAAACCGGACAAGGAAATGAACCTGAAGGACTACGTCCTCGCCCGGTTTTCCGACGAGGAACAGGCGGCGCTTTTCTATGCCATGCCGGCAATTTTTGATAATCTCAAAAATATTATCGCTAAACCGCCAACTTTCCCTTGACAGCGAGGGCAGCTCATATTGCATCGGGGCGTGTGGCTTTACGGGGTGATTGATGCGAAAGAAGTATAAGGTTACGTTCGTTCTCGACAATCGGGAACAGGGTGAGTCCGTGGAAGATATCATGGGACGCATCTCTGGCTATGTGGAATTTTTGGGTGGTGCCGTCGAGAAATCGACAAATTTGGGAGTGCTTGATTTCCAACGTTACACGAACCGCCAATTCCGCGCGGGCACGTATGTGCAGTATCTCGTCGAGGCGGAGGGAAATTTTAATGCGGAGTTCAGAAATCGGTTGCGCCTTGACAAGGCCATTGACCGCGCACTCGTGGAAAAGATTTAGTTTGGTAAATTATAGTCAGTTTTGGAGATAAAATTTCATGGCATCATACAATAGGGTCATACTGGTGGGTAATCTTACCCGCGACCCGGAATTGCGCACTACGCCTAACGGTACCTCCGTTTGCCGATTTTCCTTGGCCGTGAGCCGGCAGTTTCGCAATGCGGACGGCTCCTCCCGGGAAGAGGTGGTTTTCATCGAGGTGGATGCCTTCGCGAAGCAGGCGGAGACCATCGCGCGGCATATGACGAAGGGTAGCCCCATTCTCGTGGAGGGGCGGCTGAAGTTGGACCAGTGGGAGAGCCAAACGGGCGAAAAGCGGAGCAAAATCCTAGTTATCGCCGAAAGCTTTCAGTTTTTGTCCACCCAGCGCCGGCAGGACGGAGGTGGCGACTATGGCTCCGATGGCGGCAATCGTCGGGACTCGCGTCCGCGTGGCCCCGGTGGCGGGAAGCGTTACCCAGGGGAAGAGGTGGACGACGGTGCGGTCGGGGATGAAGAAATTCCGTTCTGACGTTTAAATTGGGAGTGTAGCCATGGCCACGAGGGAAGTCATATTGCTGAAACGAGTCCCCAAACTTGGCAAGGAGGGTGACTGCGTGAGCGTGAAGGCGGGGTATGCGCGGAACTACCTCACCGTTCGGAAAATTGCAGTAATCAAGGAACGCGCCAATCGGAAGCAAGTGGAGGCGTTAATTCGCAATCGTGCCATCCGCGAGGCCAATGAGAAAGCCGAGGCGGAGGCGTTGGCGAAAAAGATCGCGGCCGCGCGCATCATTATGACCGTGCGCACGGGCGAGCAGGGGAAGCTCTTCGGCTCCGTTTCCGCAAAGGAGATCGTGACCGCCCTGGAGGCGCAGGGAATTTCCATCGACCGCGACGCACTCCATTTGCCTCAGCCCATTCGGGAGCTTGGCCAGCATCGCATCGACGCGAAATTGCATCCCGAGGTTACGACCCAGGTCATAATTGAAGTCGTTTCTGAGAACCCCATCGTCTGATTTGATGGAGCACCGCGTGTGGCGGGATTTTTTGAAGATTTTTGCGTTTTGCAAAAAACGATTGACAAACACCTACTTCTTAGCAGTATAGTCTGCGAATTCTCGAGGATTTAATTTAAAGAAGAAGGCTTAATATGAAAAATACCACCGCATCCACGACAGATGTTTTTGATGATGATTTGGAACTGCAAACGTCCCTAGTCCCAGAACTGGCACCTAGCTTTAAACTGGAACCCCCATTTTTATGGAAATTTCCTGCGTTTTTAGGACGGGCCAGCCCGCTGCGAAAGACATTTAAAAATGTTGCTAATAAACAAAAAACTGCGCTAGCTCATCCGATCGGAGAATCTATGAAAACCAATTAACAAAGAATAGATGGTGAATTATTGCCTGGGCCAATGGGTCGAAGACAATAACAACATTAAACCTTCTGACTTTGATTTACATCACAAAAATCTTTCAGCGAGCATTTTAATGTAATATCTATTTCAATATTAATGCCAGCCGGAGCAACCATATGCCAATGATAAATTTTACACTCCCAAAAAATTCGTATTTTAATAGTGGCCTACCGTCCAGGTGTCCTTCCACATGCCTTGGAAGGGCGTCGCTGCGGGGCAATGAATTTTTTTATTCCCCCAGGCGGGCAACCCAGTCTAGTTTTCTGAGTGTCGTGGCAAGGGAGGGAAAAAAATCCGAAAATTCCGCGGATTCTCTAAAGAAAAATGATCTGCGTTCCATGCCCTACTCCATGGAGGTGGAGCGGATGCTTTTGGGCTGCTGCGTCCTGGAGGGTGGTCAGGAGAGCCTGGCTTTGTGCATCGAAAACAGGATCACCGCGGACTCTTTTTACTATCCCTTTCATCGGGTTATATTTGAGGCTATCTCCGACATCCACCGGCGGGGGCAACCCCTGCTCGAGGGAACCCTTCTGGAGTGCCTGGAAGCAACAAATCGCATACAATTGGCCGGTGGCCGCTCCTATGTCCTCCAGGTCTGCGATTGCATTGATAACGCGCTCCACATACGCCATTTCATCGACCGCCTGCGGGATTACGAGCTACTCCGCCGGATCATCACCGTGGCCACAAAAATCGTGGAACAAGCCTATGGGGCGATGATGAGCGTTGCCCAATTCGTTAGCGAGGCGGAGGAACAAATTTATTCCGTCAGCCAGGACACCATCCGCCAGTCCGCGACGCACATAAAGGAGTCCGTAAATCAAGCCATCCAAATGGCCCAAATGGCCTTCATGCACCGGGGCCAGATTAACGGCGTGTCCACCGGGTTTATCGACCTGGACCGGATGCTGTGCGGCCTCCATGGAGGCGAGGTGATTGTCCTCGCGGCTCGGCCATCCATGGGCAAAACAAGCATGGGGCTTAATTTTGCCGAGTCCGCCATCCTACCACCAGCGGACAGGGACCGGGTACCCACGCTGTTCTTTAGCTTGGAAATGGGTTCCGATCAGCTGGCCATGCGGCTTATCTGCGGCCGCGCGGGAATCGACATGTCCGCTTTGCGTAACGGGTACACGCCCGCGGGACAGGAATCGCGGCTGCTAAGTGCGGCCAAGGAATTTTCCGATGCGCCCCTGTGGATCGATGAATCATCAAATTTGACCATCCTCGAACTCCGTGCGCGTGCACGTCGTGCATGCAGTCAATACAAAATCGGGCTAATCATCATCGATTATTTGCAACTTGTCAGCGGCATGGATAGTCGCACGCCCCGGGAACAGCAGGTTGCGGAAATTTCCCGAGGTGTTAAGGCCATGGCCAAGGAACTGAAAGTTCCCGTGGTCCTCCTGAGCCAACTGAATCGCGAATCGGAGAGGGATGGGCGACAGCCGCGGATTTCGGATCTGCGCGAATCCGGTTCCATCGAACAGGATGCGGATGTGGTCCTGCTCCTGGCTCGCCCCCGGGGGACTAGTGAGGAGGACGAGCGTTCCGCTGCCGAGGAGGACACGCCCGCGGCGGGTTTTTCCCTAGTAGAACGAGAACTTATAATCGCCAAACAGCGCAATGGGCCCGTCGGAGTAGTACACTTACTATTTGACAGACGTTTGACAAAATTTAGAAACCAAGCCACACGGGAATAGAATGAGCGGACATGGGAGATTTTTAGGATTTGTTGTTGGGCTCTTAGTTGCATCGCAATGCCCAGCGGTTATAGGAGATGTGATCGTCGGAAGTTTGGACGTTGAAGTTCATGGCAATGCCCCAATTAACCACGCGGCAATTCTTTCGCATATTAAAATTAAAGAAGGCGATGTCTTTAAGCAAGAGTTTAACGACGCTTCCATTCGCTCGCTCTATGCAACCGGGTTGTTCGATCACATCGAAGTTCTAACGGACGCTGGCGTCGTGGACAATGCCATTGACGTGCGATACGTGCTTTATCCGCGTTGCCGCATCGGACACGTGCTATTCCAGGGCAACCAGAAAATTTCCCAGCGCAAACTCCGTGCGGCCATAAAAACCAGGGATGGAAACATGTTGAATCCGAGCCAAATCATGGCAGATCGGCTGGCCCTGGAAGACTTCTACCGCAAGCGGGGTTACGCCGATGTGCACGTTTCCCAGGATACTTCCGGCGAAGCGGATTCCCCCAACGCGGATCTTGTTTTTGTCATCTCCGAGGGCCCGCGCCTTCCCATCGGGCAAATTACATTTGAAGGGAATAAGCACGTTCACTCCAGAGAGTTAAAAAAACTCATGCACATGCGCCGGAGGACCCCCATTTCCATCCTCGATGGGAGTGGCTACTATTTGCCCGAATTGCTCAAAACGGATCTGGAAAAACTGCGGCATTTTTATCGCAACCGCGGCTTCCTCGACTGCACCATTGACATGGGATGCGTGCGCCGGGACGTCGACGCCAAGGGCCAGATGCGTCTCATCATAGCCATCGACGAGGGTGATCGGCTTTCCGTTGGAAATATCAGTATTAGTGGAAACACGGTCTACGACAGCACCCGCTTGCTAAAATGTGTGGCGCTTCATTCAGGCGACTGGTTTTCTCCGGATAAAATTTCCCAGGCGGAGGATGCTATCCGCAATCTCTATGGCCGGGCTGGCTACATGGAGAGTTATGTGACCGCCAAGCGCCGGCCAAATCTGGAGGGCAGCACCATCGATCTGGATTTTGTCGTCCATGAATCCGAAAAAACCAAAGTGGGTTTCATCCATATCCGCGGGAATACGAAGACCAAACATCAGGTAATCCTCCGCGAGCTTTCCCTGACGCCTGGGGAAACGTTTAACCTAATCAAACTGCGCAACAGCGAGAACCGCCTCCGGGAAACCCGCTATTTCGGGCAAGTGGTCCTTTCCCCAGAAGCGAGTTCCCTGCCAAATTCGCGGGATATTTGCATTGCCGTGGAGGAAGGAAGTACCGGCCGGTTTCATATTGGAGGGGCGATGAGTTCCCTGGAAAATATTGTGGGGACCTTGGAAGTAGGCCAATCCAATTTCGACTTGGCAGGGCATCGGGTGAAATGGCAGGGTGCTGGGCAGAAATTCAGAACACGGCTCGATGTGGGTACCCGAACCCAGCAAGCAACGGTATCCTTCGAGGAGCCATGGCTTTTCCAGCGGGAGTTGGCGTTTGGGTTAAACACCTTCTATCTCAAAAATGAGCACAGAAAATCGGACCACAACTACGGAGGCGAATCCTATGACGAGCGGCATAAGGGTTTCGACCTCTACCTCCGCAAGCGCATTGTTGAACTATTGGAGGGCAACAGTTATTATAAACTGGATCGGGTGGAGCTCTATAACGTGGCGCCGAACGCCCCCATGGGCTTGCGCATTGAAAGCTCCTTAGGGGCTCAATGGGTTTCCAAGGCGGGAATCAGCCTCCAGCGAGACTGTCGGGATACCCTACTCTACCCAACGCTTGGAAATAAGGTGGTTGGAACGGTGGACTTTGCCGGATTAGGCGGCGATGTGCACTATTTAAATCTGGACTTCCAATTTGGACAATGGCTTAAACTCTCCGATTATCACACGCAGACACTTGCGTTTTTGGGAAAAATGGGAACAATGAAGCCATACCGGCGGAAGTACATTCCCTATTTCGACCGCAAATTTCTGGGCGGATCCGAATGGATGCGCGGGTTTGAATTCCAAGGCGTTGGACCAAGGGATGGCTACGGCGGGGCCGTTGGGGCGAATGGCTATGTTTACGGTGCTTTGGAATACAGTTTCAAAGTCACGGACCAATTTCGCCTGGCGCTTTTCACCGAGGGGGCTTACACGGGGCGTAAATTTATGTGCCTGGATCAACCGTTCTATAACGATATTGGCGTGGAACTGCGCCTGTTCGTCATGAACGCGCCCCTGCGGCTAATCTTCGGGTATCCAACCCATGGCGATAAATACTACCCGCATAAGCTGCAGTTTAATTTCGCATTTAGCGGAGCATTCTAGTGAATCTAATGAATTGTGAACAGAATTGCGAAGCCTGCGTCGGATGCGACATTTCGGGTGTATGTGGCGAATTGGCCCCCGACGACGGCGAAGTTCTCACGCGGATAGCCGCCTTCGGGCGCGAGTTTTCCCGCAAATTGCTTATTTCCAGTTCATATCCCGAGCACGCGAATCATTGCCTGCTAGCTGTTCTTTTTGGAAAATTTCTGCGCATCACTCCCCATATCCCGCGCTGGATTGATCGGGACCGGCTCGTTGTCGGAGACAATAATATTCTCCCGTGGTTATATTTGGCCGGATTTCCCATACAATTGGATGATATAATTTTTCCTGGAAGAACGGGGGGTATTTCTGAAGATTTAGATTTTCAATCCTTTGGCATCGGATGGGCGGCCGAACCCCAAATTGTGAAGGCGGTGGATATGGCGATTTCCCACAAAAAAATGACAACATCCCTCCAGCAAAGGGGCATTCCCTGCCTGAGTAAGGTTCTTGCCCTGACGGGGAATATCTCCCATCGCGACCCGACGGTGGCAGAATCGCTGCGACTTGCCGCCGATGCCAAACTCGATAATCTGATCATCATTTCCGAAGAAAACATCATCGATAATTCCGTGTGCATCTCCATTTCCGAATTGCGCACAAGTGGATTTCATGTCGAAGAAATCGGAGAAAATGACGTGCAAACCATTTACGAAAATCTAATCCGTGCACGGCTAAATAGTCAGCGGCAACCGCAAATAATTATCACCCATGGCCACACCCTTGAGAGTAGTGAAACTTCACAAAGTGCTTTCACCGGCGAAACTATTACTCATGAAGATTTCTTGATACCCGACACAATCCATAATTACTTCGCGCTTTTAAATATGCGCAAAAATAATGACTATGAAAATTGGCAGTACCGCTTTGAGTGCGCTGTGGATTTTCACCCGGAAATTTTACAATTCGTGGAGGGTCTCCATGCGCATTAGCGGCGGAAAGGCCCGGGGCATACAACTGTCATGCCCGCAAGTGAAAGCTCTTCGTCCGACCACCGATGCTCTCCGGGAAGCCGTTTTTTCGGCCATTAGCCATGACGTGGCTGGCTGTAATTTTCTCGATCTGTGCGCCGGGACTGGCAGTTATGGCCTAGAAGCCATGAGCCGTGGGGCGAATGGCGGGGTATTTGTTGAAGAAAATGACCGGCTTTTCCCGCACCTCCTGGAAAATCTTCAAAGGGTTTCCAAAAGCGCAGGGTTCAACCCGCAATCTTGCCAACTGCTCCGTGGGGATATCTTCAAGTTGGACCCCGGCCGATTTTCGTTCGCCCAGCTCATTTTTCTGGATCCCCCCTATGAGCAATTTCGTGCCCGTGCGGATGCCTTCATAAGCCTTTTGTCCCGCTTTTTGAGTGTTGCCGAGCTGGGCGTGCTCGAGCTTCCAGCCGACACCTCCCCCACTCTACCTGGCGAATTCATCTGCACGCACACCCTTGGAAAGACCAGCGGAAAAAATTCACCTAAGGCCCTTATTTTCCGCCGATATGGGGCCACCTAGGCACACCATCCGGCAAAACACCCACGATTCATTGGCCTCCAATTCAGCTGCAGCAAGTTCCCTCGACCCGTGCGCGGATAAACTCTTCGCGTTCTGGGCAAAATCGCAAAAGCTTCCTTCGATTCCAGGCTCAGAGTGATCGCGTCCATCCGTCTGCACCTCTAACGCAGTTGCGCGATCACTAATTACTACCCCGATGGAAAAGGTCCCTCATAGTCAAGCCTATGAGGGACCTTTTCCATCGGGGTAGACTTTGCGTTTAGGCCGCGGTAATTACGGCCTTGCCCTGGCCACGAACTTTAATTTTTAAACTTTTTCAATGGATTGTGAGATTTTTCTGCAAAACCAGCTTGACTTGCTGGGCAAAAATCTTAAAAAGTTCCGTGAGATGTGTCTTACAAGTCCCGCATTCGGGAAAATTTTTGCTGTTTTTTGCCACCTGATTGAGGGGTAAGGAGTGGCATTTGATCTTTGACAGAAATATTAATGTGAATTGCATGCCATGGCGTGCAAAAGGCTTAGTAGTGACTAATTACGTGCAATGGTATCGCACGAATTAGCCATAGAGGCTTTGCGTATAGCCATTTCAAAGAAAGATTCCGAAAGGCTGCCTTAGGAATACGGCCGTATTTGAGATGGCGATCACTAGCGCAAAGAAAGGCGAAAAAAGAGCTAGAGGATGTGGACAGTTCGTACTTATTGCTTGGATTACGCAGCAGATGTTGCCTCTGGCTTGGTGACAAGCCGTTCCGGTTGGAGTATTGCAGTCTGTTAGAGCATTTTTCGAAGTTTTTCCAGAGCGGTCTGGGTGATTTGCCGTACTCGTTCGCGATTGAGGTCGAAGCGGGTGCCGATTTCTTCAAAGGTATGGGCAGTTCCATCTCCCAAGCCGAAGCGCATGCGCAAAATTTCCGATTCCCGCTTGGATAGCATTTTAAGCCAGTTTTCCACGTCGTCTGACAGAGTTGCCCGCAATAAATATTCCAATGGAGTTGGCTGCTGCGGATCTTTTAGAGAATCCGCTAGGGTTCCTCCGGAATCACCGTCATGGTCAGGCTCATTGGGTTGTTGGAGGGGAAGGACCGCCCCGATTACGTTTTTCAGCGTTTGAACGTGGGTTGCTGAGCAACCCATTTCGGCGGCGATTTCCGAATTGGACGGCTCGCGATTGAACCGGTCCTGCAGCATCGTTGATGTTAATTTTAGTCGCCGAATTGATTCAAGTATGGGTACGGGAAGGTGAAATGGATGAGTTTGGCGGGCGATGGCCTGACGGATATAATGGCGAATCCACCAGGTGGCATATGTGCTCAGCCTCGCTTCGCCAGTTGATACGAAGCAATCCACGGCGTGTATGAGTCCCCGGTGTCCTTCCTGGATTAAATCTTCCATGGGAACGCCAAAGTACCGGTAGTGACGCGCCCACTTGCGTACAAGGCCGATGTTGGAAAGAATAACGCGTTTCCGCGCACCCATGTCTCCCGTTTTGATCCGCTCCAAGAGCTCTTTTTCCTCTTCCGCCGAAGGGAAACTCGGCTCGTTTCCGCTCTCACCCATAGCCACAGCCTCGAAAAGCGGATTAGCGACGTTTTCGCCAAAGCACAAGCATCGATAAAATTCTTGCCCATATTCGCTGGCTTTTAAGAATGCGCGGCCTGTTAACCCGTGAAAATTCACGAATTTCAAACCAAGGAGCTGTTGGCACGCCATGGGATTTCCGTGGATGCTGGCGTTGTCATTGGCTGCGGAGATGCCGCGGAAGCGCTTGTTTCGTCTTTGGGTTCCGTGGAAAATTATGTCATTAAAGCACAAATTCATAGCGGTGGCCGAGGGAAAGGCTACTTTGCCGACGGTTCGGGAAGTGGCGTGCAGTTGGCGCATTCGCGGGCGGAAGCGGTTGCGTTGGCCCGAAAGATGTTGGGTAACCGTCTGATAACCAAACAAACGGGACCCGCCGGTTGTTGTGTGCGCCTGGTTTCCGTGGGGCCCGGGACGGATTTTCATCGGGAAATTTATTTGGCCATTTTCATGGATCGTTCTGCGGGAATGCCAGTTATCATGGCCTCTTCCGCCGGTGGCGTTGAAATCGAGGAACGGCCGGGAAACGTCCTGCGTGAGTATGTTTGTCCGCTGGCGGGGCTGCAACCCTTCCAGTCTCGCAAACTTGTCTTTTCGCTGGGTTTTGAATCTGCGGCCACACGCGAGTCTTTCATGGCCATTCTCCACAATTTGTATCGCCTGTTCGACGAAAAAGACGCCTCGCTCATTGAGATTAACCCGCTGGTGGAAACGGCGGATGGACGCCTCCTGGCCATCGATGGGAAGGCCGCTTTTGACGACAATGCGCTGTTCCGACATCCGGATATCCGCATATTGTGCGATCTGCAGGGAGAAGATCCCTTGGAAATTCAAGCATCGGTTCATGGCGTTAATTATGTGGCATTGGATGGAAATATTGGTTGTCTGACTAATGGCGCGGGACTTGCCATGGCCACCATGGACCTGCTCCACGCCCATGGGTTGGAAGCGGCAAATTTTCTCGACCTTGGGGATAATTCCGGGCCTGGGGCCGTGTCCGCGGCGGTGGAAATTTTACTCGGGGCCGATGACCTGCGCTGCCTACTTATCAATACCTTTGGTGGGGCTATGTGTGGGGATGTGGTGGCCCGGTGTGTTACAGATGTTTTTGCCGAGAAACACGTGAAGCTCCCCCTAGTGGTGCGGATGGAGGGTGCAAGGGCCGCGGAAGGGCTGGCACTGTTGCGCGCGGAAGATGACCTTGAACTTTTCGTGGCGGAAAATTTGCGGGATATTCCGCAGAAAATTAGGGAGGCACTGGGGGCACAATGAGCATTCTCATCGATGGACGCGCGCGTGTGCTTGTCCAAGGTATAACCGGTCGTGCGGCGGCGTTCCACCTGCCCCACTGTGAAGCCTATGGGACAAAAATTGTTGCCGGCATACGCCCGGGCAAGGGGGGGCAGCTTTACGACGGCCGCATCCCCATTTACGACACCGTGGTTGAGGCAATTCGGAATCATTCCATCACTGCTTCGCTGATTTTGGTCCCCGCTCCCGCCGCCGCCGATTGCATATGGGAGGCCATTGACGGAGAAGTCCCGCTCATCGTGTGCGTTACTGAGGGAATTCCCGTGCGGGACATGGCGCGGATTAGGGCGCGGCTGCGCGACTCCAGCTCCGTTCTTGTTGGTGCCAACTGTCCAGGCATCATCACCCCGGGAGAAGTAAAATTGGGGATCATGCCCAGCTACATTCACCGCCCCGGGTCCGTCGGCGTTGTTTCCCGTTCCGGAACACTTACCTTTGAAACCGTTTGGCAACTCACCCAGCGCGGTATCGGCCAGTCTACCTGTGTCGGCATTGGGGGAGATCCCATCCATGGGCTTTCCCTGGTGGACGTGGTTCGCATGTTTAATGACGACACCAAAACTACCGAAATTGTGCTTGTTGGCGAAATCGGTGGTGAAGAGGAGGAAGAGGCGGCGGAATTCATCAAAAGACACGTTAAAAAGCCCGTTGCTGCATATGTCGCTGGTGTGACCGCGCCGGCCGATCGGCGCATGGGGCATGCGGGGGCGATTATTTCGGGGGCGCGGAGCGGAGCCGGTTACAAAATCAAAGCCCTGGAGGCGGCGGGAGTTGCCGTGGCCCGGGACATTTCGCAGCTTGGTGACGTTTTTTGTGAAGTTTCGCATATGATTAGATCCAGCAAGCATTAGTATCAAAGTGGTGATGTCCAAAATTACCCATAAAAAGGTCTTTCGAGAACGATATTTTAGTTGGAAGATTCAGCGTCGTTGTTGCTTCTGGCCCATTTATAAAGGCAATAATTTGCTGTTGGTTTTTCGTTTGGCTCCCACGGTTTTTCCGATCGGATGTGCTAGTTTGTTTTTTTATTTGAGGAGATATTTCCCAGATGGTTTTCGCAGTTGGCAGCGGGCTAGCTCGTCCTAAAGACGCAAAAAATTTCCATAAAAATGGAAGCTTCAGTTTTAAGCCAGGTGTCAGTCCTGGGACTTGGAACGTTTGCAATTCCAAATCACCATCAAAAATATCTGTCATGGGTGTGGTGGCATTTTTCATATTGAATTTTCTCCTTTGAACTCGAGTTCACGGACCATATTGCTAGAAAATAGGTGTTTGTCAATTTTTTTGCAGTTTCTGGTAAATTTTCGGTAAATTTCGGAGGGGGAAGTCGCGGCGAAGACTCGCAAGTCGTTCGAGGAAGCGATAGATGTCTCGCAGAAGTAGATGCTGCCAAATTGGGGGAAAAATTGAGCAGGCTCCGCCGCGAAGCGTTTTTCTGCGGGAAGGCCGTATGAAATCCGTTTTTTATGTTTACAAATCCAGCAATAGCGACCACCTCATTTGCCCAAACGATTTCCAATTTGGCCAAAAGCATTCGAAATTTGGCAACTTCTAGCCCACATTAATCCCGAAAAATTTCTTGCCCGTTCTAATTTGATCATGTTGGGTATGGGCGATTTGTTGTCGCCCACTGATTTTTCGCAACGCTTTTATACTGGATTGTCAGCGGGCGGATTTCTGCAAGACCTCTATTAAGCTGGAACCAGCCGTGGACGTGTGAGTGCGATGAAAGCGGTTTCACCGAGGACTTCGCAAAGATATTCAACGAGAGGCTCAACGTCGTAATCCTCTCTAAGTAGGACAAAGCAAGCGCTGCCGGTTCCGGTGAGGTGGGCGAATAGTTTGAAATATTCGGGCATGTCCTTGAAAATAAGGCCAATTTCCGTGTATTTGCCGGCTACAATGGATTCAAACGTGTTCAGGTAACTTTGCGAGTCATAAGTTCCTGATTCATAGGCACTTAGTAAATTTTGAATGAAATTAGTCGCCACGGTTTGATTCGCATAATTCCAACTTCCAGGGATATCCAAAATATCATAAGCTTGTTGACTATCCATCGAGAATATGGGTTTGAATACGAGGATTTTTACTTTGCGCAAGCCATCCAGACGCTCTGGATTGACGGACGCGACGCAATCTCCGCGGCCTTTGACAATGCATGGGGAAGAAGACAAAAAGAGTGGCACGTCGGAACCGACCTTTGCCGCCATCAGCTGCAGATCCGCATCTGAGATGGGAAATGCGAGCATTTCGTTGAGCGTTTTAAGAAAAAACGCCGCGTCACTGCCACTCCCGCCCAATCCGGAGCCGATTGGAATATTTTTTTCCAACGACACAGAAACCCGATAGGGGAAATCGTACATTTTTCGAAAAAGGCCCAGGGCCTTCATCACGGAATTTGTATGATCCGTTGGAATCTCGGGGACGTCGCAAACCATGGTATCGTCACCTGGTATTTCTGAAAGACGAATTTGCAGGTGATCGAAAAGATTCAGCTGAACGGCAAGGGACGCGATATCGTGGTAATTGTCATCGCGTCTCCCCGTTACACCGAGGTATAAATTCAATTTAGCCGGACAAGGAACCTTGCGAAAAAACCCCACGGCACCAGGCTAACACCCAACGCCCCTTACGCAAGCCAACTTGTTCATCACGCGGCTTTTTCGAGATACTCGAAAAATTAAACGGACCGGCTCAACTCGGTTCCTGGCTTGAATTTGACAACAGATTTCTTGGGAATTGAAATCTTCTTCTTAGTTTGCGGATTGATCCCAGTTCTCGCTGCACGTTCAACAACATTAAACGTTCCAAACCCAACGAGTTGGACGGTCTCATGTTTGGCCACGGAACCCTTGATGGCCGCCAATATGGCATTCAAAACCCGTTCCACCGCTGCCTTTGACAAGGAACCATCGTCAAGGATGCTGTGAGCCTCGTCAACTAACTCAGACTTGTTCATATACTCTCCTTTTGGCAAGACAATAGCCCCACAGGCCGCCTGCTTTCAGGCATCCTGCATTGGCACAATAGGCCGTCAACGGCAAAAGGGAAAAAATGCCACAAATTAAGCATTTACGACATTTTCACTCGCGGATGTCAACCTTGGTTTTACTGCCAACCTCTCAGTTGACTTTATCGTAGGTCGGTGTCGACGGCCACCTTTCCGGAATCCCTTGTCATCGGCCTTGACAATCTCAATGAGTGCCATTTTTGCTGCATCTCCCTGGCGCGGAACAAGTTTGTAAATTCGCGTATACCCTCCGGCGCGGGCCAAGAATTCCTCCGCCTGCTCATCGAAGAGCTTCTTCACTGCCGCATGATCACGCATGCGGGCTACAGCCAAGCGCCGATAGTGCAGCTTCCGAGCCGCGTCTTCGGAACGCATTGCTTTGCATGACAAGGTTACCAATTTTTCTGCAAAGGGGCGCAATGCCTTAGCCTTCGTCAAAGTGGTTTGAATCCGCTCGTGACGGAACAGAGCTGCGGCCAGACCTGCCAACATGGATTCCCGATGCTCTTTTTTTACTCCCAATTGAAACTTATGCTTTTTGTGACGCATGGCTGTGATTTCCCCTTTTTCTAATCTTTGTAGACTGACCGCCGCTCACATGTACTCGTCCACCTTCATCCCGAGTGAAAGGCCCAACTCTTCCAGGCGGTTGCGGATCTCTGTGAGTGACTTTTTCCCAAAATTACGGTAGTGCAGCATCTCCGATTCCGTTTTAACGGCCAGTTCTCCGACGGTCAGAATATTGGCATTGTTTAGACAGTTTGCTGCACGCACGGAAAGCTCGATCTCATTCACACTCATGCGCAACAACTTCTGTAGCCGATTGTGTTCGGAACCGTCCTTCCGCTCAACCTGTTGAAATTCAGCGGCTTCTGCCGAAAGATTATCGAAGACCTTGAGATGAAGCCGCAGGATGGCAACCGCCTCGGCAAGGGCGTCCTCCGGCGAAATCCGTCCATCCGTGGTAATCTCAAGGACAAGTTTCTCAAACTCTGTTGCTTGTCCAACGCGCGTGCTTTCTACGGAATATTTGACGAGGCGGACGGGACTAAACGCGGAATCTAGCGGAATGCCACCGTCAATGTTATCCAGAACTTTATTCTCGTCGGAAAGGCGGTACCCGCGTCCTCGATTCAGACGCATTTCCGCCCAAAAGCTTTTTGCGTCATCCAAATGGCAGATGACATGGTCCGGGTTGAGGATTTCAACCCCCGTGGGGACCGAAATGTCCCGTGCCTGGACAACGGATTTTCCCGATACGTTAACCGATAGGATCTGGCTCTCCCGGATGTCCGATTTGAACAGGACCCGTTTTAGATTAATGATGATCTCGACCACGTCCTCGACAATGCCAGGGATGGTCTGAAACTCGTGCTGGGCGTCGCAAATTTTAACGTTCGTTAGCGCGGTTCCTTCAATGGCGCCCAGGAGAATCCGCCGCAGCGCGTTGCCGATGCTGTGGCAAAAACCTGCCTCAAACGGTTCGGCAACGAACATCGCATACGTATCCGTTGCCGTATGCTCCACCTTTGTTAGCCGGTTCGGTAACTCAAAACTTCCTAATTTCCGTGCCATCTTTTTCTCCAACTAGCGACTATAAAATTCGACGACAATTTGTTCGTTGAACCCGTGTGTAATTTCGTCCCGCCCTGGCACGCGGTTGATTTTGCATTGCAACTCATTCGCATCCACCTGCATCCAGGCGGGAACGGTCCGATAGCGGGTATCTTCCAAGTTGCGCATTACCAAGTGGCGGGATGCATCTGCTTGGTAAACATCAACTTGATCGCTTGCCCGGCAGGCATAGCTGGCAATATCAACCTTGTGGCCGTTCACACGGACGTGACCGTGGTTGACCATTTGCCGTGCGGCCCGCCGGGTTTTCGCGAATCCCGACAGGTACACGACGCTGTCCAAGCGCATTTCAAGGAGCTGGAGGAATATTTCACCAGTTACTCCTTTTTGCCGTTTTGCCCTGGCAAAAAGCAATTGGAACTGCTTTTCCGTGAGACCGTAAAGAAGTCGTAACTTCTGTTTTTCGTTGAGTCCCAGGGAATAATCCGTTACCTTGCGGCGGAGTTTGGGACCGTGGATACCGGGGGGGTAGGCGCGCCGTTCAAAGGCTTTATTGGCAGGAAAGATGGCCGTGCCAAAGCGGCGGTTGATGCGCGTCTTAGGACCTGTGTAGCGTGACATTTTTTTACCTCCAATTTCAGTCCGATTCTCATGCCCGACGCGGCTTTTTGGGCCGGCAGCCATTGTGAGGCAACGGAGTAACGTCCATGATACTATTTACCTGCAAACCAACGGATTGCAAAGCCCGCACCGCCGCATCCCGGCCGAGTCCGGGACCCTTGATGCGAACATCGATTTCTTTTAATCCGTGGGACATGGCTGTCCGCGCCGCGTCCTGTACGGCAACTTGCGCCGCATAGGCGGTCGATTTGCGCGAGCCACGGAAATTGTTCTTCCCGGCACTGGACCAGGAAATTACCGCGCCGGCCTTGTCGGAAAAAGAAACCTTCGTGTTATTGAAAGTTGCCAAAATGTGACAAATGCCATAGGCCACGTTCTTACTTTTCTTGGCTCGGCGGATTTTCACGTCGCCATCTAACTCGCTGCGTAATAGATCCGCAGCCGTCAACTGCCCCGGCCGGGACTCCCTTGTGGTCGCTTCGCCCGTATCGTTCGAGACCTGCTCGACAGCCACGTCATTTTCACCCGCGGCCGAAGTCTTATCACCCCTGGTCATATGAATCGTTTCCTACAAAATCCTATTCCTTGCTGCGCACCACACCAACGGTCTTCCGCGCACCCTTCCGTGTTCGCGCATTGGTGGAGGTCCGCTGCCCCCGCACGGGAAGTCCCCGATAATGGCGGAGCCCGCGGTAGCAACGGATGCTCTGCAGACGCTTGATGTTGGCAACCACGTCCCGGCGCAGGTCACCCTCCACCTTGTAGCCCTTGTCCACGCAGATGGCCATGATCCTATTAATATCTTGCTCCGTCAACGCATCCGAGCGCATGGCCGGATCGAACCCGGCTTCCGCAACGATGGCGTCCGCGCGCGTCGGCCCAATGCCATAGACATAGCGCAGGGCAAAGGCCACTTTCTTTTTATTCGGAATGTCCACACCAAATATTCGCACCATAATTCAATCCCACCAAATTACTCTCTCACCGCTCCCGTTGTCCGTACTCAAGAAACAACCCCATACCTTGTCAAGATTTCAGGCGCATCTTTTGTCACCAAAACCGTATGCTCAAAATGAGCCGCGTATTTCCCATCCGCGGTTCGCACCGTCCACCCATCCGTGTCGACGGAAATCTTTTCGCTTCCCAGCATAAACATCGGCTCAATGGCCAGGGTCATACCTGCCTTGAGCAGGGGTCCAGTTCCTTTTTGGCCGTAATTGGGAATGCTGGGCTCTTCGTGCATATCTCTACCGACGCCATGGCCGACTAATTCCCGCACGATGCCCAACCCGGCCTCGTCGGCGCAGCATTGCACCGCAAAGGAGATATCCCCGACATGATTCCCTTCGATGGCCTGCTCAATTCCCGCATACAGAGCCCGTTCGGTCACATCCAAAAGTTTTTTCACGTCATCGGAAATCTCTCCAACGGGCACTGTACGCGTGGAATCGCCCATAAATCCCCCGTACTGGGCAACGAAGTCCAAACTGACGATATCGCCGGATTGGATCTTCCGCTTTTTGCTGGGGATGCCGTGCACAATTTCGTCATTGAGAGACACACATATGTGCGCCGGAAACGGCCTCGAGCGGCCAGGGTAGTCATAGCACGCGCCGACGGCATTGCGGGCCTTCAGAGCTTCAATGGCCAATTGGTCCAGGTCCCAAGTTGTCACACCAGCCTTAACGGCAGCACAAATTTCCCCGAGGATGTCGGCGGTGATACGACCCACCTTCCGCATGGCTTCAATTTCCCCGCTGTTCTTTATTCTAATCATGATTACGCGTCCTAGCAGTGGTGCCGAAAGATCCAAGATAAAATACCGATCGCCATGAGGACCGTCGGGGTCAACCAGAGCAGGCGCAACGCCCGCGCATCCCCATCACTCGCAGTGGATTGCGGTCCCTGCCGCCGGGACCCGGGGGAATATTTGAGAAATCCATCGTAGTTTTTTTGTACTAGGTAGGTTTCAACCTGTTTCATCATTTCGAGGAGAACGCCGACGGTTATGAGCGTGCCCGTGCCGCCGAACAACAACGCCGCGCCGTAGGGAATGTGCAGCGAAAAATAAAGAAAGTCTGGGAACACTGCCACCAATGTCAAAAATACCGCGCCAGCGAAGGTCAGCCGCGTCATGGTGAAACCCAGAAATTGTGCCGTTGCCGCTCCGGGGCGTATACCCGGAATATATCCCCCACTTTTTTTAAGGTCGTCGGCCACCTGCACCGGGCGGAACATCATGGCCACCCACAGGTAACTGAATGCGAAGATGAGTACGGCATAGAGCGTGTAATATACCATTGATCCCTGGGATAGGTGAAACGATACGCCCTGGAAGAATTGGATTCCAGTGGCACCGCCCAGATAGGCGAAAATTTGTTGCGGAAAGAGCAATAGCGCACTGGCAAAAATAATGGGCATGACCCCAGAGTAATTAATTTTAAGTGGCAAAAACGAACTGGTTCCGCGGTACATGCGGTTGCTGATCACCCGATTGGCACGCTGCACGGGAATCTTTCGTTGCCCCTGGGTCATGGCGATCATGGCCAGGATAACCGCGAGTAGGAGCGCCACCATGCCCGCGAGGGTTACCGCTGCGATGGTGAGATTATGTCGCGATTGGTACGCGGTCGCGAAAAACTGTACCAACTGCGCCAAGCTGCGCGGAAAGGACGACAAAATGCCGACGACGATCAGGAGCGATATGCCGCTGCCGATGCCTCTCTGCGAAATTTGATCGCCGATCCACACTAAAATCATCGTTCCCGCGGTTAGGAATACCATTGAGGACAAGAGGAAAGCCCGCTTGCCCGCGATTACGACGCTGCCATAGCGCGCGGGATCAAAATTGGGGAACAGGCGGCCGGGGTAATTGGCCAACGCCGCCGCCAGCAGAACGCCCTGGACAACGCAAATGAGCAGGGTTAAATAGCGAGTATACATCGCGATGCGGTGCCGGCCTACCTCGCCCTCCTGCTGCAACTTCGCCAATGATGGCATCACGATGCCCAAGATCTGCATGACGATCGAGGCGCTGATATAGGGCATGATTCCCAAGCCAAAGATGGCTCCTTTTAGCAGGGCTCCGCCAGTGAACATGTTGTACAAGCCGATGAGCCCACTCCCTTTCGCCGCCGCCGCCTGGTCGGCGAAAAAAATTTGCAGCGGACGTGGGTCGACGCCCGGCAGGGGAATGTTGGCCCCGATCCGAGCAATAAAAACCAACACCAGCGTGAAGAAAATGCGCTGGCGCAGCTCCGGAATGCGCAAAAATCTCCTGATTGCTTCGAGCATGACCCTACACCGCGCCAACCTCGGCTGCCTTCCTGACCTTTTCAATGATGATTGCTCGTCCACCCGCCCGAGCGATCGCTGCCGCGGCACCCTCGGAAAATTGCTCCGCACTGATGGTCATAGCTGCCGGGAGCTCCTCATTGCCAATGATTTTGATTTCTTTCGTACCGCTACGGACCACGCCCTTCTCGATGAGAACTTCCAAGTTAAACTCAAGAATTCCACGTTCGATGAGCGGTAACAGACGTCTTAGAGTCACGTGCGTTCGCTCACGCCGGAATCGGAAGTTGGAAAACCCGCGTATGGGCAATTTGCGATACCAGGGAATTCCCGAGGTAACTGGCGACACGCGATAGCCAGAACGCGCCTTGGCTCCCTTGTTTCCCTTTCCGGCCGTCTTACCCAATCCAGAACTTTCCCCGCGTCCGACGCGCTTTTTTTTCCGGTTAAACGATTTTGGCATTTCGTGCAGTTTCATGGCCCGGTTGTCCCCTAGGAATTTTTGTTATGACTCTTGCCGCGGAGGGCGAGAATGGTCTCGTAGGTGCGTAATTGCCCGAGGGCGTTCATGGTGGCGCGCACCGTTGCCAACGCGTTGTTGGAGCGCATGGACTTGGACAGAATGTTCTTCGCGCCAAACGCTTCCAAAACCGCGCGAATGCCACCACCGGCGATGAGCCCTGTTCCCGGAGATGCCGGCCGAAGCAGTACGCGGCCACCGTCCGCTAAACCAATAACCCCGTGGGGGATGGTGCCATCCTTTAGCGCAAACGGTTGCATGCCGTTGCGCGCGTGGTCCGTTGCCTTACGTACCGCTTCCGGAACTCCATTGGCTCGGCCATAGCCCACTCCGACGCTGCCATTTCTGTTGCCAACGACAACGAGGGCGGAAAAACTAAATCGGCGGCCGCCGCTGACGACCTTCGAACACCGGCCAATGTGAACGACCTTCTCGAACAGCGAATCATCGAAGGGGCGCTCCCGCCTGTCCCGATTATCCCGGTCCCGGGCTCTAAATTCTCTCCTGGGTTTTGAGTTCATAGCTAAAATTCCAAACCTGCCTGCCGGGCCGCATCCGCGAATGCCTTTACGCAACCATGATACCGCTTTGGTCCCCGATCAAAGACAACGGAGGCGATTCCCTTGGATTGCGCCAGTTGCCCAAATGCCGCACCCAAAACCGTCGCGCCCGCCACATTTGCCCGCACGCCATTGGTTCCCATTCCCTCCGCAAGGGAGGACAGCGCAACCAGCGTGTGACCAACGGTGTCATCGATGCATTGGGCGTAAATATGCTTATTGGAAAAATGTACGCTCAACCTGGGACGTTGCGGGGCCCCGGCCACGCGAGCCCTCACCCGCCACCGCCTCCGTTGCGCCTGTTGTACTTTTTGAACGAGTTTCATAGCACCTCACTAAGCCGTTTTCTTACCTTCCTTGCGCCGCACGAATTTGCCAACGATACGGACGCCTTTGCCTTTATAGGGCTCGACGGGATAAAATCGGCGAATGTCCGCCGCCACCTGTCCCACCAATTGCTTATCCATGCCCTCCACGCGAATTTTTACACCATCTGCCACGGTCACCTTGATTCCCGCGGGAATTTGATATAGAATCGGGTGGCTTTTCCCAAGGGCCAGGTCCAAGACATTGCCCTTCAATATGGCCTTGAACCCGACTCCAGATATTTCCAGGTCCTTCATGAAGCCGCTCATGACACCATGAATCATGGCGTTTAGAATGGACTTGATCGTACCCGTTGTTGCCTGTGCCCGGCGGCCATCATCAGCGGGCTTTACCCACACCTCGCCGGCTTCGCCCCTTTGGACAACCACACAGGGAGGAAAGTCCTTCTCCAGTTGTCCTTTGGGGCCTTTGACGATCATGCGCATATTCGCAATCTCCACACTGACGCCGGATGGCACATGAATTGGTGTCTTTTCAGCCCTGCTCATTTTATATTCCTCCTAATTTACCACACTTTGCAAATTAGCTCGCCACCAACGTTTTGCCGGCGCGCCTCCGCATCCCGCATGATCCCACGGGAGGTGGACAAAATGCCGACGCCCATGCCGTTGAGCACGCGCGGGATCTCTGCCGACCGATAGTACAGCCGGCGACCCGGAGTGCTGCAGCGCTCGATTTGGACGATGGGCGACCGGCCCTCTCCGTCGTAGCGAAGCGTAATCTTCAAATGTCGGAGACATTTATTGCATGAAAAACTCTCGAAGTCAACAACATAACCAGTATTTTTGAGAATTTGCAAAATTCCCTCACGCATCTTGGAGTAGGCTACCACGCAAGAATCCCTTTGCGCCCGGACGGCGTTGCGGAGGATCGTCAAAAAATCACCAATCGTATCCATATTCCAACTCCTTTACCACGAAGCCTTTGTCACACCGGGGATGTATCCACCGGCGACCATTTCCCGCAAAACCAATCGGGAAACGCCAAAGCGCCGGTGCACCCCCCGCGAGCGTCCGGTAATTGAACAACGATTGCGCACACGAACCTTACACGAATTCCGTGGAAGCTCGGCAAGCGCCCGCTGCGCCTGGAAAAACTCGCCATCGCCGGTTGCCGGATCGGCTAGGATTTTCTTCAACTCCTGCCGCCGGGCGGCGTATTTTTCAACCATCCGGATCCGCTTCGCATTACGTTCCACTGACGACTTCTTTGCCATAAAATCCCTACAACCTAAGTTTCTTGCGTCTCCACCACCTGCCGGCGCTTTTGAAACGGCATGCCGAGCGCCTCCAGCAGTTCATGGCATTCCTTGTCGGAATCCGCGTTTGTTACGAACGTGATATCCATCCCGACGCTCTTGCGTTCCCGATCCACGCCAACTTCCGGGAAAATGCTATCATCTTGAATGCCAAGTGTATAATTCCCACGCCCGTCGAACTTTGCCCGCAGGCCGCGGAAGTCACGAATCCTCGGCAGGGCGACGGAAGTAAGCCGGTAGACGAACTCGTACATGATATCACCTCGGAGGGTTACTTTGACGCCGTTTGGAACGCCAGCCCGTAGTTTGAAATTAGAAATACTTCTTTTGGAAAGGATGGTAATTGGTTTTTGGCCAGCGATCAGGCCAACCTCCTTTATTACTTCCTCGATTCGCGCTTTATCGCTTTCGGCGTTGATCGCGGAATTGATAATAACCTTCACCAGCTTTGGCACACGGTGCACATTTTTGCACGCCATGTGACTCAGGAGATTTTTCGCAATAACATCAATATAATACCGCTTAAGAGCCGGAATCTTTCGATCTATTGTGCCCACGTCAATACCCTGTCCTTTCGCTGAAGCTCACAAACACGTGTGCGCCTGTCAACCCGAAATCACTCACCTTTTGTAACCCCTTCGATCTTTCGCACATTGGAATAGTGGATGGGCATTTCCCGTTCCAAAATCGCGCCATCCGGATGCTCCGGACACTTGCGGACACATTTTTTCCGCACGTTCACGCCAAAGACGGTAACGCGCATGTCTCCGAGCGAGACCTTTAGCACCTCCCCGCGCTTTCCCTTGCTTTCCCCGGAAATTACCTCAACCTGATCGCCCACTTTGATTCTCTGCTTCATCACAAAACCTCCGGTGCCAGGGAAATTATTTTTGTAAACTTTTTTTGGCGTAATTCGCGGGCGATGGGGCCAAAAACGCGCGTCCCTTTTGGATTGCCCTTCTCGTCAATGATGACGCAGGCATTGGTATCAAATCGCAGGTAACTCCCATCCATGCGGCGGATGGGAAATTTGGTCCGGACGATGACCGCTTTTGCCACGGATCCCTTCTTAATCGCGGCATCCGGTGTGCTGTCCTGAATGGCCACGACGATGACATCTCCCACGCGCGCCGTCCGTTTATTTTGCCCCAAGCGGCGAATCATCTTCGCCGATTTTGCCCCGGTGTTGTCGGCAACTTCTAAAACGCTTTCCTGCTGCAACATGGCATTACCCTCCGACTAAACCGGTCGCAGCCTTCCGCACAATGGACACCACGCGCCACCGCTTCATCTTGCTCAACGGGCGGACCTCGGCGATCTCAACGCCATCACCCACCTGGCATTCGTTCTTTTCATCGTGCGCGTGGACGACGGTCTTGCGCTTGACCTCTTTTAAATACTTAGGATGTGGGACCTTGTAAGAATACGCCACTTTAACGCTTTTGTCTCCGGAACGGCTGACCACTTCGCCCGTCAGCGACTTGCGCATTTTCCTCTGTTGCACGTTCGTGTTCATTTTTGAACTCCACTTTCCATGTCGCGGATCCGCTGATTCGCCACGGTTTTCATTCGCGCGATCGCCCGGCGCAATTGCCTAAACTGGTGCGTTTTATCCACCTGCCCGGTTTTTCTCCTAATACACAGGCGCAGGAGCTGCTGCTGTGCGGACAAAAGTTCCTTGCCCAACGCATCGCCCGCCAACGCCCTAACTTCCGCAATTTTCACCGTAAAACTCCCCCACAAACGCCCCTAGGCGTATTCGTCCCGCATCACCAATCGGCAGCCGAATGGGACCTTCGCATCCGCCAGTCGCATGGCCTCGCGGGCGATGGTTAGCGAAACCCCGGACACCTCAAAAAGAATGTTGCCCGGACGGACGACCACGGCCCAAAACTCCACAGCGCCCTTGCCCTTTCCCATGCGCGTTTCCGCCGGTTTTTTCGTTACCGGCTTTTGCGGGAAAACCCGCGTCCACATCTTGCCTTTCCGTTTAAGATGCCGATTGATTGCCACACGCGCCGCTTCCAATTGCGAGGCGGTCATCAATCCCCTTTCCAAGGCCTGGATGCCGAAATCACCGAAGGTCAACTCCGTGCCGCCCTTGGCATTGTGCCGGTTACGCCCCTTATGTACCTTGCGGTATTTCGTTTTTGCTGGTAATAAATTTGCCATACTTGCTCCCCGGCAGCCCCCTCATGCCTGATTGTCAACGGCTTTGGACTTCCTTTTCCTTCGGCCTGCAGATCCAACACTTCACGCCGATTTTCCCATAAACCGTATCCGCCTCCACCAGCGCGTAGTCAATGTCCTCCCGCAGCGTATGAAGCGGAACGCGGCCCACCCGTTGTACCTCCGTGCGCGCAATATCAGCACCGCCCAAACGTCCAGAGCACTGCACCTTAACCCCCTGGGCTCCGGCGCCCATCGTCACCTGAACCGCCTTTTTGGTGGCGCGGCGGAAGGAGATGCGCCGCTCCAGTTGCTGGGCGACATTCTCCGCCACCAGCTTGGCCACGAGCTCCGGACGTTTAACCTCCTGAATGTCAATAATTACCGGATGCCCGGTCATTTTCTGTAATTTCCCGCTTAGCGTATCCAGATCATGGCCGCGGCGGCCGACGACCAGTCCAGGCCGGGGCGTATAAATTTTGATGCGAATTCGTCCACCCGCCCGCTCGATGAAAATCTTCGAAACAGAGGCGTACTTGAGCGTCTTCTTCAAAAACTGCCGGATGTCAAAATCCTCCTTAAGCCACAGGGGGTAGTTCCGCTTGCTGCCGTACCAGCGCGAAACCCAATCCCGGCGGATGGGCAGTCGGAAGCCGATTGGATTAACTTTTTGTCCCATATAACTGATCCTTCGAAAATAAGTTAACCCGTATGTTGCTTGTGCGCTTGCGGATGGGATGCGCGGATCCACGTGCCGCGGGAATGTGCCGGTGGAACGCGGGGCCTTCCTCAATAATCACGTTATCGATGACGAGCCGGTCCACGGAAACCCCAAAATTGTTTTCCGCATTTGCGATCGCGCTGTCCAAGACCTTCCCGATGAGCCGTGCGGACTTACGCGGGACAAACCGCAATTTTTCCCGACCGGTCGTGGCCATCTGGTCTTTTAGCACACGTGCCACCTGCCGCAACTTAAGCGGCGACATTCGCGCGTGGCGGTGCACCGCCGTGTACATTTTTAATAGCATAACACCGTGTCCTCAGTATATTTTGTTCCGTCTATTTCTGTGTGTGGGGGTTATGCGCCTTAAAGGTACGTGTCGGCGAGAATTCTCCCAGGTGGTGCCCCACCATATTCTCCGTGACGTGTACCGGCACAAATATCTTCCCATTATGAACCTCAAAATTTAATCCCACGAAATCCGGCGTGATTACCGAACGGCGGGACCAGGTGCGGATGGGCTTCCGCGAAGATGTGCGCGTTGCCTCACCCACCTTGTCCGCCAAACTCGGATCTACGAAAAAACCTTTCTTTGTTGACCGTCCCATCGCTGATTAACCCCTTTTTACCTTTCTTCCATTGCGACGAATCAGAATCGAACTGTTCGATGGCTTGGAGCGCTTCCTCGTTAGAAATCCCTTGGCCAGCTGGCCCCAGGGGGATACGGGATGGCCGCCACCAGAAGTGCGCCCCTCGCCCCCCCCCATGGGATGGTCCACCGGGTTCATCGCTACGCCACGCACCCTTGGCCGCCGTCCCATCCAACGTCGCCGTCCAGCTTTTCCAAGGGATTGCTGGTTGTGCTCCGCGTTACCAACGGAGCCCAGCGTCGCCCGGCAGCGCGCATCCACGTACCGGACTTCACCGCTCATCAGCCGCAGGGTCGCTTTACCGCTTTCAACGGCAAGCAACTGCACCGATGATCCCGCCGTCCGCGCCAGCTGCGCCCCGCGGCCAGGGAGTAATTCCACGCAATGGATGGGAATGGACAGTGGGACGAGCGACAATGGCAGGGACATTCCCGTGGCAAAGTCGCGGGGCATGGTATTCAGGCTTTGCACCGAGTCGCCAACCTTCAACCCCTCCGGCGCAAGGATATAGCGTTTTTCCCCGTCCGCATAGGCCACCAGCGCAATCTGAGCGGAGCGGTTGGGATCGTACTCGATGTGCTGTACCTTTGCCAGGATATCAAATTTGTCCCGCTTGAAATCAACAAAGCGTAGCAGGCGCTTGTGGCCGCCGCCACGTCGACGGCTGGTAATGCGGCCGTAGCAATTGCGGCCATCGCTTCTGGTCGTGCCGCCGCGGGTCAGCGAACGCTCCGGCCGTTTTTTGGCGACGTTTTGCCGATTCAACGCCGTATAACGCTGGCTCGGTGTCAGGGGTCTGGATCGAATAATTGTCATAAAAATCTACCTTTTCTACTAAATATCACATTTTTATAAAACTTCAATGTTATTTTTACAAAATCTCAATCTTATCCCCTTCCCGCAGAAGAACAATGGCCCGTTTCACGGCTGGTTTGCGCGTGATGCCCGTCTTCCGCCGGCCAGCGCGGACGTGCTTTAGCTTCCCCTTCTGGTTTAATAAATTCACACGCAACGGTTTATAACCAAATTCGCGGGTGATCGCCCGGGCCACATCCGCAGCGCTGGCGTCGTTATCCACCGCAAATGTGTACTGGTTAAGATCCGCGGCCAGGCGACTGGCTTTTTCGCTGATTTTAAAATACTTCAAAACTCCGTGTCGTGCGCTCATTTCCAGCTCTCCCGTCCATTTCATTGGTTCTTAGCATTCACCCGTTCTGCGAGCGTCTCAGCCGCCCGTAGGGTCATGAACACCTTATTGCAATTGAGCGCCTGCCACGCATTCAGCGATCGCGCATCCACGGCGGCCACGTTAGGAAGGTTGCGGAAGGACAAAGCGACGTTTTTGTCAAAGGACGCGTCCAGCAGCAGCACCGACCCAGAATCTCCGCCAGGGATTTTGCGCAAAAAACCAGAGAATTCCTTCGTGCTCGGCTTGGTGCCCGCGGGAAAATCCTCAAAAAGAAGAACATCGCCAGCCCGTACGCGGTCAAAAAGCCCACGGGCGAGCGCAATCCTCCGCGCCTTCTTGTTAATTTTCACCGTATAGTCGCGCTTGCGCGGGCCAAAGGTCACGCCGCCACCGCTGCAAATGGGACTCCGTCGTTCGCCGCGTCGGGCATTTCCCGTGCCCTTTTGTCGATAGGGCTTCTTACCCGTTCCCGCGACTTCAGCGCGGTTTTTGGTATGCGCATCCCCCTGACGGCAGTTATTTTGATAAGCCAAGACCACGTCGCGCAAAACCACGCATCCCCGGTCGCCATCAAACGTGGGCAGGGAAATTTCCCTTTCTCCAAGCGGCTCTCCGGCCGAACTATAGCACATTGCCCTCATCGCTTACCCTTCTTGGCCGTGCGAATGATGACAAGGCCGCCGTTCGGACCCATCACGCTGCCTTTGACCAAGCAAACATTTTCTTCCAGACATACCCGAATGACGCGCAAATTTTGAACCGTACGCGCCACCGTTCCCATATGGCCCGGCATCTTTCGGCCCTTGTAAATTTTACCCGGTTCCTCCCGATTTCCATAGGAACCTCCACGACGGTGGAACATGGAACCGTGGGCGCCAGGACCGCCGTCGAAGCCATGCCGCTTGACTACGCCCTGGAATCCGCGCCCCTTCGTAACCCCGCGAACGTCAACCATATCTCCCGCGTGCAAGTGGGATAAATCCAAAGATTCTCCCGGCGTATAGACGGAAGAATCTTCCACGCGAAATTCTCGCAAATGCTTATGTGCTGGGAGGTTGGCCTTAGTATAAAAGTCGCGCATGGGCTTGGTACACCGACGCGGGCTGCTCAATTTCTCGGCGGCGATCTGGATGGCCGCATAGCCGTCATCGTCCGGTGTACGCACTGCCACCACCGGGCATGGGCACACCTCAACGGCGGTAACGGCAACGCAGGCACCAGCGGCGTCATACACCTGGGTCATGCCCAGCTTGCGGCCCATTAAAAACACATCTCTCTTTTCGTCCATGGCTAAGCGGCAGGAATCACCCTGCATTAGAACTTCCTGCTTTTACTGCTGTGATGCAATAACGATTTCAACCCCCGATGGCAAGTTAATTTTTTTCAACGCCTCCATTGTGTCGGCGCTCGGGTCAATGATGTCAATCATCCTTTTGTGGGTTTTTAACTCAAATTGCTCCGCGGATTTTTTGTCCTTATGGGGCGAACGATTTACGGAAAACCGCTCTATCACCGTGGGCAACGGGACTGGCCCCCGCGCGTGCGTTCCAGAGCGCTTCACCGCATCAACGATCTCCGCCGACGCCTGATCGGCCAGGCGATTGTCAAAGCTGCGCAACCGAACGCGCAGTACTTGCCCCTTGCTCTTCTTTGTATCTTCCATTTCGCCGTCTCCGATCTCCCTAGTTTCTCGTCCGTTTGTTGTAGTTTTCCGTTATCTGCGCCAGCACATTCGACGGGACCTGCTCAAAATGGGAGGGTTCCATGGAATAGGATGCCCGCCCCTTTGAAAGCGAGCGCACGTCCGTCGCGTAGCCAAACATAGTCTCGAGCGGGACATGGGCCTTGACCTCGTAGAATCCGTGTTTTTCACCCATGCTCTGAATTTGCCCACGCCGGCGGCTAAGATCGCCCATGATATCCCCCTGATATTCATCCGGGGTCTCCACTTCGACCTGCATGATTGGTTCCAGCAAAATAGGGCTTGCCTTCCGCATGGCCTCCTTGAAACCAAAGATGCCTGCCATTTTAAAAGCCATTTCCGAGGAATCGACCTCGTGAAAACTGCCATCCACGATACGCGCGACGAAATCAATGACTGGATAGCCGGCGATGACGCCGCTCAGGGCACCCTCGCGGATACCATCTTCCGTTGGCTTGATGTATTCCTTGGGAATGACGCCACCAACGATTTCGTTGATGACGGTGATTCCGCTGCCCCGCTCCGCCGGCTCAACCACGACAACCGCATGGCCATACTGTCCCCGGCCGCCGGATTGGCGGATAAATTTTCCTTCCCCCTGCGCCTTCTGGGTGATGGTTTCCTTGTAGGCGATGCGCGGTTTACCAGCCGTTGCACCGACTTTAAATTCGCGAAACAGGCGATCGCGGATGATTTCCAAATGCAGCTCACCCATGCCGGCAATCAGGGTCTGTTGCGTTTCCGGATCGGATGTGATGCGGAAGGTCGGATCCTCTTCGGCCAAGCGCTGCAGAGCAAGGGATAGTTTTTCCTGGTCCGCCTTGGAATTGGGTTCAATGGACATGTGAATCACCGGTTCGGGAAAAGTTGGAGGTTCGAGTTGTGCGTCCAGGGATCGTTCACAGAGCGTATCCCCCGTGACGACGCCCTTTACGCCCACAATGGCGCAGATATCCCCGGAGTAGGCGACGTCGATATCCTCCCGGGAATCTGCTTTCATGATCATGAGGCGACTGACCCGCTCGGTCTTTCGCGTACGCGGGTTATAAACGGTGTCGCCCTTTTCTAGCTTGCCCGCGTAAACCCGGCAAAAAACGAGCTTCCCCACGTAGGGATCATACATGAGCTTAAACGCCAACATGGCCAATTTGCTCCGGTCATCGGCGGCGATGCCAATCTCCTCCCCCTCGTCCTTAAACGCCGTTGTTGGAGGCAAATCGATCGGACTCGGCAGATAGTCCACCACTGCGTCCACCACCATCTGCACGCCTTTGTTTTTGAAGGCGCTTCCGGGGATTACGCCCACAAAATCGAGCGAAATGGTCGCCACGCGAACGGCATGGCGCAACTCGCTTTCCCCAACGGGCTGCCCGTCGAGATACTTTGCCGCCACCACATCGTCAAAATCGGCGACGGCTTCTATGAGCTGCCGGCGATACTCCTGGGCGGGCTCTTGGTATTGCATAGGGATTTCAACGTCATCGAAGCGCAGACCATTTTCATCGGTTTCATCGTACACGTAGGCCCGCATGCGGACGAGGTCAATCAGCCCCCTGAGTTGGTCCTCGGCACCCATGTTCAAGTATAGCGGATGGGCATTCCCACCGAGCTTCGTGCGGATATCCTCGACGGCACCGAAGAAATCGGCCCCAACTCGATCCATCTTGTTAATAAACGCAACTCGCGGCACCCGATACTTATTCATCTGCCGCCAAACGGTTTCCGATTGAGGTTGAACTCCAGCGACGGCACAGAAAACGGCTACGGCGCCATCCAGCACCCGCAGGGAGCGTTCCACTTCAGCGGTAAAATCCACGTGCCCGGGGGTATCGATAATATTAATTCGGTGGGGAATGCCGCTAAAAGACCCGTGTTTTGTCGTCCATCCGCAAGAAATTGCCGCGGACGTGATGGTAATCCCCCGCTCCCGTTCCTGCTCCATCCAATCGGTAACTGCCGTGCCCTCATGAACTTCGCCCATCTTGTGCACCACGCCCGTATAAAAAAGAATGCGCTCGGTGGTGGTGGTCTTTCCAGCGTCGATATGGGCTGCAATGCCAATGTTCCGCGTGTGCTCCAATATTGTCTGCCGTTTGGGGTCATTCCTCCCCGAATCGTTCTGGTTCATTGTCGTCGCTCCCTCAAAAATACGCCAATTACCAGTGCAAATGGGCAAAAGCTCGATTAGCTTGGGCCATTTTGTGCATGTCCTCCCGCTTTTTGACGGCGGATCCTGTATTATTATAGGCGTCAATCATCTCCATGGCCAGCGCATCGCACATGGCCAAACCCTTGCGACCGTTGGCACAGTTGATCAACCAGCGGAAGGCCAGCGTTTGCTGGCGGTCGTAGGGCACTTCGACGGGAACTTGATAGGTTGCCCCGCCAACACGACGGCTTTTTACTTCCAACTTCGGCTGCACATTTTCCAGCGCGGTCAGGAGCAATTCCACCGGGTCTCCCTTGCCAAGTTTCTCACTAACTCGCTCGATGGCGCCGTATACGATGGTCCTGGCCACGGACTTCTTACCACAGCGGGTCACCATATTCACCAGGCGGCCAATCAGGACGCTCTGGAACTTCGGGTCAGGTACAATGGTACGCTTTTCTGCTCTTCGACGGCGCGACATAGTTTTCTACCTCACTTTTTCTTCTTTGCCTGTTTAACACCATACTTGGAACGACTTCTCCGGCGCTTTTCAACACCATTGCAGTCCAGAGTGCCCCGGACGATATGATACCGGACGCCTGGGAGGTCTTTCACTCGCCCGCCGCGGATGAGGACGATGCTATGCTCTTGGAGACTGTGCCCTTCATCGGGAATGTAGGCAATGATCTCATTCCCATTGGTGAGACGCACCTTAGCTACCTTGCGGATGGCGGAATTGGGCTTCTTGGGCGTACGCGTGGTCACTTGTACGCAAACACCCCGGCGGAACGGATTCCCTGCCAATGCCGGAGCTTTTGATTTCTTCACGAGCATCCGACGCGGACTTCTGATCAACTGGTTAATTGTTGGCATAAACTCTTTCTCGCTTCCCCGTTAATGAGCGGAAACCCGCCCGCAAATTTTTCGTGTGTCACTTTCCAAATGGCAAACTTCCCTCTTTTCAATACTTTTTCTAGATTTTGTCAATCTCTTCTTCTTGGAGCTGAATTTTCAATGGAATTTTCTCGGTTCCCGCAAATGCACCAATGGTTTCCAACTCTTCGCCGACCATGAGCGTGACCGGCCGCAGGCGATTGTACTTCGGCAGCCCCGTGCCCGCGGGGATAACGTGGCCAATGATAACATTTTCCTTAAAACCGTTTAAAGGATCCTTGCGTCCTAGGGTGGCGGCGTCGGTGAGCACGCGCGTGGTTTCCTGGAAGGAAGCGGCAGAGATAAAGCTGTTGGTTTCCAGGGATGCCTTCGTAATTCCGAGGAGAATGGGGTCCGCATCCGCGGGCTGTCCACCGGCTTCAAGGATCCTTTCGTTGATGTCCTGCAGCACAAACCGATCCAGCTGATCTCCCCAAAGAAAATCTGTGTCCCCTGGTGCGGTAATACACACCCTGCGCAACATGCGTGCCAGAATAACCTCGATGTGCTTGTCGTTGATGGTAATGCCTTGGGTGCGATACACCTTCTGAATTTCCCGCAGCAGATACTCAAAAACGGCGGACATACCCATTACTTCTAAAATTTCGTGGGGGTCCGCCATTCCACTAGACAAAAACTGCCCCTTTGTAACGAAATCTCCCTCTTGCACAATGATTTGCTTGGTGAGCGGGACCAGGTGCTCCTCCTTCTGCTCCGTTTCTGGATCTGTAACGATGACCCGCCGTTTATTGCGAACAGTGCCGCCGAAGGACACATAGCCGCTGAGACGGACGAGTTCGGCAACATCTTTGGGGCGACGGGCTTCGAAAAGTTCTGCCACGCGCGGGAGGCCGCCGGTAATATCCTGCGTGCGCGACGCAGAGCGGGTTATCTTGGCTAAAAGTGTCCCAGCATCGATGACATCCCCGTCTTCCACGGAAAGTTGCGCATTCGTTGGAATGTGATAGACGGCAACAACCTGTCCTTCGGTGGCAGCGTAACGATTACCTTCTAGGGCGCACACCTCGATGGACGGGTTGAAATCGTCCTTGTGCTCAATGACCATAGTCACGCCGCCGCCGCCGCTTACCTCGTCCCGCTTAACCGTAACTCCAGGGATCATGTCCTTGAAGCGCACGCGCCCGGCTTTTTTGGATAAAATTGGCATATGGTGGGCGTCCCAGGCGGCGAGAATTTGGTCTTTTTTTGCGGGTTCGCCGTCACGGGCAAATAGCACCGAGCCGATGACGATGTTGAAGGATTCCAATTCGCGCCCGCCGCTATCGACGATGCTCAGCACCCCGGTTTTGTTAAGGACAATGATTGTTCCATTGGCTGTCTCCACATGGCCAATGTCTTTCCAGCGGACGGTGCCTTCGGATTTTGCGCGGTATTGGGGATTTTTAAGCATTTGGCTGGCCACGCCACCCATCTGGAAGTTTTTCATGGTTAGCTGGGTTCCTGGCTCGCCGATGGACTGGGCCGCGATGATGCCGATTGCGGTGCCTTCTTCGACCATCTTATTGGTAGACAGATCGATGCCGTAGGCCTTTGCTGGGATTCCGTTACGAGTCATGTGCGTTAGCGGGGACATTACCTTAACACGCTCTATGCCAAGCTCCTGTATGCGTTTTGCAACATCGGTGGTAATGAGATTACCAGCGCCAACCAAAATTTCTTCGGGACGGTTGGGATTGACCACATCCTCGCTGCTACATCGGCCGGAAATGCGTTCTTCCAGAGACATAATTTCCTGATCCCCCTCCATCAGCGCCTGTTTCCAAACGCCGCTGCGGTTGCCGTCGTCGTGTTCAGTGATGACACAATCCATAGCTACGTCGCAGAGTTTACGGGTCATGTACCCGGCATCGGCAGTTTTAAGTGCTACGTCGGCAAGACCTTTACGGGCTCCATGGGTGGATATGAAGTAATCAAGGGAGGAAAGGCCCTCACGGAAGGAGGCTAGTACGGGTCGCTCGATGATTTCTCCAGACGGCTTGGCCATGAGCCCCCGCATACCACAGAGCTGCCTCACCTGCTGCCGATTGCCACGGGCGCCAGAGTCTATCATAAGAAAAATGGGATTAATTTCGTCACCGTTTTTGTTTCCGCTGAGGTCGGCATAGACGGTGTTTGCGATTTCGTCCGTTGCGCTGGTCCAGATATCAATGATCTTGTTATAACGCTCGCCGCTGGTGATAACGCCGCTGGTATACTGCTTATCGACTTCATCCACCTTCTTCTTGGCGGCCTCTATAAGCTTCGCTTTATTTTCCGGGACAATCATGTCTTCCACGCCCGCAGACGCGCCGGATTCCATGGCCATGCGAAACCCCAAATCCTTGAGCTTGTCCAACAATTCGACGAGCGCGTACCGACCGACGGTCTTATGGGCAGCCATAATCACCTCACCCAGTTTCGCCTTGGCTACGGGACAGTTAACGAATCCCATGCGTTCAGGGAAAATGGAGTTAAAAATAACCCGGCCAACGGTTGTGGTGAGGATACGGCTTTTGGGGTCCCCGTAGCGCGTTTCACGGGCATAATCCGGATTGATCATGCGAATCCAGTCGTGCTTTCGAACGCGTCCCTCCACCAACGCTAGGAGCGCTTCGTCCTTGCTTACCATAAGCGGGATGTGGACGCCGTTGTGGCCCGGAGCATGCTGCGGCTCGACGGTCAAGTAGTATGCACCCAGCACGATGTCCTGGGAGGGTGTCATAATGGGTTTGCCGCTTGAAGGAGATAGGATGTTAAGTGTGCTCATCATAAGCAATTTACATTCCATGGTGGCCTCAATGGACAAGGGCACGTGTACGGCCATTTGATCACCATCGAAATCCGCATTGAACGCCGTACACACCAAGGGGTGCAGGCGAATGGCCTCGCCCTCAATGAGGACGGGATCAAAGGCTTGGATGGATAGGCGGTGCAAAGTCGGTGCGCGGTTAAGCAGGACTGGATGGCCGCGCATGACCTCCTCGAGGATATCCCACACTTCCAGGGATTGGCGCTCAATGAGTTTGCGTGCACTGCGTACGGTGTGCACGAAACCTAGTTCCTTCAATCTGCGGATAATGAAGGGCTCAAAGAGGGTCAGGGCCATTTTTTTTGGCAGGCCGCATTGATTAAGTTTCAATGTGGGTCCAATGACGATGACTGAGCGGCCGCTGTAGTCCACACGCTTCCCTAAAAGGTTCTGCCGAAACCGCCCCTGTTTGCCCTTGAGCATGTCGCTGATAGATTTTAGTGGCCGGTTGCCGTTTCCCTGCACTGGTCGTGATTGGCGGCTGTTATCGAAGAGCGCGTCCACTGCCTCCTGCAACATGCGCATTTCGTTATGGATGATCACATCCGGCGTTTTAAGCTGCATCAGGCTCTTCAGACGATTATTGCGATTAATTACCCGCCGGTAAAGGTCATTCAGGTCGCTTGTGGCAAATCGTCCGCCATCCAGCGGAACCAATGGGCGTAGATCCGGCGGAATTACGGCAAGTGTTTCCAAAATCATCCACCCCGGGGACGTACCTGTTTGCAAAAATGAGGTCACCAATTTCAATCGCCGGGCCAGTTTTTTCTTAACTTGCTTGGACCGGGTAGCTTTAATCAGACTTTCAAGCTCGCCGGCCAGTTGGAGCATGTCGACAGAATTCAAAATTTCTTTAAGGGCCCCGGCACCCATCTTGGCAACGAAGGCATCCTCGCCATACAGATCTTGCGCCTTAATGTACTCCACCTCCGAAAGCAACTGCCGCGAATTTAGTGGCGTTGTCCCCGGAGTAATGACGATGTAGCACTCGTAGTAAATAACGCGCTCCAAGTCTTTCAGCGTCATGTCTAAAAATAGGGCGAGGCGGCTTGGCAGGTTTTTAAAAAACCAAATATGGGCCACGGGAACTGCTAGCTCGATGTGTCCCATGCGTTCCCGTCGGACCTTCGACTGGGTCACCTCTACGCCGCATCGTTCACAAATTACGTCCTTGTATTTCATGCGCTTGTACTTCCCGCATGCGCATTCGTAGTCGTGGACGGGACCGAAGATGCGTTGGCAAAAAAGTCCACCGGGTTCGGGCCGGAAGGTGCGGTAATTAATAGTCTCCGGGCTTTTAATCTCACCGCTTGACCAAGACCGGATTACGTCCGGAGATGCAATCGATAAACTTACGCTGTCGAGAATATGCTCCCGATCGAAACCCAATGCTTCCATCGCCTCTTGATTATTGTGATTTTGTCGCATCGCACGCCCCCATTGATATTACATCTATTTATCCCTAGACACCGGGTCATTGTCGGGCATTCGGATTGCAGTCATCAACGATTTCTTCATGCAACTTCACATCCAATCCCAACCCCTGTATTTCCTTAACCAACACGTTGAATGATTGCGGTATGCCCGCGCGCAGGGTCCTATCCCCCTTCACGATCGCCTCATAGGTTGCCGTTCGACCTTGCACGTCATCGGATTTCACCGTTAGCAGCTCCTGCAGGCAATAGGCGGCTCCATAGGCTTCTAATGCCCAAACTTCCATTTCCCCGAAGCGCTGCCCGCCATATTGTGCTTTCCCTCCGAGTGGTTGCTGGGTGATAAGGCTGTAGGGTCCTACAGCACGCGCGTGCATCTTGTCGGCCACCAAATGGTTGAGCTTCATCATGTACATGTAACCCACGGAGACCCGCTGGTCGAAGCGCTCTCCCGTACACCCGTCGTAGAGATAGACTTTTCCAGATGTGGGCAATCCCGCCTGGGAGGTAATTTCAGCAATTTGCTCCTTCGTAGCTCCGTCAAAAACGGGTGTTGCTACTTTAATGCCAAGCTTTTGACAGGCCCAGCCTAGTTGCGTTTCCAGCACCTGGCCGACATTCATGCGCGCTGGTACACCGAGAGGGTTTAATACCACGTCCACCGGGGTTCCGTCCTCAAGAAATGGCATGTCCTCCGCGGCAACGATACGGGAAACGATGCCCTTATTTCCGTGTCTCCCAGCCATTTTATCGCCGACTTGAATTTTCCGTTTAGCGGCAATGTAGACTTTGGCGTTGTTGATCGTGTCGCCCTCGTTGAACTCGCCGCTCTCCACCGCCTTTAGCTGCGTATTGCACTCTCGGATTATCTGATCGAATTTACGCTGATAGGTTTGGACAATTTCGTCGATGCGGACCTTTGCCGGGGATTCGTCGATGGAAATTTTATTGGAAACCGTGGCAATTTTACGCAGTAATGTCTTGGTAATTTTGCGATTGGCGCCGATGAGGATTTCTCCGGTTTCGCCATTGCGAATGTCTAGCGGAATTTTTTCACCTAAAAGCACATTGGACAGCGCCTCAGTTAAACTCTCCCGCACCTCATCCATTTGCTTGCGAAAATCTTCATTCACCTTTTTTGTTTGTCGGCGAATTTCTGCAGGGCTAAGTGACTCGCGATCTCGTGCACTACGCCCAGATACCTTGACATCCATTACGATGCCGTAGCACCCAGATGGCGCAACTAAGGAGGTATCCTTAACATCCGCCGCCTTCTCGCCAAAAATGGCCCGCAGCAACTTTTCTTCCGGTGCCAAATCTGTTTCGCTTTTCGGCGTAACCTTTCCCACGAGAATGTCCCCCGGCCGGACCTCGGACCCAATTCGGATGATGCCATCGCGATTAAGATTTCGCAGCGCCTCATCCCCAACGTTGGGGATATCTCGCGTGATTTCTTCCTGCCCCAGCTTCGTGTCCTGCGCGGTGACTTCAAAGACTTCAATGTGGATAGATGTAAAAACATCATCCTTCAACATCCGCTCATTGAGAAGGATGGCGTCCTCGTAGTTATATCCATTCCAAGGCATGAAAGCCACCAGCACGTTGCGGCCGAGAGCCAATTCGCCGTTTTCCGTGGATGCGCCATCAGCGAGTAAATCTCCTTCTTTTACTTTCTGTCCAGCAACCACCCGGGGACGCTGGTTAAAGCAAGTTGCTGCATTGGAGCGCAGGAATTTACGTAGGCGATAGTAATCTACACCCGGGAAGGCGGCTACATTGCGTTCTTCGAAATCCTTAGGAAGTTTTCCGTCCTTGGTAACAATGATCCGTTGGGCGTCGACGGAGGCCACGGTTCCTGCCCGTTTGGCCAAAATTACCACTTTGGAATCATGGGCTAACCTTTCTTCGATGCCCGTACCTACCACCGGCGCATCGGGAACGAGTAGGGGAACCGCTTGTCTTTGCATGTTAGACCCCATGAGCGCACGGCTGGTATCATCGTGCTCAAGAAACGGAATCAGGCTAGCGGCGGCGGAGACCAGCTGCTTGGATGACACGTCCATATGCGTCACCTCTGCGGCATCTACCTCCAAAATTTGATCGCGGAAGCGTACGGTTACCCGCCCCTTGAGCTTTCCTTTGTCGTCCACCACCGCGTTGGCCTGGGCAATTTTGAAATTTTCCTCCTGGTCCGCATTGAGATAGACGACCTCGCTGGTTACCACGCCTTTCTTTACAATACGATAGGGGGATTCGATAAACCCGAATTCATTTACGCGCGCATACGTACTCATGGAATTAATGAGGCCAATATTGGGGCCTTCCGGGGACTCAATGGGGCAAATGCGCCCATAGTGGGAGGTGTGCACATCGCGCACATCAAGTCCGGCGCGCTCCCGACTCAGTCCACCAGGGCCGAGGGCGGAAATGCGCCGTTTATGGGCCACTTCGGAAAGCGGGTTAATTTGGTCCATTAACTGTGATAGCTGGCTACGGGCAAAAAAATCCCGAATGGACGACATCAGTAATTTGGGATTGAGCAACTTCTGAGGGGTAATGGAGTCCACGCTTTGATCGTAGAGGCTCATACATTCCTTTGTATGTCGCTCCATGTGCGACAGTCCCGAATGGCACTGATTCGCAACCAATTCCCCTACGCTGCGGATACGCCGATTGCCAAGATGATCAATATCGTCGACCCGGTACTCGCCGAGGCGAATTTTGAAAAGATACTTCAAGGCCGCGATGACATCCTCTGCGGAAACCAACCGGTCATCCGTGTGTCGGTTTAGCCCCAGTTTCTGATTGAGTTTATAGCGGCCGACCCGATCCAAGTCATAGCGGCGCGGATCCCTAAACAGCCGTTTGAGAAGGCCCTGGGCATTGGCCAGCGTGGGCGGCTCCCCGGGTCGTAGGCGCATGTAAAACTCTGTAAGCGCTTCCTCGGTATTTTTCGTAGTATCTTTTTTGAGCGTGCGGATAAAGAGACCGTTATCCGGGGAAACGTTGACCACGGTGACCGCCGAAATCCCCGCCTGGGCGAAACTACGCAGCCCCGTGACGGTCAACGACTCGTATATGCGCGCCAGGACAATTCCCTGGTTTGCATCCACCACGTCATCGCCTAAAATGAGATTAGAAAGATCCTCCTGGGCCAATAGGTCGGCGACGGATCGGGATTGCACGGCATAAAAAAGGTTAAGAATATCCGCATCCGAGCTATGCCCGAGTGCGCGCAAGAATGTGGACGCCAGAAACTTACGTCTTCTTCTGCGCCGATCCAGGTAAACGTAGACGAGATCGTAGGGATCGAACTGCATTTCGATCCAGGTGCCACGATTTGGGATGATGCGCGCGGCGAAAAGTTGTTTTCCGCTCACGTGTTCCTCCTCTTCAAAACTGACTCCTGCCGTTCGATGGAGTTGGCTCACCACCACCCGCTCGGCACCATTGATAACAAATGAACCACGATCTGTCATTAGCGGCAAATCGCCAAATAGCACCTCTTCCGTGCGATCAATACCTTCCTCGATAAGCCGAAGCGTAACATAAAGCCCACCAGCGTATGTAGTTCCTTCACGAAGGCAGAAAGTTTCAGAAAATTTCGGCGGAGCTATGCGATAGGAAATATATTCCAGGCGACACCGGGTGTCGTAGCTTTCGATGGGAAAAGATTCACGAAAAACAGCTTCCAATCCCTGAACGGCCCGATTTTCCGGGGAAACGTCCGTTTGCAAAAAACTACTGTAGGAATCAATCTGAATCTTAATATAGTTTGGTATTTCAATTACCTCTTTTAACTTTCCAAGATTTTTGCGCTCGGACATACAACTCTTCCCCCTTTTGCCTCGGAATAAAAAAAAACGACCGCCCCCTCGAATGGACAAACAAACCCCGTGAGGCGGCGCAATTAACCGCCCTGCACGGCCAAGCCCTTCAATGGGCTTACTTGAGCTCGACCTTCGCGCCGACTCCTTCCAATCGCTTCTTTATTTCCTCCGCTTCAGCCTTGGAAATTCCCTCCTTGACGGGTTTAGGGGCGCCTTCCGCAAGATTCTTGCCCTCGACCAAGCCTATACCAGTAATTGCGCGAAGTTCCTTAATTACGTTAAGTTTGTTGGCGCCCGCGTCCAAGAGAATAACGGTAAATTCCGTTTGTTCCTCGACGGGGGCTGCCGCCGCTGCCGCCGGAGCCGCTGCCACCGCGACTGGAGCCGCCGCACTCACGCCCCACTTCTCCTCCAACTCGTGCACTAGTGCAGCAATCTCAATCACGGACTGTTCGCTCAGCCATTCGATAACCTGATCTTTTGTAAGTTGACTTGTCATTGCATCCTCCCGAGCCTAGCTAGCGACTTGTTCGTCATTTAAGAAAAACTCCTATCCAAGCTCATCATTGATTTTCGTTTTCGTTCGAATTCCCACCAACGCTGGTGAAAGTGTATTAGCCGGCCTGGCATTTTTCCCCATAGGCGTTCAACAGCCGTACAAAACTTTGCGCCGCCGCGTTGCAAACCGCCAGAAACTGTTGAAGCGTTGCCTGTAGCAAGGAAAGCATTTGTGCACGGAGCACATCCAGGGAAGGCAGCTTGGACAAGGCTAGAATGTCCCTGGCATGAAGGACGCGCGCGCCCAGTCGCCCCCATTTGACGGACAATTTCCCATCTTTCTCTGGGGCAGACATGAAGGCGTCTAACACCTTCGCCACTCCCGAAGGATTCTGCCCGCCGCTAACGATGGCCGTCGTGCCCTTGAGGGCCCCCAGATTGATTTCGGGGAGGTTGGCCTCCTTTGCCGCCAACCGCAGAATGGAGTTCTTTACCACGTGGTACTCCGCCGCCTCGCCGCGCAATGCTTTACGCAGCTCGGCCACGTCCCCGACGGTGAGCCGATCGAAGCCGGCTACGTAGAGATAATCCGATTTCTCAATGTATTCGCGGACCTTCGCCGTTAAAAACTTTTTTTCTTCGCGCATGATTCCTACCCTTCCCTTTTTACGCAGCGAATAAAGTGCGCACCTCCACGGCGATGGAGGGGCTCATGGTCGCCGAAAGTGCCGCGGATTTGACAAACACACCCTTTGCCGCCGCCGGACGTGCCCGCGCCAACGCGGCGAGCGCCTCGTTGATGTTGGCTTCTAGAGCTTCCTTAGTGAAGGAGCGCTTGCCAACGGCGATGGCGACATTGGCCGTCTTGTCCATTTTGAATTCGCAACGGCCCGCCAGCACCTCCCGAATGATGCTCACGATGTCATCGCCCACAGTCCCCGACTTCGGGCTTGGCATTAGCCCCTTGGGCCCAAGAATTTTTGCCACCGAGCGTACCTCCTTCATGGCCGCCGTGGTCGCTACCGCCACGTCGAAATCGAACCATCCGCCCTCAATTTGTGCAATCAGGTCATTCAGCCCCGCATGGGTCGCTCCCGCCTCCAGGGCCACCTCGGGACTGCTGGTAAACGCCAGCACACGCAACATCTTACCGTTTCCGTGAGGAAGCCGCACAATGCCACGCACCATCTGGTCGCCCTGTTTCGGGTCCACATCCAGATGAAAGGACAATTCCACGGTTTCATCGAATTTGGCCTTCGGCATGCACAGCAGGCATTCCACCGCCGCACCCACGGCGCGGGCAGTCTGCAATTCCTTTTGGCTGCCACTTGCTCGGTAACGCTTGCTTCGTTTTTTCATTTTGCCCCTCCCAGAAATCTCAATCAATTACTGCAATTCCCATGTTGCGCGCTGTGCCAGCGATCATCCGCATGGCCGCTTCCTCGTTGTCCGTGTTCAAATCCGCTCGTTTGATACGAGCGATTTCGCGTACCTGCCCAGTTGTTACAGATCCCACCTTATTTTTATTGGGCGCCCCGGAGCCCTTGCTCACCTTAGCCAATTTTTTAAGAAGGACGGACGCCGGTGGTGATTTGAGCTCAAATGTAAAAGACTTATCCGCGTAAACCGATATGACCACGGGAAGAATGATGCCCCCCTGATCGCTTGTTTTTGCGTTAAACTCCTTGCAAAAGCCCATAATGTTTACGCCTGCCGCTCCAAGTGCGGGCCCGACGGGCGGAGCTGGATTGGCGGCACCAGCCGGCAACTGCAATTTGACCACCTTAACTACCTTTTTCTTAGCCATTTTTGATCACACTTCCTTCTTTGCAATTTGCCAAAATTCTAAATCCACTGGCGTCAAACGCCCAAAAAGCCCCACCAACACGCGCACATTTCCCGCTTGCTCGTCCATGGTACTGATTTCACCCTCGGATCCCGCAAATGGACCATCAATAACCTTCACCAGCATGCCAACGGAATAATTATTTTTAAATTTTTCCGATTTCTCTCCGACTTCCGTTTGGTGGATGATCAAATCGATGTCCTTCTGCTTCATGGCCAACGGCTTTTCGCCGCCCAGGAACCCGAGCGCGCCTGAGGTAGACCGGATGAACTGCCAGAGCCCGTGGCGCAACTCACCATTTCCATCGTAAAGATCCAACTCAATGAACAGGTAGCCGGGATATAACTTTTTAACGCGCGTGCACTTGCGCCCGTTCCGGATTTCGCTGATTTTTTCAATGGGAAACAGAATTTGCCCGACGAAGGCCGCAACACCGGCGCGCACGGCACCTTTGCCGATGGCTGCTTGGACACGCGCCTCAACCCCAGAGGTGACCTGAAGTGTGTACCACCGCATGGAGTCATTGGCGGGTGCACTTACCGCGGCAATTTCGCCTTCATACTGACCCATTTCATCCATTTTGCAACACTTTTGTTCGACATGTTTTCCCGGGAACAAGCCGAGATCCCTTCAGATTGCCGACCTAACGCACCATATCCAGCAGCAAACCCACTACCTGAAACAGGGAAAAATCCACCACCGCCACGTATGCGCCTATGAACACCGTTCCCGCGAGTACCACCAAGGACGATCGAACCAGATCTCCCTTGGTGGGCCAACTCGTTTTTTTTAACTCCCTTGCGGTTTCCGCAAAAAAACTAATTACCTTTCCCATCGCCTGCAACACCCTCCCGCGGAAAAGCCAACAACCTGGCAGGGGAAGAGGGCTTCGAACCCCCAACCTGCGGTTTTGGAGACCGCTGCTCTACCAATTGAGCTATTCCCCTAGCGGCTTATCGACACCTCTTCAAGTTAGAATTTGCGATGTGGGCAAGAAGATTTTACAGAAAGTTTCAAAAATTTACCCATTGCACAAGAACCTCGTCTTACACAACCACCTCGGTTACCCGTCCGGCACCGACCGTTCGCCCGCCCTCGCGGATGGCGAAACGCTGCCCCCTTTCCATGGCAATCGGCTTCTGCAACTCAACGGTGACACTCAAATTATCCCCGGGCATTACCATTTCTGCGCCCTCGGGGAGAGCGATGACGCCGGTTACGTCTGTTGTGCGGAAATAAAATTGCGGGCGATAGCCATTGAAAAACGGCGTGTGCCGACCGCCCTCATCCTTGGTGAGCACATAAATCTCGGCCTTAAACTTTGTGTGGGGTAGGATGCTTCCTGGCTTGGCCAGCACCTGGCCGCGCTCGATCTGATTCTTTTCAACGCCGCGTAGCAACAAACCCACATTGTCCCCAGCTTGTCCCTGATCCAACAGCTTGCGAAACATCTCCACACCCGTTACTACCGTATCGCGGGTATCCTCTAGGCCAACGATCTGCACCGTGTCGCCCACTTTGACAATGCCGCGCTCGATGCGCCCGGTGGCCACTGTCCCGCGCCCAGTAATGGAAAAAACGTCCTCAACGGACATGAGAAATGGTTTATCGATCTCCCGCTGGGGTTCCGGAATATCTCTGTCGATGGCGTCCAAAAGCGCGCCAATGGCGGCGATTCCCTCCGGTTTTCCTTCTAAAGCAGCAAGGGCCGACCCACGAATGATGCTGATATTATCCCCGTCAAATTCGTATTTGCTCAAAAGATCTCGCACTTCCATCTCTACCAAATCCAGAAGCTCTGGATCGTCCAACAAATCCACCTTGTTCAGAAAAACAACGATCTTAGGCACGCCCACCTGCCGGGCGAGAAGGATATGCTCCCGCGTCTGAGGCATTGGGCCATCTGCGGCGCTAACAACCAAAATGGCCCCATCCATTTGGGCGGCGCCAGTAATCATGTTCTTAACAAAATCCGCATGTCCCGGGCAGTCCACGTGCGCGTAGTGCCGCTTGTCGCTCTCGTATTCCACGTGCGAAACGGCAATGGTAACCGTCTTCGTTTCGTCGCGGACGGTCCCCCCCTTCGTGATGTCCGCGTAGGACTTAAACTGGGCCAAGCCTTTATCAGACTGGACTTTAAGCAGCGCGGTGGTGAGGGTTGACTTACCATGGTCCACGTGCCCGATGGTCCCGACATTCACGTGGGGTTTCGTCCTTTGAAAGTTTTCCTTAGCCATGATGCTTTTCCTTGAGTTTTACTTTTGCCTGGAGCCCCCGAGCGGATTTGAACCGCCGACCTCATCCTTACCAAGGATGCGCTCTGCCAACTGAGCTACAAGGGCCCTAAGGGCGCCTCTTCGCACCCCACTTGGAAGGCAAGGTGCCCTAGGGAGAAGGTACGTCAAGCCATTATTCGGAAGTCTTCCGTAAAAATTTTCAACTCTTTCGGGCGGAAGAGACTTTCCAATGGTGCTCTCGGCAGCATCAGCCAAATCCAACAACCGCGGGAGCCACCGGCGGTGGGGACCCGACAGAACCACGTCCTCCAAGTCAGTAATGGGGATCCAACCCACGGGGCCGCGGGAGAGGTCAATGGATTCGCAAAATAACCCGCCGGATAGGATAAAACGTTCCTCGCAGCAATGGTTTCCAATGTTGCGGCGGCCAGTGAAACTGGGGAGTGGGTGTGATATGCCATCTTGGCGCAGTTGGGGAAATTCAAAAATAGCATGCAGGCGCCGCCGCCGGGAAATTTGGAGTAGAATTTTTCCGCCGCATACGGCCAGCAGACGGTGGACAACCTCGCTTTTACGAACCGGGGGGGTAAATGTGGGGATGGCATCCGGGGGCAATTCCCGCAGGTGCGCCTGGCAAAGATTTTTCAGCGGGCAATTTTCGCAAGATCCACCGCGTGGGGTGCAAATTGTCGCGCCGAAATCCATCAGGGCTTCATTGAGGAACGCGCATTGGCTGGGTACGGCGAGGGTATCCGCGTAGTTTTTCAGATGGGCCGCGGCGGCGGTTTTGCTCCGAAAAGTTTCGCGGCAGCCGATGAGCCGGGCTAACACGCGAATGACGTTTCCATCCAACGCGATGGCATCAAAATTTTGCCCAATGGCGCAAATGGACACGGCGCTGTAAGGTCCCACGCCGGGCATCGTTCGCCATTCATGGGGTGTTTGCGGGGGTATGGCCATTTGGCATAGAATTTGACAAAGTCGATGCAAATTGCGTGCGCGGGTGTAATAACCCAATCCTTCCCAGTATTTTAAGATCTCGTCCTCCCTGGCATGGGCCACATGTTCCGCCGTCGGGAATCGCCGGATCCACCGCAGGAAATAGGGGATGACCGTTTGAACCTGTGTCTGCTGCAGCATGAATTCGGAAACGATGGTGCCATAGACGGAACGATTGGCCCGCCAGGGCAGGGGGCGCAAATGGTGGGCACCCCATGAAAGCAGTACGGTGGAAATAGCAACTGAGGGAAAGGGTTTCATGATGTAATTGAGTTTGTGAAAGATTTATCATTAGGCGGGTAAAACGTATTTGCCGAAATAATGATTCTCCTTTTGTTAATTTGTTTCCATGGATTTTTCAATCGGGTGAACTTGCCTGTTTTTTTTGTTCAAGTGGATATTTCCCCAATGGCTTTTGCATCTGGCAGCGGGCTGGCCCGTTCTAAAAACGCAGGAAATTTTCCCAGAAACGAGGTTTCCTGTTTGAGGCCAGGTGGCAGTCCTAGGACCGGGAACGCTTGCAGTTCCCAGTCACCATCAAAAATATTTAGCGCGAATGCGGCGGTATCGGTTGTACTTTTCATATTGAATCTTCTCCTTTGAACTCGAATTCAAAGGCTATACTGCTTGAAGGCAGGCGTTTGTCAATCACTTTGTAAAAAAACATTCCAAATGCAACCGTATGTCGTTCCGATACCCGCCAAATGCTGCAGCGCGCGCGTACTGGCACAAAAGCCAGCCCGTACGGATTATACGGAGCAACGGACCTGTGAAGTCGAAAATCAACCAAACCGCCTGAACTGTAGATCTTCATACGAACAAAACACTGAAAGTCAAACTCAAATTGCCCGTTTACAGGGGGCAGTTTTCTTCGATCCACGACCAAGGAATGTTGAATTTGTCCGAAACCTTTTGGGCGAGGGCGCGCACGCCAAAAACCTCCGTGGCGTAATGGCCGCAAACGTAGGCATTTAGCCTCCGCTCGTATGCGAAATCGAAAAAATGCCGGGGGGCTTCGCCCGTGATCACGGAATCGAAGGAAACATCCTCCATGGCCGCAATGGTGCCGCCTCCACCGCCGGAACAGACGAGCACGCGGTTGATATTTGCTCCGCCAAATTCGAGTCCAATCGTCCGCGGGAACAGGCTTCCCAACGCATTTTTGAGTGCTTCTCGGGGACCGTTGAATTTTCCAACGGGCATGGTAAAATCATGATCGCAGGGAATATGATGGATCGGCGATATTCCCAATTTGCGCATGATCAGGGCGTTATTGCCAAATTCTGGGTGGCAGTCCAGCGGCAGGTGGGCACTGTAAACGGCAATGTCATTGTCTAGTAGCAGTTTGTAGTTTTCCCGGCGGTGGCCGGTGATTGGCAGGCTCCGCCCCCAGAAAAGTCCGTGATGTACCAGGAGCATGTCAACGCCCATGGCGATGGCTCCCTCGATGCTCATCCGATTGGCATCTACCGCCGCACCTAGATGGGTGATTTTCCCTGAATTTGCCACCTGAAGCCCATTGTGAGCATTGGGGTAGTCGGAGAACTGAGCAACTCGGAGCAATTGGTCACAAAAATTCACGATCACATGCAGGGCATCGTTCGTCGGAGACATATCATTGGCCACGGCCGGTTCCAACGCTTTCCTCGCCAAAGGCGCAAGCAAAACTTTGTTGTAGGGTTTCAAACTTTGGCGCGATTATCTCATCATAAAAAGTTGACTTGCGCGCACAAATTTGCAGGGAATTAATTCAGCATTTCGTTACTGGTTGCGATTTATTGGAGGTTTGCGATATATGAATGACTATGGTTTCAACAGATCTTGCAAAATAAAAAGTATTGTTGATATGGGCACGGGGAAAGTGTTGTACGGAGAATCTAAAGGTGCTGCCACATCGGGGCAGCACCAGAAAGGTTGGGCTGTGCCCGGCGACCCAATAGTGCCACATACGCCACGTGTCCAAGATGGAATCCCAAATAAAGGCTCAGGAGGACTGACTACCTCGGTCGTACAAGGAATCTGGACGTGGGTAAAGACAGCGGCGCTGGGAATCTGGCGCGGCATTAGGGCCTTATTGGGACTTTTTGGCTGGCGGTAAATCGGTAAGGCCATTATGTTTGTCGTGCTGCAACCTTTGCTGAAATATGGGGCTACTTATTTAACGGATGGTGAAAATTTCCACGATCGGCGTAAAGATGGGGCGTAGCTCTTCTAATTCGGTTCGTGCAAACGGTTTTCGCGCACGAAAGGTTCCATCGGCGGCGTGGGTCGGGACAAAATTTTGCAGTGTAAAGCGGCGCGCGCCTTGGACAATTGGAGCCAGCGCGGGCAGGTCCTCGAGCCGATGCAAGCCGGGGACAACGGTGGTCCGAAACTCGTGGTCGATGGAGGACTTTTTAATCAATTCCACCGAGCGCAGAATATTTTTTATCAGTACATTGGTACCACATGCTTCAGCATAGTGGGCCGGCAGATGTTTTAAATCCATGGCAACGAAATCAAACAGATTGGCTTTAAACAGCCCTTCCAAAACATCTGGACGGTGGCCATTGGTATCCAATTTTGTGGCGAATCCCAATTCGTGGATTTTTGCTAAAACTTCCGGCAAATCTCCGTGTAATGTGGGTTCGCCGCCGGAAATGACAACACCGTCCAGTTTTCCACGCCGGGTTTTTAAAAATTCAAAGATGGTTTCCCATTCCACCGGAGATTCCGTCTTCCGTGGCCAAAGGCCCCGGTTGTGGCAATAGGGACAGCGAAAATCACACCCCTGGGTAAATAGAATGGTTGCTATTTTTCCCGGAAAATCGATGAGCGTGCATTTTTGCCATCCGCCGAAGATCATGAATTTTCGTCCCTTGGAGTTAGCCATAGAAGTAGGCACTCACTGCCGATGATAACCGCGAATGGGATTGCCTGGTGTGCGTGTACGAGCCCGGCGAGCATGCCATTTAGAAGCACGATGGCGTGGCGAAATTTGGTCCCAAGCTCGCGTGTGGTAACTACGCGGAGCACTAAAATGATCATGTGCACCAGGAGGAGGGCACGTAGCGTTGGAGAGGTATCGATAAGGATTTGATTGGATATGACCAAAAGCCACGGTGCGGCGTTGACCAAAAGAAGATGGACGAGCATAAATCGCCGGGGAATATGGGCCAACGCACCGGTAAGCCACCGGGTAAAGGGAAATGTTCCGTAAAATGCCAACAACCCAATGCTCCACAGGCATCGGGCCAGCGAATTGCCGAATGGAGCTATAATGCGCGAAAGCAGTAGCAACAACGCCGCAAGGGCGAGCGTCACAAAAAATCTGGTAATTTTGGCCTTTTCCGGGACGTCAATCCTTCGCACGATCGCCAGGGGGAACAGTTCAATTGCCACCGTGGCCAACATGAAACAAATTGTTAACGTGCTCATAAGACTCCCAAAATTAGTGCCGACGTTAACCCGAGGAAAATTACGTGCGGTACCGCACGGGTAAACCGTATTCTTCGCTCCATCCAGGCTAAGGCGCTGGCGGAATCGGACCAAAAACGTAAGCCCAGGCAATTTTCCAGGATGCAGGCAAGAATTCGAATTCGCTGAATATTAAAAATCCCCATCGGCATTTTCCGGAAGTATCATCATGGGCCGCGACGGCTGCTGTCAACGATACAAGTTGCACACGAAAAAATGGTTCCCCCTCGAAATTTTGCCTCACAGCAGAAAACTGGCCACCAGTGAGGCCACGCTTACCCCCATACTTGTGCAAACACTGGGAATGAAGCTATTGGATCGCCTATCCAGGTAATACAACACGAAAAACATAATAAAGGTTGGTATGTTTACAAGAAGAAAAATGCCTGATTTGACAATCCCGAAGCAGCATATGGTGATGATGCTCTTAATGAGTAGGCAAGCAACGCACACGAAGGCCCACTTGCGCCCGTCTAATCTGATAAATTGAAGGAAACTCGGAAAATGGGATGCAACCAGCGGGAGGACTGTTGCGCCGAAGCCGGCAACCTTGTTTACCAAACCGAGCGGAAAGGGAAATCTGCCAATGGGCAGGAGTCCGATTGTAGACACTGTGTTTACCAAAAATAGCGATGGCAATTCCCCCAATGGTTTTTTAAATTGCGTTTGTTTTGTCCAGCGGAGGTAAGCCCGAATCGGGCCTAAAATGACAGCGGAAATGAGTGCCCCGATACTCCGTGTGCCCATGATACCAACGGCGGCCGACGCCCCGGCGACTCCCAGATAGGACAACAGGTAACCGAGCCCAAAGGAGGCGGCGCATGCGACCGCGCCGATTCCAAGGCCGATTACGAGCCATTTGAGAATGTCTCGGCGGTGGTTTACAAACCACGCGCGCGCGGGCGCGACAAAGTTTGATAACAACGAAGTTACAACACTTTTAAAAACTCCCGGGCCTTCGAAACCCTCTGGGGTAGCGCAGGATGGCGAACAAACTCGGGTCTCCAGATCCGTAAACATGTTGCTACTAAGCGATATTTCGGCCCTTTGTCAAGGGAATTTCAAAAATTTAGTTGGCGAATTTGGCGTATGACTAATCGCAATAGCGCGGTTATGCGCAGTTGGCATTTTTGCCGCTGGTCCCAGATTTCCCATGGAACGTAAAAGCCTCCCGAAAGTCGACGGCAACACGTCCCGCTTTTTGCCCGGTCAGGTACTCATTTAATAGGCTGCGGTAATTGGGGTGGGCGCACTGGTCGATGAGTGTCCGCGCCCGTTGCATGGGACCTTTTCCGCGCAAATCCGCCACGCCGTATTCGGTGACAATGAATTGGGTGTCGTGTTCCGTGTGATCGACGTGGGAGCAGTGGGGGACGATGGCGCTGATGCTGCCTCCCTTCGCCGTGGAGGGTGTGGCAAAAATGGAGATGAAACTATTGCGGGCAAAGTCGCCGGAACCACCGATGCCGTTCATAAGGTGGGTGCCCCCAACGTGCGTGCTGTTCACATTTCCCCAAATGTCCACTTCCAAAGCCGTATTAATGCCGATTACGCCCAGCCGGCGGATCACCTCCGGATGGTTGCTGATTTCCTGTGGACGTAGGGTGAGTTTCTTCAAATAGTGCGGCAAATCCGAGTAGATGCGTCCGAGTACTGGCGGGGAAACGGACAAAGCGGCGGAACTGGCAAATCGGATACGATCCGTGTCAATGCCGTCAATGACCGTATCCTGTACGATTTCGGAATACATGCAAAAGGGAGGTATGGACGGGGACGAGTAAAGTGCCGCCAAAAGGGCGTTGGAAACGTTCCCAACGCCGGACTGGATGGGCAGGAAGGATTCTCCAATCCGCCCGGCGCGCATCTCGTCGATGAGCAGTTGGGCAATATTTTCTCCGATTTTTCGGGAAACCTCATCGATGGGAGCCATCGCCGCGCCGTGATCCGGGACGTTTGTGTGCACAATTCCCACAATTTTCGTCGGATTTACCCGCATTAGCGTGGCTCCGATGCGATCCGATGGACGATAGATGGGAATTTCCCGGGTTCGTGGGGGGAGATCCAATTCGTAGATGTCGTGCAACCCTTCTAGGTCATTGGGGTGGTAACCATTGAGTTCAATGAGAATGCGCTTTGCCAGGCGGGCAAAGGTGGGTACGGCGCCAACGGAACTGGTCAGCAGGATGGAACCGTCCCGGTAAACGGCGGCGGCTTCAAAAATGGCATAATCGATCGGACCCAGGGCGCCACACTTGAGCAGGGGCATCATTGAAGAAAGATGCATATCCACAAACTCCACTTTTCGAGCGTTAATGCTCTGCCGCAACGGGACGCTTGTTTGGTACGGGGTCCGGTAGGAAATGGCTTCTGCGTTTGCAAGGGCATCGTCCACCGCCGTGTCCGTGGACGTACCAAGTATACGCACGGCGAAGGGGGTTCCGTTTGCGTGCATCGCATGGGCCCGCTCAGCCAGGGATTTTGTGATAACCTTCACCGATCCTGCCGTCGTAAATCCTCCCACGGCGACGGTGTCACCATCCTGAATCATTTCCGCCGCCTCATCGGCAGATAGAACCGCGTATTCTCTCATACAGGTAAGCAGAGAAGCCGGGGGAAGCCCCTTTGGCAAAACTTTTGAGACATTGTGCCGCGATTTTTGCGCCAGGGCGCGGTTGCACGCGCAGCAGCTCACAAATTTTGATGGCGGATTTGTGGAGAAACCGCCCAAATTGCCTCCAATCGTGATTTCAGGGCTGCCTTGCGGCAACCTTTTCTCGCAATAGCGACCAACTGTGTATGCATTACACATAACCCGCCGCTGTTTGGCCTTTTCCAGGTCACAGTTTTGCAACTCACATGTTAAATTTTTCATTTTTGTCAAAGATCAAATGCCATTTTTTGCCGATTGATTTGGATGGTGGAAAGTGGCAAAACCATCCCGAAATCGTAATTTATAAGATGTATCTCGTTGGATTTTTAGGGCGAACTAGCTAGTTCATTCTTTTTATTTATTGATTAATGATATTCTTTAAATGGTTTTTGCAGCTGGCAGCGGGCTGGCCCGTCCTAAACATGTGGGAAATTCTCGTGGAAACGAGAGTTCCCGTTTAAGGCAGGTGTCAGTCCTAGGATTGGGAACGTTTGCGGGTCCCGATCGTTATCAAAAATATCTATCGCGAATGCGGCGGTAATAGTGGTGCTTTTCATATTGAATCTTCTCCTCTGAACTCGAATTCGCAGACTATACTGCTGCGGGGAGGGAATTTGTCAACACCATTTGTGAAAAAAATGCCAAAATTTGGCGAATACCTTCGGAGAACCTTGTTCTAAGCGGCGATCCGGCATACCAGCTCTTTGGGTTCTTTCTTGGGCGGGTCCCATTTTCCTCAAACGGTTGTGGAGCCTGTTGTTCCGAGGCAACGTTTTCGCAAAATTCATTGCATATGCTTATCCTATGAGTGGAAAGTTGGCCCCGTGGTTAGGTTTTGGCTCGCAACCCTTGGCGTACTAGCTGGCACGCTATTTCCGCCGATGTGCATTGTCGGGATGGACGGGACGCCGGAGGTTTCCGTGGTCATCCCCGTTTACAATGGGGAGGCCTACCTGGCGCGGGCCTTGGATAGTGTTCTCAACCAAAACTTCAGGGACTTGGAAATTATCTGTGTGGACGACGGGTCCACGGACGGGGCATTGGAGATTTTAAAAAAATATGCAGCCCGGGATCCGCGCATCGTCGTTTTGGAAAATGTGATCAATCGGGGCACACTCTACACGCGGCTGCGGGGAATTTTACACTCCAAAGGCGCATACATCATGACTTTGGATCCGGATGATGAATTTTTGCCTGAAATTATCGAAAAAGCCCATAAAGTTGCAACAGCCCACGATGCAGATATCGTCCATTTTAATGCGAAATATGTAACCGAGTGTGGCGCGGGAAAACGTATGTGCCGGAAAAAAGGGCCCATATTTCGCACCTTGGATGGCCCAAGTGCGAGTGATGTTTTTGTAGATGGACATAACGTCCATGTATGGGACAAAATGTTTGCACGGGAACCGCTTGTTGCCGCTGCGCGGTATCTGTTTCCTTGGGCGCGGCGAAACCATATCATATATGGCGAAGATACCATAACCCTCGCCTTTACGGCGAAGAATATAAGAAGATATGTCGGGATCGAAATTTTTGGGTGTACCCATTACATCTCAACCGGCGTGATGTGGAAAGCCCGCCAAAATGCATCGAAATTCATGCGTCAACTTTCCGATCAGCGCCTGGCCTATCTCAAGATGGTCGTGGGCATGATCGAGCTCGGCGACTCAGCCCATGCGGCACGGCTTTTGCACCGCTTCCACGCACCATTTTATGAGTATATTGCCATCCTTCCCCTGCAAGATGGAATAGATCTCTTTTCGAAATATATCGAGCCCATGTCGCTTAAAACACGCCTAAAAGCGGCACGAAAAATGCGATGTGCGTCGCCGCAGTGGTGCCGGGAAATTTCGCAACTGGCACGGATTGCACGAAACGGCATTCAAGCTGGCGCGGATATGGATAGAGCGCAGGCGCAGTAATTCATCAAATTTGCCACTCCTCGATTTTCGTCCTAAACACGTTGGACTGCTTGCAAAAAGCAATTTTTGAGTCGATGCCTGTCTTGGACATCATGGTTTTTAATTTTTTCAAGCGAGCGACCCGTAAAATTACATCCGCAGCCAAGAATATATTCGGCTTTGCCGGGAATATTTTTCACGGAGTCCCCCATGATTTTGAATCCATTGAAGCCGCACTTTATCGGGCAGATTTCGGTCGAGAAACTACTCAGCGCATCCTGGGAGCCATCCGCCAATCATGCAAGTTGGATAGGGAATTGCGTGGCCGGGAGGTAGGTGAAATCGCTAAGCATGTTCTCCGCGCGGAGTTGGAGGGAGCCGAGGGAAAGTTTGTGGCAGCAAACTTTCCCGAGGTTATTTGCCTGGTTGGCGTGAACGGCGTGGGAAAGACGACAACCGCGGCGAAACTGGCACATACCTTTCAAAAAGAAGGAAATGGCGTGCTCCTGGGCGCATGCGACACCTTTCGCGCGGCGGCCAATGAACAAATCAGTATCTGGGCGCGGCGGATGGAGATGGATATCATCAGTAGCCAACATGGCGCGGACGCGGCTGCGGTTGCCTATGATGCCCTGTCCGCCGCCGTGGCGCGGAAGAAAAAAATTCTCCTCCTGGACACCGCCGGGCGCATGCACACGAAAGCTCAGCTATTGGACGAGCTGGCCAAACTCCGGCGCATCATTCTGAAGAAAATTTCCGAGGCCCAGCTCCACGCTTGGTTAGTCGTGGATGCCAATAACGGTTCCAATTCCATCGCGCAGGCGAAGACCTTTAATGAGATCTTTAAGCTCGATGGCATCATCATTAGCAAAATGGATGGGACCAGCCGCGGGGGAGCGCTAGTGGGCATTTATCAGGAACTAAAACTACCCATCTTCTACGTCGGCGTCGGAGAACAGCTGGGCGATCTCGTACCGTTTTCCGTCGAAGGCTATACGGATGCGCTGTTTTCAAATGGGTGAATACCGAAGATGCCGCGCGTCATTCCGCCGTTACGGCTATACCATAGCGAACGAGGGATTGGGGACGAATTTTCTGCTCCAAACGGATGTCCTCGAGGGATCGGACCCGGGACAGGGCGACGTAGAACATGCGAGCGGCGTCCCCGAAAAATGCGTTTGGGTTTTGCAGGGTCACGCGATCCAAGGTTTGTCCCTGGCTTTTGTGCGCCGTGATGGCCCAAGCCAAGCGTATGGGGAACTGGGTGAATTTTCCCACAACATTTTCCTGCAGCTTCCCTGCGGAATCGGTGCTGTAGTCAATCTTTGTCCAAAGGTGCGGAACAACGGAGTGCCGAAATCCGTGGGAATCGTTCACAATTACAACGGATGTGCCGTCATCTCTTTGGGCAAAGCTGGAAACTTCCCCCATGGTGCCATTTTGCCATTCGGCCCCGTTATTAGCCGTGAACATTACCCGCGCGCCCGGCTTTAGTTCTAATTTTTCCGGCGACGGCGCAACCACCCCATCGCCTTCGACCATGGCAGCAAAAACTCGTAATTTCCCGGGAATTTTTTCCAGTTCTTCCCGGTTAATTTTCTCCGCCGTCCGATTATTTCCAACGATACAGATCCCCATTTCACCAATCTGATATCGCTGATTGAGCATTTCAAGTTGGCGCAGGGCGATTTTTCCCGCGCGGATGTTGTCCAAAATGGTGGCAAATTCGTGGTCCGCGTCCTGGCGAAAGTTTTTGCTAAATTCGATGGAGACAAAATCTCCCCGTTTAAATGCACCACTGTCGCGAAGGGAATAGCCGTCTGGGTAAAGCTTTTGCAGCTCCTCACAAATTCCAACTTTCACCACCGGTTCCAACTGGTAAAAATCCCCAACAAGGATAATCTGTATGCCTCCGAAGGGGAGATTTTTCCGCTTACCCGTTTGGGCTTCCCGGCAAACGAGTTCAATGGCATCGAACATGTCGCTGCGCACCATGGAGATTTCGTCAATGACGATGGTGTCGATGTTCCGTAAAAGCCGCACTTTGTCCGATCGCCGCTTGAAGGCCTTCCACGTGATCTCTGGGTGGAATATGTCGACGATTCTAAAGCCAAAAAATGAATGAATGGTGCTGCCACCCACGTTAACCGCTGCCATCCCCGTGGGAGCCACATAGGCGAAGGACAGCTGCTGCCCCCGGAGTAGATCCCGCAGGATTATGTTGGTAAAGGTGCTCTTTCCGCAGCCCGCTTTTCCACAAATTTCCACATTTTGCCGGGCAACGATGAGGTCAACCGCTCGCTGGTGTTCATCGGTCAGGCTAATCCTATCCACTGGGCCCACGCGGGGTGACTCGAAAATAAAAATTCCCACTTGTAAAGTCCGCCTTGCGAAATCAATTCCCTTCGGAATTCATTTGCCAAATGTAAACCTAACGATTATGCCTCTGCCACCCTTCGAAGATTTTCTAACCGAGTACATTGCATTGAAAAGCGTCTCCCTAGCCTCCCCGCCCGGGGTCATGGAGAAAACGGCGCGCTTCCTGGTAAATCACCTGCAAGCCATGGATTTTTCCGCGGAAATCGTATCCGTTCCGGGCGCCCACCCCATCGTTCTTGCCCGCTGGAAAGTGGCCGCCCCGAGGGCATCGCTTTTGCTCTATGGCCATTATGACGTACAACCGGCGGATCCATTGGAAAAATGGAAAACGGATCCCTATCAACTGACGATAGTGGACGGAGTTGCCTACGGCCGAGGAGTTGCCGATGACAAAGGCCCGCTGGCCGCCATGCTCTATGGACTGGCCGATGCCGGAATGGGTGGGGTGGATATCACCGTCATGATCGAGGGCGAGGAGGAAATCGGAAGCCCGCACTTCGCTGAATTTCTGAGAAGTCAAGAAATTGTCGCCGATGCCACCATTATTGCCGACACGGGAAGCATCTGCGATAACATGCCAGCATTGACCACGGGACTACGGAGCATCATATCTTTCAAACTAACCCTTCGCACGGGATTGCGGGATTTACATTCGGGCTTTGGCGGAGCGCTTCCCAACGCAATCCACGAATTGACTCGCCTTTGCGCGATGCTCCATGACGAGCGCGGGCGCGTGACCGTTGAGGGATTTTACGAAGACATTATCCCTCCGACGGATAAAGAGCGTGCGACGTTTCAACTTTTAGAAAAATGCGAAATTCCCTTTCCGCGGGCCATGGGAACTCGAACAGTTGCGGATTTATTCCCTCCCATCTTACCCCGCAGCATCCACGCGTTTATGCCATCGCTTGAAATTAATGGCATCCATGGCGGGTCCGAGAAGACCATCATTCCCGCGGAAGCTTCGGCAAATATTACCGCCCGCATTGTTAAGGGACAAAAGCCGCAAAAGGTTGCGCGGTTGGTGGAGCAATTTATTCGGGACCATACGCCAGATTACGCGGATTTAACATTGGCCATGGAGCGTTTTAGCATACCCTATGCCATTGATTTTCAAAACCTAGCGCCTAAATTTTTGAAATTGTTCCAGCATATGGAGCAATCGACGGGGGAGGCATTTGGGCAGAAACCACTCCATTTGCGCGAGGGTGGAAGCATCGGCGTTGTGGACGCATTCAAGACCATTTGCGGAACGGATTCCATTCTGGTCGGTGTCGTCCCGCCAGATGCGCAGATCCACAGTCCCAATGAGCACATTTCAGTAGAAACGCTCTCCCGCACGCGGCGATTATTTGGATTGTTTTTTCGCAAATTTAAATGTGGCAGTGTGCGTTAAAATGTGAAGCGCATAACTTCGGATTGTACCGTCAGGCGTGTTTTCGTAACGCATTTACAGGCTGCAACCTCAGGTTTATTATTGCCATTACTATAACTATAGCTGCTTTCGCCCCTTGCCATGAGCGAAAATGGGAGAAACTTTCCCTGATTCGATTTTTCAATTTCCCCAAAAATGTCTCGACCATATGACGCCGGGATAGATGCGCTATTTCTTCTGAAGTATTTTTTTCTTTCATATTTTTCCGTGCGCGCGCGATGAAATTTAATCCGCTATTTTTTAATGCTTTTCTCACATCCTTGCTTACATAGCCCCTGTCTCCGAGGCCTGTGCCCGAGAGGGATTGCAGGAGCGGTCTAGCCATGGAAATGTCCGATATTGAACCCTTTGTAATGGCAAAATTTACAACTTGTTTCCATGAATTGATGACCAAATGAAGCTTAAAGCCATAGGTTGTCTTCGCAGATGTGATGATCCACCCAGCAAAATTCTTGAAGAGGCGACTTCGTGGTTGCCGAATGTTTTTACAGACTGCGATATCCGTAGAATCGATGATAAATTCGCCATGTTTCTCGATTGAATTTAGGAAGTTTTTATCAACGACCTTCCCCAACACGTGATAAAGCTTTAAAAACTGAGAGTAAGAGGGCATTTTCGGGAAATATGGCCGCAACCAAATTCCCATGGCGCCATTGTAAAAGCTTTTAAAGTGCTTAAA
>JAITCU010000039.1 GCA_031282835.1 Puniceicoccales bacterium
CCAGCTCGTTCGAGGCGTTCCCTAACTTGGCTTGAGCAGTAACCTATGCGAGTTGCACCGACGAAAACTTTTTGCCCCTTTTGAAGGGGTGTGAGTTTCGGCACAATCATCGGTCGGAAGATTTGGTTTCACTGGGCCGAAAAATATTCCACACTTTGCGTTTCACGTAATTTTAGTAACGGCCCAAACGTGAGGTCTGAAAAAATCTTCGTTGGCGAGGCTTTCGAACTTGACCACCTCCAAGCGTTTACCAGGCTGAGGTTTTGCGACCTGCATTAGGGTATGTTTCATATGGATTCACTTAATATCCTCTCATTTTTTTTAGCACTATCGCTTTATTTCTGCATAATGATCGGCGTAGGCATCTATTTTTGTCGGAAAAATAGGAATGTTTCCGATTACATTCTGGGGAGCCGACGGTTGGGCGCATGGGTAACGTCCCTAAGCGCCGAGGCATCGGACATGAGCGGTTGGTTGCTCATGGGTCTGCCAGGGCTTGCCTACGTATGCGGCGGCTGTGCCATTTGGACCGCTCTTGGGCTTGTTTTGGGAACCTACGCCAATTGGAAGTGGGTCGCTGGTCGTCTGCGGGCATACACGGAAATTGCGGGCAACGCCCTTACCATTCCCGACTTCCTCCAAAACCGCTTCCATTCTCGTTCAGACGCCATAAGGGTCTTTTCAGCCGTTTTCATTTTCTTTTTCTTTGTGATTTACGTATCCTCCGGGCTCATTGCCGGCGGAAAACTTTTTAGTCTCATTTTGCCCGTTAGCTACTCACAGGCGATTTACGCAACTGCCCTTGTTACTACGTCCTACACGCTTATCGGTGGTTTTTCGGCAGTTTGCTGGACGGACGCCATCCAGGGAATGATGATGTTTCTGGCGGTTGTTGGAGTTCCCATCGCGGCAGTCCATCACTGCGGTGGCATGGGAAAAACCGTCCACCTATTGTACTCTTCCGGAAGGGAATTCATGAGCCCCCTGTTGGCCGCTGACGGCCACATCTTTTCCCCGTTAAAAATTATTTCCATGCTGGCCTGGGGGCTGGGCTACTTCGGGCAACCACACATTCTGGCGCGCTTCATGGCCGTTCGCTCGCCAAGGGAAATTCCACTTGCGCGGCAGATTGCCATGCACTGGGTAACCTGGTCCCTACTTGCGGCTGTGCTCGTCGGGATTTTGGGACGCTTCTGCTTTCCGGCGGAGTTGGAGGGTGCGGAAGTGGAAAACATTTTTCTTCTTCTGGTCAGTGGCTTGTTTACGCCATTTTTCCTCAATTTAGTCCTCCTTGGGATTTTGGCGGCAATTATGAGTACGGCGTCGTCCCAGTTGCTCGTGGCCGCTTCGTCCTTTTCCCGGGATCTTTATGCCACAGTTTTTCGAAAAAATGCCAAATCCGCGGAATTGCTATGGGTCAGCCGGGGATCCGTCCTGGTGGTAGCCCTGTTGGCCGTTATTTTTGCCCGGAACCCGGAAAGCCTCATTCTGGACGTGGTAGCCTACGCTTGGGCTGGTTTTGGCGCATGCCTGGGGCCGGCGCTATTGTTTGCCTTATTTTGGCGGCGCACGACAGAACGGGGTGTCCTGGCCGGCATTATTGCCGGTGGCGTTACGGTATTTTTGTGGAAAAAATTCATGCCCATCGAACTCTACGAAATTATTCCTGGATTTCTCATTTCCTCTTTGGCGATCGTCGTCCGCAGTTTGACCGATGCAAAACCCGACGGCACCGCCCTGGAAACGTTTGATGTGGTGTGCGACCGGATGAATTGACTCAATTGTGAATCCAGAGGCTACCGTTAGTGTTCTCAACTATCAGCCCGGTTTGAGGCATGCCCCAACTTGGCCCATGTACTTTCACAAAGCAAGGATAGCCTCTAGGGGTGTCCCGGTGGATTTTCGCCGGCACGGCGCATCTGGAAAAATTTTTGCAAAAGTTCCCGGCATGGTTGCTCCAAAATTCCGGACGCACATGGGAAGGAATGGTTAAACCCAGCATGGGTGGAGAGGTCGCAGCCACAACCGCCAAGGCATCCCATTTTGCCGTCGGCCACGGCAAAAACAACACGGCCCATGCGCGACATCACGCAAGCGCCGCTGCACATGGGGCATGGTTCCTTGGTCACATAGAGGGTACAATCGTTAAGCCGCCAATCGCCGACAATGGATGTGGCCAGGCGTATGGCATTAAGTTCACAATGGCCGAGCACGCTACCACTCCCGATCACATCGTTGCGGGTTACGGCCAGGGGGTGATTTCTCCGGATAATGACCGCTCCGACGGGAACCTCACCCGCATTAAAGGCATCCACGGCGGCGTTGTAGGCCAATTTCATCCAGTCCTCGTCGCTCGATGGGACTTCCACGGAATATCGCTCAAACATCTTGGGAACGGACCGAAGGCTGGTCGGGGCGACTGGACTCGAACCAGTGACCTTTTGCGCCTAAAATGAGCGGTTTGAAAAATTTTCCCGCTCCATGAACCCATACCGACACCATGTCATCTTCCCGTCTGCCAGCTAATTGTCAAGCGCTTTTCGGCGGCTCTTTGCCAAAATTAACCCCGATGAAAAAGTCTAAAAACCCAGATTTATGGCCCCATGGCTACCCCGATTACCGCTTTAGCAGCAGCCCAAACGCGAAATCTGGAAAAATCTTTGCCGACTAATTTTTTCAACTTCTACCCCGCGGAAAAAGTATCTCCTAGGCGTGGGCCAGGCCCTGGAAGACGCCCATGTACTCACCTCAGATACTGCGAACACGCGAAATACGGCTTGACATCCGTACTTTTTTCACTAAAAAGCCACAATGTTCAGGAACTTTGTTTTTGGGGCCGAAATTATTGCCGGCCACTCTGGTATCCAGTCTTTCACAGCAGGGGGATATAAATGAATAGCAGTGATGTTTGTGCCGCGGCCGCGGTGCCTGTTTTGCGCAGGATTGAAATGCTCGGTAATGAGGCATGCGGTTTGCGAGCTCAGCTGGTTAGCGAGTTCGACGCGATGAAGTGCACTAGAATTCGCGGGCTAATTGATGAAGTTGAGACCAAAATTGATGCCATCATGGCAGATCATCAAAAATTTCTCGTCGTCTTGGCAGCCATAAATGCGGGGAGAATGGACCCAAATGTTGTGGAATACCTCAAGTTGGCCGTTGATTCGCTACGTGATGCACTGGAAAAGCAGAAAGCCAAAGAACGTGTTCCCGATCCCGTTGTTCGTCCGGCAGTTCAGCCCCCGCTGGGGCCGTCGTCTATCCCAACAGCCTGGGATACGATGAAGGTCGTTGGGGGCATAGCCAGTGGTGGGGCCATGTGGGGAATTGGGATTGGAGCGTGCGTTGCAGGCCCGTTTGGTGCCGCCGCTGGCGCAGGAGTTGGCGGCGCGGTTGGCGCGTTGGCTGGTACCTTGGTGGCGGTGTTTGAGTGAGGAGATGGTAAATTTATGAACGATCTAAATTTAAATGTGGGTGTGACAACAGTTCGCGGTCCAGGCAACAGTAACACTGCGAGGGACGCTCAGAAAAAGCCGGCGGTCACTCCGGTTCCACTCAGTATCCATGAACGTCGTCAGCAGTGGATGCAGAAGCTCCAAGGCCGGGGCGTGGCATGCCCGAGTCGTGATGACATACAAGATTTTTTAAATTCGCTTGCGCCCCTCGCTGATCCAGATGGGGGACTGTATTTCCGTGGTGACGAAAAACTTTCGCCTGAGGACAAGGAATATCACGTTCGTATAGTGATGCTGGGAGCCTTTGGCGGGAAACATAATGGGGAAATCGAAGATAGAATGATCGAGCTGAGGCGGGCCGGGTGGCCATATGTGAAAATTTATAATGAAATTAAACACTGGTTGGATGAGAACGCCGCGGAAAAACCAGTGCCGGAGATTCCAACGTCAGAGAGTCCGGTTCCGCATGCGACGCAACCGGACGGTGTTGTTGCTCCCGTCCGACCGGCACCTGGATGTTGTGATCCCCACAAGGTAGTCATCATTGGCGGTACTCTGGCCGCGTCGGTCGGCGGCGCCGTCGTTTTCGGTCCACTGGGCCTACTTGCGGGTATCGCCTTTTCGTCTTTATGTGTTCTTTTGCGCGCCATCATTTCTCAGGACACACGTCTGGAAAACAAATGAAGATCGTTTCACGTTTCTTGGCTAATTTTGCGGTTAGTCCGCGCAAGATTTACCACGACCTCCTCGGTTGAGTCTGCGGTTTCCCACGGTGACCTACCATAAATTTTACAAAAATTCGCCAAAATCATAAATGGGTTGACAAATGCCTGTTTCCCAGCAATATGATCTCAGAATTCGAATTCTAACATGAGAGGTTTAATGCGAGTTGCAAAACTCTGAATTGTAAAACCAATGGCCGTGGCTAGTTGTCCAGAATGGTCTTCAGCAAACTAGCCATAAAATCTCTGTACATAGCAATTTCCAGCTATTGCAAGGA
>JAITCU010000037.1 GCA_031282835.1 Puniceicoccales bacterium
ACGGGTGGCGCGTAGTTGCAGCAGACGATGTTGCCGTCGACGATTTCGTAGGCGGGGATTTCCGCGCGGGAACGCAGGTTGCGCCCGGGTGGCCGCGTAATCGGCGAGTGATAGGTGCTGCAGTAAAGTCCCCGCAGGTCCACGAAGTCCGCGGGCAAGCGGTAGGCGTACTGCCAGAAGGAAAGGGGGCTTTCGGGAAGTTCCGACAGCTCTCCTTCTTTTTTGCAAAACGCCCAGGGATAGTGGGTTAGGCATTTACGCAGGACCACGTCGTAGTACATGCGCACCGTTTGCGCCGTGAGCGTTTCCTCATCGAAGGATTCGATGGGCGACGCCTGCATGATGCGTAGGGCCATGTTGGCCACCTGCACCGCTGTCTGTACTTCCCTGGGCATGGTACCTCCTATTCGCTAATGAGGAATAGCTTCAACATCCCGGAGCCAGCGGGTACGCTGGACGGAGTGATGGTTAGGGTAAACGTGGTCGCCGCCGTGGCCGTTCCAGCGGTTAGGGGCAGGACCTGTCCGTAACCGATGGGCGCCGTGTAGGTCCCCGAGTAAACGGTAACTGCCGAGCCGGATACCGTTGTTTTCACCGCAATGGCCAGGGTAGCCGTAGTTCCATCCACCGTGCCCAGGAAGACGCCGTACGCGGACTTAATCGTGGACGACGCGGGATAGACCACCATCTGGGTGGCCGTGGCGGAAACGTTATCGAAGGTCAGCTCCGTGGCGACCTGATCCACGCCGTCGAAAAGTGCCACGATGGCGTTCTCGTTGGTGCCGTCCGCCTGTTCGTTGACCCGCACGGTTAGTGCATAGCGGCGCACGGCCACCTTGCGATCCGAAGTCATTTCAATGACTACGATGCGGTCGTTGACCTTCAGCGATTGGGCCATGTCCGCAAAGTAGTTGAGGGATGTCACCTCCGCTTGCGGGTCGATGGACTCGTATTGCCAGTTTTGGATGCGCTCCCCGGCCACCTGCTGATTGGACAGGGAAGAAATATAGAAACGATCGAAAGCCATGATTTTATCCTCCTATTTTTGTGCTGTAGTTCTTGGTTTCCAGGGAAAAGCGAACGATTCCCTCGGGTATTAGGACCTTCGCCCCGGAACAGAAGGGGGCGTTGATGAAAAACCCACCTTCGTTCGCAAGCTCCTGCACCTTGAAAATTCCTCCGGTGCCGTCCTCCGTTCGGTTTGCGCCATAGCCAAGGGCATGGCCAATGGATACCTTGGACGTGGCATAGCAGGTCCAACGCTTTTTGGCACCCCCGGATGTGATTTTATACTCCAAGCCGCCACCCTTGATATCATTTAGGAATATGAGCTCGTAGCCCAGCAATCTACCGATCTTTCCCTCGGATATGTTGTTGAGTTGCAACTGCACATAATCATTTGACATCATTTTGTCGTTAGTGAAGAACTCCGGCTGTGCGGCAGCGGGGATAATTAGGCAGCGGTCTTTTTCCGGTATGTACAGCTGTTGCGAATCCATCATGGCCTTAATGTCCGAAAAAAGTGCCAACGGATCAGCCGAAGGGTCGTCTATGTTCGGTAGATGTTCTGCCGCTTTGAGCGCGTCCAGGATGGTTTGGTCCATTCGCTGGCACACGGCGTCCGGGATGAGTGTCTTCTCGACCACCGTTTCATAGGAAAAGTTGTTTTTATCCAACAAGAAGTAATCCAGGTAATCCGCCGCATCCCATTCTTCGGTCGTAATTACCGCCTTTTTCACTCCTCCGCCAAAGCTGGGAATGCGCGTCGCATAGGCGTGTTTTGTCGCCTGGCCGCCATGCATGATGGGCACCGTTACCGATGCCGCACCACGACAATCATATTCCGTAGGCACATTCTTCAACTGCCTCTTTTGACGAACTTGCGCGATGAACTTCGGCGTAAATTTCGTCATGTCATAATATTTTAAATCCTTATACATTTTAACCCCCCAAAAGGTTGAGTGCAACCTTTTGGGGCACGATTGTCCCAGGAAGTTGCACGTAAGTTTTGACTCACAGCAACGTATCCTGGGGGCCAATTCCGCGTGAACGCCGCATATGGGGAAAGGCGGTTCTCCCGTGCACCCGGCCCATTCCGCTCTCAAACGGCATATGGGGAAAGGCAGGTGCCAGGCCGGCCCATTCGGCGAACCGCGGCCTATTGGGAAAGGCCTTGCGATCCGATGTTACTCTGTATCTCACATCGCGCGGGCCCATTCTCCGTCCGTCGGCATACGTGGAAGGGCAGCCCTGAGAGAGGCCGGCACGTTCCGCCGGACGTAGCACATGGGGATAGGCCACGCGACTAGCGATGGCGGATAATCGAATGTTTTTTTACGAAAATCAAGGATTTTTGCATGCACCGGCAGCAAAAAACTATTTACATAAATCCCTGATTGTTAATACTTTAGCCATGGCATTGGGCGCGGCATATCTTTCGGGGCGACTTTCCATCGCCGATTTTAAGGAACTCGCAAATGGCAATTACATTCTAAGGCTTAATTTGAGCATGCGCATCGAGGGCTTTGAGGGCGCTCCCGCGACCGAGGAAATAATACCCCTCTCCGTGTTCGGGTCCCTAGCGCCCATATTGCGGCGAAAAATCGAAAAAGAGGGGCACAACTACGGCATCGCCATTTGCGACGTTCGCTGCCGCCCCTATAAAAACAAGGACGGGGAAACGAAAGCGTTCCCATCCTTTAATGTGAAATCCATTTGTTCCGAAAAGAGGGGCTGTGAAAAGAACACTGCTCCCGATGGGGGCGACGATGAAGTTCCGTTCTAGGGGGCCCATGGCGCCTAATTTGGGGCGGTACCAAGCTACAAAAATCCACGATTCACCAATTTTTGGAACTCATTCATTGTATAAACACCCCTAAGTGCCTGCTCGTGCGCCGCTTGCTTTTTAAACCATTCGAAAGCTTTTTGCTTATAGCCTTTCCCGTCAATTAAAACGATGGTCGGTGTTCCGATTTTAGCGATATTTAATACGGCAAATGGATATTTTTCATCTACGCTTCCACTTGTCTCTTGCCACTTACATTCAATAATCAATCCCCGCGGATGTTTTGCGGGATTCATTACCAGAAAATCACACCGCCTATCCGTATCATAAATTGATTTCCCGCATTTCGATTGTTTTGAAAATTGTTTTCCTCCAATAAACTCTTTCATGAAAAAAATTTGCTTTTTGTGATTTATAAATTCAGTATAGCCGTTCCGCTCTAGTATGCCTTCCACAAAACTTTCAAGAGCATTTCCGGTTTTATTTGCTTGCGAACCACTCGAATTGCTAGTAGTTTCTAATAATAAGTTCATTTTCTTTTCCTCTCCTATTTGCCTTGCAGGCAACTGATCTTGTCGCTTTTACGATCTCAATGCGGAAGCCATCATAAAGCTTTCTCACAAATGGCGTATCGCTATTTGAAGCCATGAATAAAATTCCGGACCGATCGAGTTCTCGGCAAAATTTTGCCAATCTTTCATGGTCTTTGTCGATAAACCCAGCGCTGTCGTAGGAGCTAAATGCATTGTGGTACGGTGGATCCAAATAAACAAAATCGTTTTTCCGCGGTGTAAGTTGAAAAAATTCATGCTGAAAAATAGAGGTACCTTTTAAGTTATCGGAAGCACGCATTAAATTGTCGGCTTCCAGTATATTTGGAGTGGTATATTTGCCAATGGGCGTGTTGAAATTGCCGGATTTATTAACTCGATAAAGACCATTATAGCATGTTTTATTCAGGTAGATGAAAAGGGCGGCGATTTCAATCGGATCTTCTGTTTCAGAAAGCTTGATTTTAGCCCTATCATACTGCTCTTTGCAATGTGAGCTTTTGTATTCCTCGAGCTTAGAGATGACAGCGCGCACATTATCGCGGATAATCGAATATGTGATGATGAGATGAAAGTTGATATCTGATAAATATGAATTCTCTTTTTGTGGCATATTCCAAAACAGTGCACCGCCACCAACAAAAGGCTCAAAATAGCGATCGAATTTATTCGGAATTCGCGGAAGAAGTTCTCCGAGGATAGATCGCTTTCCCCCCACCCATTTCACAAAAGGCTTCGCATTACTAACATTCGTCATCGGCCTAGACATTTTCGCAGAAATAATAAACACTTCAAGAAAAAATAATAAATTCCGCTAATGCTCTACCTAAAAATTTTGGCCTACGAATACGTGGTTAATGGGCGGTCCGCCATCGAATAGATCATGGGTTGCCATCAAATTCGCACGGACAAGGCCAGCGGTATCCGTAATGACCCAAATGACTGGTCCGATGATCCACGTTACATCGTAAACCTGCTCAAGAGCATCGTCACCGTGAGCATGGAAACCGTTGCCATTGTCGAGGATTTGCCGCGATTGAATTTGAAGGAATAGGGCGCGAGTCCTCGGAATGCTGCCCGCAAACTCGCACCAGCACAGAGAAAATGCACTTTGTGTAATTTTCCACACTTTTTCCCCGCCAAAAATGTGGAGGTAACATCGTGAAGCCACATCAGCACCGGAAAGCTGTCACATTCGCAGTGCTACTTCAATTTTGCTCGGCGAAAATTGAAGTTGCGCTTCGAGACTACCGCGTAAGCGTTTGCAAATAATTTACAAAAGTAAAAACCTCGACGCCTCCGAAGGGTCTTTTTTTTCATGCAAAAAAAATTCGGGAGTTTTCCGTTTTGGGCATGGGTGAAGGCCGCAACGCCGGTATTCATCAGTGTTTGCGGGCCAAATAGTTTCGCGCAATTCGTGAGTTTTGTCACAAATAAAATGCGCGAAACTCCCGTCGCCCCGGAAGCCGCTGTTGGTGCCTCTCAGAAGCTTTTTAGCTCGAGTTTTCATAGCGTTTTCGGAGAATTATCTGGTGATACAGGGCCCAAAAGTGATTTTGATACCGAAAATCCTTGCAAATGCCTTGTATAAAATTTTTATCACCCAGAGTTGGGCGCTGGTAGGGCATACGCTAACTGCTTTGGGAGCAAGAAGTCGCTGGTTCGAGTCCAGTCGCCCCGACCACTATTGGAGCGGACTTCGGGGCAGCAGTAAAAAATCGAAATTTTTCAGACCCATCCTGGACACGGAAATGTTTCATCAAGATCCTTTCTGATGCTTTTTGGCGAATTGGGCGGCAATTTGCAAGCACGCGGGAATTCAGTGGATCTTCGATCCAGAGTTTATGTGTGATGTTCTTTCTTGTAAGGCTGCCCACGTATCGTCCACGCTCTCCTGCATTGACAAAAAAATAACTCCCTTTGCCATTTATAGTATGACAGTGGCAGGGAAAAATCGTCTCCGCGGAATTTTCTGCGGCAGTCTCGGGCTACTCCTACTCATCGCCGTTCTGGGATATGCGCCGGAGCAGTGTCCCTGGATCAGTACCCGCGCGTCGATTCCGGGCGGGGCGAATAATCCCATCGGTGCCGTCGGAGCTTACATTTCCTTCGGTGGCATTTCTCTGCTTGGCCTCGCCTATTTCCTCGTTCCCATCTTCCTCATTCGCTCTGGGTACGCGGATCTGTCCTCCCGTGCCCGGCCAAATTCTAGGGGCCGAATTCTGGGCATGGTCATTTGCCTTTGCTGCTGTCCCGTATTTCTCGCCCTGTTCCAGGACCACATTTCCTCCTTCGGATTTTCGCGCCTTAGGCATTTTTTTCTCAATGGTATGGGTGGCGTATTGGGCGCCATTTGTTATGCATACGTTTTCAAGGACTTCCTAGGAACGGTGGGAAGTGTTCTCGTTTTATCCTTGCCCATTGGCCTTGGCTTTTGGGCGGTCTTTACCCGGCAGGCCACCCTTTCCGATGCCATCGGCTGCGCCCTGGAAAACCTTGGTAGTACGGGGCAACGGCTGAAGCGAATTCTTTCATTCCTCGGCAAAATATTCTGCTTTTGGCGCTGGCGGCGAAGGCAACCCTCCTCGGATTTCGGCACATTCATAGCCCTTGAAGACCATCCCCAGCCGTTCCAGCGACCATCAGATGGGGAGGAGGTGCTCGATGACGCTCTGCTGGCCATGAGGAGGCAGCCCATACGAGAAAATCTTTTCGAAGACGACGGGGACCAACAACCGCTGCCGTTTGAGGGCTATGTCTTTCCGCCCATGGACCTTTTGAATGAGGCGCCTGACGATGGGGAGTATGCCGGAGAATGCGCCGCACTGGCGATCGAGTTGCGTGAGACGTTGAATCAGTTCGGTGTGGAGGTGGAAATTGGCGAAATTCAATCGGGTCCAGTGATTACGCGCTATGAACTCGTTCCAGCACCTGGCGTGCGCGTGGAAAAAATCGAAAATCTGGACAAAAACATCGCCCTCACCATGCGCGCCCCGGCCGTTCGCATCCTGGCGCCGATTCCCGGGCGAAATTGCGTGGGCATCGAAATCCCCAACTCCCATGCGCGACCAGTTGGATTGCGCGGAATTTTGGAATCGGAGGCATGGGCGAAAAAAAATGCAGAAGTTCCCATCGTCCTCGGCCGTGGTGTCACTGGAGAGCCGCTCATTGCCGACCTCGCCCGCATGCCCCACCTGCTCATCGCCGGATCGACGGGTTCGGGGAAAACCGTGTGCATCAATTCCATTTTGGCCTCCTTTCTTTTCCACGCTTCGCCGGAGGACCTGCGGCTCATTCTCGTCGACCCCAAAATCGTAGAAATGCAGGTATATAATCAGCTGCCGCACATGCTGCTGCCCACGCTTACCGATCCTAAAAAAGTCCCCAATGCGCTCCATTGGCTCATCCATAACATGGAATGGCGTTATCATCTCTTTGCCAGCGTTGGAGTTCGCAATATTGCTGGATTCAACGCCAAGGTTATGCGCACACGCGAGGAAAGCAGACGTGCGTCGGAACTGGAGCGGGAACTTTCGCCAGAAGAGCGTACGGCCATGGCCCACCTGCAACCCTCCCGCCGGGAAGCCGCAGAAATGCCACAACAGCGCCTGCCTTACATTGTGTGTGTCATCGACGAATTGGCAGATCTCATGCTGGTGGCCCCCGATGACATCGAAAATTCGGTGACGCGCCTGGCCCAGCTGGCCCGTGCTGCCGGAATTCACCTCATCCTGGCGACCCAGAGACCCTCCGTCAATGTCATCACTGGTGTCATCAAGGCCAATTTGCCCAGTCGCATCGCATTTAAAGTGGCGTCCAAGGTGGACAGCCGGACCATCCTCGATGCCAATGGTGCCGATGGTCTTCTCGGCCGCGGGGATATGCTTTTCCTGCCTCCTGGGGCTTCCGGATTGGTTCGCGCCCAGGGAGCCTGGGTAAGCGACGAGGAAATCACCCGAGTGGTTGAATTTATTGCGAAAAATCGCGGTCCATGCTTTGATAAACAGGCCATGGCATTTGTTGAAAATCCAAACGTTCCCCAGCCGGAAGATTCCAAAAAACGTAACACATAAAACAAACCGCACCGACTCAGTTTGGAGGAATGGGCATGATTGTCTTTCTTGAATCGATATAACCTTACAGCGCGCGCTATACTTAAATCTTGCGAGCATTA
>JAITCU010000041.1 GCA_031282835.1 Puniceicoccales bacterium
TTTTGCCTCGGATCCCACCGGCCAACCCACAAAATATTGTTGGACTCGAGTGTGGATGGCGTGACGGAATTCGGATCAAAGGTTGGTGGATTTGGCAGAAAGATGGAATTCTTCGTTCCTTCCTTTTGCCACTTATAGGCATCTACCCGCGATAGACAACTTACCGCATCACATGCTGAGTAAAGGTGGGAGAGATGGGAAAATTTTTCATTGCCCCTAAATGAACTAGAGGCAAATAAACAGTTATGCTCCTGCGCCAATATATGCACGCCCAAAAATTTAAGGAGTAATATGTTTTGCGCATTTTTTTCCTGTGAATATTGGGGACAAAGGACGAGATTTTGTGGATACTTTCCGATAATTTCCCTCCAATTGATCCCTTCCGCTGATTTAACTTCAATAACGGTAACGTTACCGTGCAGAGGATAATCGATGCGCTTAATCTGTCCAGCGTCAATGAACACGGTAACATGGTACCGTGGATCCTCTGCGAAATGATTGGCGAGCAATTGCATAACCCGTTCTGTGCCGCCACCCGTCATCCTCCAAGATCTAAGGCCAATGTTAATCTTTTGCCCCTCCAAAATTGGCTTGGGCTCTGGAAACTTCAAATAGGGCGCGGCCCGACATAACCACTTCCAATGTTCTCTGACCAGCGGTTCAAATGCAGCGTAGCGGTCTTCCGCCGGCAGAGAATCCAAGTATTTCTGCAAAATAGGTGCACCCGCCGCTGGAGATTGGGAAAAAAGATCTTCGGGTAAAGTGGACACCACTGGAGCAATTTCGCCAAGTTCACTGGCCGGCGGCGTAATAATATCCGAAAGCGAACCGACCAGGGCACATTTCCCGCTGGAATCCGCCTTCGGCATAAGCGCTTCGTGCTGAGCTACTTCGGGGGGGGGGGGGGGGGGTAATATCCCGGCATTCCAAGGTGTATAACCGGGACAATACTGCCATCGATCGCATACACAACCGCAGGATAAATTTTCAAACCCGCGAGCTCAAGGCTCTTTTGTCCCCCGCTTGAATTTCATAGTTTATTGCCAGATTTGGACAAATTGGTCGTTGCTTCCTCGAACGACTTGCGGGTCTTCGCCGCGACCCCCAAAAATTTACCGAAAACTTACCAAAAACTGCAAAAAAATTGACAAACGCCTATTTTCTAGCAATATGGTCCGTGAATTCGAGTTCAAAGGAGAAAATTCAATATGAAAAATGCCACCACACCCATGACAGATATTTTTGATGATGTTCTGGAACTACAAATGTTTCCAGTCCCAGGACTGACACCTGGCTTAAAACTGAAGCTTCCATTTTTATGGAAATTTTTTGCGTCTTTGGGACGAGCTAGCCCGCTGCCAACTGCGAACACCATCTGGAAAATATCTCCTCAAATAAAAAAACAAACCAGCACATCCGATCGGAAAATCCATGGAAACCAAATAAAAAAACTAATAACAAACTATTATCCCTATAAACAGCCAGAAGACGACAATGGCACTGAACAATCCCGATTGAAGCGCCAAGGCAGCCAAAGATATCTTGACACATACCGTAGGTGTGAGTTCGATCCTCTGCGCGTGAGTTCGCCATTGGTAGAAGAGGCGGCAAAGCCAGATCCGGAGCAAACACGTGCCGAACTGGAAGCATCCGCGGTCTTGTATGCAAAGCGGGTGACGGCGTTTAACGTTCTCACTTATGTAGTCGTGGCCGTTATCGGGATCCTGGGTACCTTCTGGCTTATCGCCTACTTTGTTCCGGCCCTCATTGCAGGAGTTCCTGTCCTTGTAAGTCTTTGTGTCGCAATGAGGTGGCTCGGCCCCCTTTTATGCGCCATGTTCTTTGCAAGCGCGATGTTGGCACAATCTTTCACAATCCTTCACGAGCGAAAAAGCGAAGAACTCGCCGCCCTGAAAAAGCCGGAGTGATAAAGTGTGTAATTGCACACAGCGTTTCCCCAGTTACCAGCGGATCGTATTATTTGTATTTGCGATTAACAAATGGGTTTCCACCGTTATTCCATGAATTTTACCCAGGACGATCTTATTGGGCTTCTCCATCCGGAGGCCGTAATTGGCAGCTATGATGGTACCATTCGGGGGGTTTCCGCTCTCGATCTGGCCAAGGAGGGGGACATCGCATTTTTTAGCAACAGGAAGTACGCTACCCTTGTTAAGGATTCCCGTGCGTCAATTGTCCTGGTCCCGAAAAATTTTGAAGGGACTCCTAGCGCTTCCCGTGCCTATTTTAGAGTGACCAACCCTTCTTGGGCTTTCGCGAAGGTATGTGCCGCCGTTGAACGGGAACAAACACCGGCCGTAGTAACGGGGATACACCCAACTGCCATCGTTGATGCGGCGGCAAAAATTGCGTCAACCGCCCATATCGGTCCCTTTGCGGTTATCGAGGCCAATGTCTTCGTGGGGGCTGGCGTTCACGTCGGGGCCCATTGCTTCATCGGTCGCGGTTGTCACATTGGCGATAACACATGCCTCAATCCAAGGGTAACCCTTTACCCTAATTGTCAAGTGGGGGAAAATGTTATTATTCACAGCGGGGCTGTTATTGGTTCCGATGGGTTTGGCTACGAGACCATAGACGGAACCCATCACAAACTTCCCCACATCGGATGTGTTATCATCGAGGACAACGTGGAAATTGGTGCCAATACCACCATCGATCGGGCCCGTTTCGCTGAAACCCGTGTTGGATCCGGGACAAAAATCGATAACCTTGTTCAAATTGCCCATAACGTGCGCGTTGGTGGTGACTGCCTTATCGTTTCTCAAGTGGGCATTGCGGGAAGTTCGACGCTGGGTCATCATGTGGTCCTTGCTGGACAAGCAGGAATTGCTGGGCATGTGAGCGTCGGCGATGGTGCGCAAATTGCTGCCCAATGTGGCGTTCCAGGGAATGTTCCGGCGGGAAGTGTTCTCCGAGGGACGCCATCCATGCCAGTCAATGAGGCCAATCGCTTTTACGTCCTCCGCAAACGTATTCCAGAACTTTTCAAGCGTGTTGGAGCACTTGAAAAAAAATCCCCCCCGAACCCATAGGCTGCCGATGGAAATAATTTTGTTGGTAAAGAAGTTTGGGCCACTAGAAACGACATGTAAGATTTTCGAGGCACTGCATATGGCAAGGAAATGGCTATTCACACTGTGCGGGTTACTAATTATCTGCGGATTGCCATTTGTTGTGCGGAAACGGGGCAGCGCCATCGACACCCAGCGGGATGATACAATTGTTATCCTTGTTGCCCATAATGAGAACATACGTCACGAGTTGGGCCTCGGGTTTAGCGCGTGGTACCAAAAAAAAACCGGACGAACCGTTTTCGTTGATTGGCGCTATTTGGGCGGAATTAGCGAAATTGTTCGCTACTTGAGCAGTGTTTACACGGGTGCCTTTCGCTATTACTGGGAAAAGGAATTAGGTCGCCCATGGACTGCGGAAATTGCGCAAATCTTTGCGAATCGCTTGCCAGATCCTTCCCTTTGGAAAACTCCCCTGGAAAGGGATGTGTGCACGGCGTTTTACAATTCGAATATTTCCTCTGGGATCGATATTTTCTTCGGCGGAGGAGCTAGTGAATTTGCGCGCGTGGCAGACCAGGGAATTTTAGTGGATACTGGATTCATGGCGGAACATCCAGAACTCTTGGGAGAGGACGTTATTCCCCAGCACTTTGCTGGGAATGATCTTTGGGACAGGGATGGCCGATGGTATGGGAGTGCGCTATCCGCTTTCGGCATCATTTATAATTCCGATGCGCTTGCCGCAAAAGGGTTGAATAAAACGGATGTTTCTCAATGGGAACAACTCACCGATCCGAAGCTTATTGGTGCGATCACCCTGGCGGACCCCACAAAAAGCAGCGCGCTGCTGAAGGCGCTTGAAATGATTGTGCAGCAGCAAATTATGTCCCCCCCGGGGGGGAAGAAGGGGCCCGGCGCAGATGCGCGGGCCATTCGCGCCGGTTGGATACGTGGATTGCAGGTTATTCAGCTTATCTCTGGCAATACACGCTATTTTGCCGAAACGCCTTCTAAGATGATCTTGGATGTCGGCGCGGGAAACAGTGCCGTCGGAATTATCGTTGATTTCATGGGGAAGGCGCAGTGTTCCGCGGAAAACGCGCGCTGTGGTTATGCGCGCCTTGGATTTGTTATTCCCCAGGATGGATCCGCCATCGGCCCGGATCCCATAGGCATTTTACGGGGTGCGCCCAATGTAGCCGTTGCCAAGCACTTTTTGGAGTATGTTCTTAGCGAGGACGGACAAAAGATATTCGCGTTCAAGGCAGGGACTCCCGGTGGCCCGCTGGCGCACACGCTGTACCGCCCCCCAATAAACAAGCGCATCTACGCGCCAGAATTTGCCGCCTGGCGCACCGATGATGATAACCCATACACCAGTTTGGCAGGATTTGATTTCCGTTCGGATCGGACGGCTTGCGTGTATAACGCACTCAAGTGGATTGTAAAATTTGCATTTATCATTCCCCACCAAGAACTTATCAGCGCGTGTAAGGCGATTGCCGATGCACAGGCGGCGGGCCGCATGGAGGACGCAGCAGCGGCCAAAGAAATTTTGGCAGATTTTTCAGGCTTTGAGTACGACACGGTGAATGAAACCCTAGCCCCCGTTCTCAGCGCAGCGGATCCGGCGGCGGCACTGGCCGTGCAGCGGGAAACTGTCCGCAGGTTCCAAGTGCAGTACACTCACGCCATGCGGAGGGCAATGGGGCGGCAATGATCGGCTTGCCTTTGGGACGTATCGACGGATTTTGATACATAAAAAGGCCATTGACAGTGGACGCGCGCGGAACTCTGTGGTTGGCGGAGTTCTTTATTATGGATGATGCGCAATGCGCCATTAGCCGCCGGGATAACCGCGCATTGGCTGTACAGCTCATTTATGCGTACGAAGTCTCGCGCGAGAGTTCCTTTGAGTTGCTCTGGGGAGATTTGGTTGGTATGCTTGAAATTCCTGAGGCACACTATAACTTTGCGAAATTGTTGGCGCGTGGGGTATTGGAACATTTGCATGAAGTCGACGGCAAACTTAGCGGGATGCTAATCCATTGGAATTTCAATCGCCTCGCGAAGGTCGATTTGGCCATTTTACGCCTTGCAATTTACGAAATGCTTTACTGCGAAAACATTCCCCATGTGGTGACTATCAACGAAGCCATCGAGTTAGGAAAGCAATACTCGTCGGATGATTCCAAACGGATCATCAATGGGATCCTAGACCGTTTGCGCAAGGACATATGCGCCACTGCACCGCCCGACATCTAACTACTATCGCGCCCCTGCCCCCCTCTCGCATAACCTTAATACAAGCGGTTGAAGTATCCATTCAATTGTGGGGCCCAAAAAGTCACGCGTTGGTTTCGTCCGTGCCAAGGAGGTCACCCAGGGTTCCAAATTCGCTTTGTCCGCCACCATTCGAGGTAGCCGCCGCACTGACATTTTTCCAAGCGTTAATTTCCCGCTGCAGTTCTGTGGCATCGTATTCTAGAGCTTTGATGGATAGCGCAATGCGCTGGTTGGCCACTTCGATCCGGATGATCCGAGCCGTAACCTTATCACCCACGTTGAAAAGGTCGCGGATTCGATCCACCCGGTCCTCGCTAATCTGTCCAATGTGGATAAATCCGTCGATACCCATGCCTAGTTCAACAAATATGCCAAAATTAGTTATTTTAACGATTTTTCCTTCAACCTTTTCGCCAACCTTGAAATGCTCATCGATGCCCAGCCATGGGTTGGCCGCTAACTTTTTCACGCTCAAGGCAATGCGGTGGCCATCCAAGTCAACGAGGATAACAGCCGCATCCACCTCATCGCCAACCTTGAATACTTCCTCCATGCTTTTGGGTTTACGTGTCCAAGATACGTCGGAGATATGCACCATGCCATGGATGCCAGGTTCGATTTCGACGAAGGCCCCATAGTTCGTTAGGCTGCGAATGACGCCATGTATGGTCGTACCAACAGGGTATTTAGTGGCGATTTGGTCCCAGGGATTGTCCTCCAACTGGCGCAATCCGAGGGCGATTTTTTGCTCATCTTTTTGAATTCCTAAGACAACAGCTTCAACCTCCTGGGAAATTTTAAGAATATCGCTGGGCTTGGATATTTTCTTCGTCCACGACATTTCAGTAACGTGGATCAAGCCTTCAACGCCATTTTCAAGCTCAACAAAGGCGCCATAGGGAACCAGATTAACCACTTTGCCCTTGACGCACGCGCCTACGGGATAACGCTGTTCAATGTTATCCCATGGATTTGAAGTGGTTTGCTTTAGTCCCAGTGATACACGGCCTTTTTCCCGATCAATGTCCAAAACCATGACCTGAAGTTCTTCTCCCACGCGTACAACCTGGTTGGGATGGGTCACGCGGCCCCAGCTCATGTCGGTAACGTGGAGAAGCCCATCGACTCCGTCCAAATCAACAAAGGCGCCGTAGTCCGTGATGTTTTTCACCACACCCTTAACCAAATCTCCCACGCGGAGCCGCTCAAAGAGCTCTTGGGATTTGGTGCGCCGTTCCTCTTCCAAGAGTTCCCGTCGGGAGACAACGATGTTCTTTCGTTCACGGTTAATTTTCACGATCTTAAATTCGTATGTGCGACCAATAAATTGTTCGATATTCTTTGTCGGCAAAATATCTAGTTGAGACGAGGGCAAAAATGCGTCCACGCCGATATTAACTAACAGACCCCCGCGCGTTTTTCCTTTGATCTTCCCAGTAACCGTGCCGCCTTCTTCAGCGCTTGTCGCGATGCGTTCCCAATTTTTTTGTTGTTGGACGCGGTCGTAACATATGACAGGCGCACCGTTGGAGTCCTCCAATTTTTCCAAATAGACCTCCACCTCCTGACCCACTTGGATCTCATGGGCGTCCCCGAACTCCGAAAGGCGGACGCGGCCGTCGCACTTCGCACCAATGTCCACCAGCACGTCACCCTGTTGAATTTCGGTGACGATTCCTTTAACAACCTGCCCCGGTTCCAGGCGCGCCATCGCGCTACTGGCCAGCAGTTCTTCCATTACGTTTTGCATTTTATTGCCCTCCAGCTACCCGAAGGGGTTAGAGTTAATAACATAAACCCAAGCTGCCCGAGGGACAACTCCCATGCCCGCACTCTTTGCGGGCAAATTTTTTCCGCAAGACCAAACTAGGAAAATCCGGAAGAAAATCCATGCGCGCTGCAAAACCCCAACTCGGCAAACGCTTGGTAGTGGTTAAGTTAGGGAGTTTGCCTGGCGAGGATTTTTCCAAACTTCGCATTTGAACCGCTGTTAGAGCGGTAATTATGACAATCGTTGTGGGCATAAGCCTGAATTTTTCAGACCTTTCCAATAGACTTGGAGGCTTTTTCGCCCCAAAATTGGTCCCTTGCAATTGTCTTTTATGGCTATTCATGATTAGAAAGTCCGGTACTGTTATTGTCTTCGGCGTATTTGCCGAAGGGATAATCCGCCATTTATTTTTCATTAATTAGTTCCCATTGTTTCTCCGATCGGCTAAGCTAATTCAGTTTTTTCATTTAAGTGGATATTTTCCAAATGGCTTTTGTCGCTGGCAGCGGGCTGGCCCATCCTAAAGATGTAGGAAATTCTCGTAAAAACGAGGGTTTCAGTTTGAAGCCAGGTGTCAGTCCTGGGCTTGAGAACATTTGCAGTTATCAGACTACCATCAAAAATATCTGATGCGTGTGTGGCGATGCTTTTCATATTGAACTTTCCTTTTTAGAATCTTGATTCTTGGACCATATTGCTGTGGAGTAGGTATTTGTCAATCACTTTGTGATTTTCGGTAAGTTTTTGGAAAATTTTTGGTAAATCACGGCAAAAACCGCGGGTCCGCCCAGGGCGGCTGTGATAAATTTTCCACGAGATCGACTAGACTACCCCGATGGAAACACTGTCTTGAAGCCCACATTTCATGCGGGCCCAAAATGGCCAAAAAGCGACTTCTGCAGGACCTCTATTCTTCGTTATCTTCGACCTCGATCACACGGCTGACGCCAATGAGCGCGTCGCCTGGAGCCAGGTTAATAAGTCTCACCCCCTGGGTGGTGCGGCCAATAACGCGAATGTCGGAAACTTTGCTGCGAACAGCTTGCCCCTGTTTGGTAAACATCATAATTTGCTCATCCTCCCGGACACTTATAGCAGTGCAGATAGGTGCATGGGCACGCATGGCGATAACACCCAAACCTCCCCGGTGCTGAAGGCGGTAATCCTTAAACTCTGACCGCTTCCCCAAGCCATTTTCCGTCGCCAAAAGCAGTGTAGTTTCCAGCTCCACCACCGTCATCATCTTCACCGCATCACCCCGGCGCAGAGAAATTCCCTTAACACCTCGTGTCGCACGCCCTTGTACGCGTAAGTCAGATTCATCGAACTTCACAGACATGCCGTTTTTTGTGACGATAACGATTTCGTTTTTCCCAGATGTGAGGTGTGCGGCGATGAGCACGTCGTCCTCGTCGACATTGATACCAATGATACCATCCCGGCGAAAATTGCGGTAGCTGCTAAGAGCGGTCTTCTTAATCACCCCTTTACCAGTGCACATGACCACATTTTGATTAGATTCAAAGTCACTTGCGCATATCATGGCTGCGATACGCTCCCCCTCTTGCATGTTCAAGAGATTCACTAGGGAGCGTCCTTTCGCCGTCCGTGCAGCTTCGGGGATATCATAAACCTTTTGCACGTAGAGTCTTCCATTGTTCATGAAAAACAACACATAGCTGTGGGTACTGGCTGAAAAAATGTGCTCGATGAAGTCGTCCTCGTGCTGTTTGGCCCCAACAACGCCCTTTCCCCCGCGCCGTTGGGTGTGGTAGGCATCCACAGCTGTGCGCTTAATAAAGCCCTTGTTGGAGACAGTGATAACACAGCCCTCGTTGGAAATAACGTCCTCTATGGAAAATTCGCCTTCCCCGGGAACAATTTGTGTATGCCGCCGGTCGCCGTAGGCCATGCGGATGTCAACCAACTCCTTGCGGATGAGCCCCATCAGCTGAGATTGGCTGGCTAAAATGGCCTCGTATTCTTGGATTCGCCGCTGCAACTCTTGCAATTCGTTTTCCACCTTCGCTCGTTCTAATCCAGTGAGCTGGTAAAGGCGTAATTCCAAAACCGCATCTGCCTGCAATTCTGTGATCTCGTACTTCTCCATTAATACCCGCTTGGCATCATCTCGATCGTTCGCCGCTCGAATGATACGCACGAAATCGTCCAAATGATCCAGGGCCACGCAAAAACCCTCCAGTACATGGGCACGTTGGGATGCCTTTCGTAACCGGAATTGCGTACGTCGGGATATCACATCGCGCCGATGCTCCAGATAAAGTTCGAGCATCTCTTTAACGTTCATTTGCTTCGGCCGCTTACCATCCAAGGCCAGAAGGATGACTCCGAAAGAGTTTTCCAATGCCGTATGGCGGAATAGTTTATTGATCACCACACGGGATGGCTCACCCCGCTTGAGCTCCAATACAATGCGAGTTTCCTCCGTGGACTCGTCACGAATGTCAGAAATCTCATCCAACTCTTTCGCCAGCACCAATTCGGCGATTTTTTCCACAAGTGCCGCTCGGTTAACATTATAAGGAATTTCGTCGATAACGATTTGTTCTCGGCCGGATTTTGTTTCTTCGCAGTGTACTTTCCCGCGCACATGGACAATCCCACGGCCAGTGCGCAAGTACTTCCTAATACCCTCAAGGCCAACAACTTCCCCGCCCGTTGGAAAATCGGGACCCTGGATTAGTCCCGCAATTTCATCAAGGCCTGTATGCGGAACATCAATTAATAAAAGCAGAGCATCAATAATTTCAGATAGATTATGAGGTGGAATATTGGTGGTCATTCCAACGGCAATTCCCGTGGACCCGTTAAGCAAAAGGTTAGGCAAGGCGCTGGGCAACACAGTGGGTTCTTGGGTGCTTTCCTTATAATTTGGCATATAATCGACAGTGTCCTCATCCAGGTCCCGCAACAGGTCTTCCGCTATCTTATCCAGTTTGCATTCCGTATAACGATACGCCGCCGGCGGGTCCCCGTCGATGGACCCAAAATTTCCTTGGGATTGGAGCAGCGGATACCTCATAACCCACGGCTGGGCGAGACGGACAAGGGCATCATATACGGAAGAATCCCCGTGCGGGTGGTAATTTTTTAAAACTTCTCCGATCACCCCAGCGCATTTGTCAAACGGCCGATTATGGAGCAGCCCCTCCCGCAGCATGGCGTACAATATCCTTCGCTGGACCGGCTTGAGACCATCGCGCACGTCCGGAAGCGCCCGGGAAACAATCACAGACATGGAATAGTCCAAATAGGCACTTTCCATAATCTCCACGATGCTGCGGTCGCTGACGTTGCTCCTAGCGAAAACCTTTTCCACAGGCGCCTCCAAAATATTTTCATCTTCCACAGCAAAAAGCCTTTCAACACATCCGGTGCGTCCTGATGGGCCTAAACATCGCCAGCAAAACCCTGCGTCCTGGGCTAGGCGAAAAACGTGGTTGGCTCAAGTGGTTTTTTAACCTCGTGCAGCCTCCCGGCAGTGAGGGAGAAAGTACGGGAGGCTCGTTGCGCAATTCTTTGGTCGTGGGTTGCGAAAATTAACCCGACTTTCATCTCCCGGCAAAGACCGAACATAAGTTCCTCGACCTCCAACGAAGTCCGTTCGTCCAAATTGCCCGTTGGCTCATCGGCGATAACAAATTGTGGAGACGAGATCAACGCGCGAACAATGGCAGCCCTTTGTCTTTCCCCGCCAGAAAGCGTCGAGGGCATGGCGTGCATGCGATGTTCAAGCCGAACCACTGCAAGTAATTCTTTAGCCCGCGCTTTATCCAATTTTAAACCCAAGATTCTTAACGGAAGTAGTACGTTTTCAAGAACAGTCAGTTCATTAACAAGTGCACAACTTTGAAAAATAAATCCCAAAAAACTCCCACGTTTCAGCTTGCCAACAAGTTGCTCATCCCAAAGAACCTTGCCCGTGTCGGGTTGCAAGAGACCACCCGCGATGTTCAATAACGTTGTTTTACCACAACCGGAAGCACCCACGATGGCGACGGATTCACCTTGTACGATTTCAAGGGAAACATCCACTAAAACAACAATAGGCATCACAGCCGGACCAAAAAATTTGAAAACATTCCACAACTTCAGGGCCATGATAGTTTACTCCCAAAATCACCAACTTACTCACAACACATGGCCCGCGCTGGGTCAATGCGGGCCGCACGGATAGCCGGGACAACTCCCGCCAGCATGGACAAAAACAAAGCCCCCAGACAAATTCCCGCCAGCTCACCCGGTCGAATCAAAAGTGGCAAATGAGAAAACTGATAGAAGGCAAAAATTCGGTTTCCATCGCCCACCACTCTAAAAATCAGGGATAAAATCCCATTCCGATAAAATAAAATAATCGCCGATAAACCCAGGCCCAAAAACACGCCAAAAATTCCAACAATTCCTCCCTGGAAAAGGTAGCAAAGCGCGACTTCAAAGCGTCCCGCGCCCAACACACGTAAAAGACCAATTTCTCGCGTCTTCCCCGCCACATTCAATAACAGCGCAGACGCCATGGAAAGTGTCGCCACAAAAAGCACGGACAACAACACAAAGCACATGGCCGCCTTCTCCATTCCGAGAACGGAAAGAAGCTGTCCGTTCACCTCTTGCCAAGATCGTGCTCGCAAAAAAGACGGTAAAAAGGACGCATTCCACTCATCTCTAACAGCAACGGCATTTGTCCCTTCATCCAAATACACGTCAAATCCCTGTATCTTTGGCGATCTTTCCAAAATCCACTCCGCCGCCGCCCGGGAAACGAACGCAACACGGCCGTCAACGTCCGGCCATCCCGTCTGGAAAATCCCAGCCACATCCACCTCAAAAGGCTCGGGCACCTCCTCGATGCTTTCAAAATTGACAATATTTTCCGGCGAAAAGAAGAACACAGTTTCGCCAGTCGTAACTTGCAGTTCCTGCGCTAAATCATAACCAAGCCACACGCCTTCTCCACTCCGTCCCCCAGTTAAAACAAAATCAAGTAGCCCCTCCACGGCCGGATCACCGATTTTCAAAACGGGCAAAGAAAAACGACCCGCGTTCATCAAAAGCACTGGCATATGCGTAAATTCCGCCACTTTTCGCACATTCCTTCGTGTCCCGAAACGCTGCTTCCAAGATAGTAAATCCCCTTCGCATGCCCCGAAAACTTCCACGCAGACATCTCCACGAATACTTGTAAGCTTACTACGGATATCCTCTTGAAATCCGTTCATAACCCCCAAAACAACAACCAAAACACAAACACCGAAGGCTACCCCGAGAATAGACAGGATAGCAAACATTATTCCCCTTTGCCTGCTTGGAAATAACTGCTTCCACGCCCAAAAAATATGCCAGGAACGGATCATTGGCGTTTAATGCGAAAAAATCTCAATCCATTTTCTTGCGTCTGGAAAAGGATTTTTTCCACGCTTTTTCCTAAAAAGCCTCCCACAACCCGCGCCACCTCGACAAGGTTTTTAGGTTCATTCATCGGCTGTTCCTTGCCTTCGACACGCAATGCCTGCGGCAAGAGAAAGGGTGCGTCCGTTTCAAGAAGCATCTGTCCCGCGGGAATAAATGGTAAAGCGGCGCGTATTTCCCCAGCATTTGGCTTGGTCACCGTTCCAGAAAACGAAACATAACCTCCGCGCCTGCACCATTTTTTCGCCTGTTCCGGACCGTAGGAAAAACTATGGAATAAAACATTTTCAAATTGAACCCCACATTCTTCTATGTTTAAATTTACATCATTCCACGCGTCAATAGCTCCATCTTTATCTCTGCAGTGAATAATCACCGGCAACTCTTTTTCTTTCGCCACAAGAAGCTGTTCCCGTAGGGCTTGCCGCTGAAGTTCTTTTCGCTCAGAATCCCTTGCTTTCAAATGATAATAATCCAGCCCAACTTCGCCAATGGCCACCAACTTACAACCCACCGGGGTATTTTTCATCGTTTGTACCACCCGCGACAAAATTTTCGTCCGCGATTCATCATTTTCTCCACTGGCCAATTCCAACGGATGTTCGCCCAGGGCAAAAAATACGTTCTCCAGATGTGCAACAGTCGGAAGTTGGGCCCATCTGTCCCGGGAAACTCCAGGGACAACGAAATAATCTATGCCTACCGCCCGTGCGTCACGGAGACATTTCTCCCGACGTTCGGAAGTAAAAAAGTCAATGTGCACATGGCTATCCATTTCATCTCCATTCTGGCGCTCTCACCCGGACTCGAACCGGGATTGACGGTTTAGGAAACCGCAGTTCTGTCCCTTGAACTATGAGAGCTGACCTCAAAAAAAGCTGTTTCCGAGGAAAGTCAAAGGATGTTTCCCAGGATTTAAAAATCTAAGAAAAAGAATTCATTTTCCATATTATTATTTCGGTTGTGAATTCTGTGAATAAGTCAGTTGGCTCAGGCGAACTCGCCTTTCAAGCAAGTTTGTCATGTGAGTAACTAATGGAGTCTTACGGCGGGTTTCGTCCTTCACAAAGTTATTCACGCTGGTTGTGAAAAACTTTTCCTTTTTCCATCGGGGTATTTTTAGATTCGGCCATACGATTCCTTTTTCGATTTTCCACCCCTTGCACGGACTTATGCATAGATGAATGCAAGGAAAAAAGCTCCATGATTAAGTATTCGGTAGTGCTGTGGAATACAAAGCCCTGCTCGGATCTTCTCGCAAGCATCTGATAGTCGGAGGATTATGCCGCTCCATTACTGGAGCCGATTGTCAGGATCGAACTGACGACCTTCCGCTTACAAGGCGGGTGCTCTACCAGCTGAGCTAAATCGGCCACCCATGGTACCTGGCCGGGGACTCGAACCCCGAACCAATTGATTAAGAGTCAACTGCTCTGCCAATTGAGCTAGCCAGGCAAACCCAGGCTCAACCTAAGTTATGCCCCATCCCGCACAAGGTTTTTTTACGCCGGAGCCGCGGAGGCCGGGCCATTCAACTTTCGGACTCAAGTTACATCCTGGGTCGCAACTGCCGTAGCGACATGCTCCGGAAGGAGCAGTTTGATGGCAGGCCACGCTTCTCTCTTCCTAACGACCTTCAGTAGTTTAACGGTCGCATCGAGCGTAACGCATTGTTGGGCTAAAAGCGTGCACAGATGTTTTACCGCTTGCTCAACCTGACGAACGCTTCCTCCGCGAAATATGCTCAAAAATAGAGGGAATAAACGCAGAAAACCATCACTACGTGAGAGGGTAACGACGTCTTCCGGCGAAACTTGAATTAGAAAAAGTTGTAAGCCGGAGTGGCCACTTCCGTTGAGGTTTCCAAATGCTTCAAATTTGCTAATGCCAGTGGGCATAAGGCTTGAGGCGAGCTCGGGATTTTGTTTGGTCATGGCTTTGACGAAGGATTTGTATTGTCTAACGGGGAAGCGACAGTTCCGGATAGACGCCACCACATCACCACGAGACATATGGCTTAAAACCTTCGCAATCCATCGTGGGTTATGCCATGGTTCAGCCAGCAATAATAGTATGTCCGTGGCTTGCTCGCAGCTGGGGGACATTGTGCTCATTTGTTGCAGTGTCATGGCGGCTTCTTTTGGCGGCAATCCGAATAAAATGTTACGGAGGAGGACATCGCTCCATTCCGAGGGATTATATAGCGCGTCTGGATTTGTTGTGACAATTTTGGCCGCAAATTTGGCTGGTAGCGCCTCCAAAATAGGTCCAGCACCCTTGGGAAGGCTTCCGTAATCGTCGCATGGCAGCCTAACGGTTTTGCCCTCGCTTAATGCGCATAAAACCTTCACGTAACAGGCGAATGTTTTTTGGGGAATCAGTGCGGCATAAATCTCCCCGGCCAGCTCCAGATTCGTGTTGCGCGCGCGTTCAAAAATGCCCAGCTGGTCACTTGCGCTCAGCTTGGACAAGGTGGCGATTGCATTGTCGTGGATAGTTTTGTCGGGATTCTGAAGACCTTCCCATATGGTGATACTTCGAGGTAAGTTTTTCTGGGTTTGGCGCGCCAAATTTGGATTACGCTGCTTGAATTTCTCCCAGAGTCGAAACTGCACCTTGCCGGTGCCTGTCAAGCGTGCGACCATATATCCTGGGTTTGTCGTCTGGGTGATCTCTTTGATGTAACTATGCATGCATTCCGCTTCGGGAGAATCTTCCTCGTATGGCTCGCCGGGGGGGATGGCTGTCGGTTCTGCCAACGGCAGGCCATTTTCGTCGGTGGGTTCCCAAACTTCTTCGGCCCGTGGTCTGACGTGGGGCGGCGGAGTCCAATAGTCTACCAACGTGAACGCCCAGGTCGCGGGAAGGCGGAAGAACGAAACGAGCCAATTCCAGGCAATTTTCGGGAATCGCACGCACGCAGATCCACACCGGACGAGCCAATTCCAGGCAATTTTTAGGAGCCGTAGACACGCAGATCTGCTCCAGGCGAGAAGTTCAGTCCCCGTTTGAACAATATTGGCGACCTTTGTCGGTATGCCTGCGAAGGTATTCCAAGCAACGCCAGCTAAACGGGCAATTGACACAGATCCACCCTCTGTGGAAATTTGCATTGGAGGCAAGAAGTTTTAATAAATTTACATAGCAGTTTAACTTGGATGTTTCTTCGGCAGAGATCCACTATTGCCAGGAACGAGCGTACTAAACTCTGACCTCACGACCGAGCTGTTGGGTGGCTTTATTTTTTTCTCGCCAAAGATGGGGTGAGTTAATGGGATGACCTAGCGCGAGGGAGTACCCCGTGGCACTTGTCGGAGGGCGAGTTGAGCGGAATTTTGGCCGGGGGCTATAATTCTGGGCGTGTAAACCACGTCCCAAAAGTCACGCGAATTGAATTACTGACGATGGGAACGATAGATAAGTCTGCGATCATTGCGGAGCATAAATTGAGCGAGAAGGACACGGGTTCACCAGAGGTGCAGGTGGCGCTTTTGACGGCACGTATCAGTCAGCTAACGGCGCATTTAAAGATGCATCGGAAGGATTTTCATTCCCGCCGGGGATTGGTGGCCATGGCGAGTCGCCGCCGCCGGCTCCTCGCCTACGTCAAGCGGAACGATGCCGACCGTTATTTGGCACTCGTCAAGAATTTAGGCTTGCGTAAATAATCCATTTGGTTATTTACCAAGTCATCACTTTTAAAAAAATGAACGAAGACAATCTTTTGCCCGCGTCCCTACAGGCCCATGTGGAGTCCGTCGGAGCGTTGGGAATTACCATATCAACGGGAGGCCTCGCAAAGCAAGCGAATGGGGCGGTAACCATTCAGATGGGGAACACGGTCGTCCTTGTGACCGCCGTTGCCGACCGCAATGCTTTGCCGGACCAGGAATTTCTCCCCCTAAGCGTGGAGTATCGGGAAAAATTTTGCGCCGCCGGGCGCTTCCCCGGTGCCTATTCACGCCGGGAGGGACGACCCTCGGAGCGGGAAATTTTAACCGCCCGCCTGTGCGATCGCCCATTGCGGCCCCTCTTTCCCGAGGGCTTTCGCAACGAAACGCAGCTAATTGCCCTTTTGTTGGCCACGGACCTGCGGGACGACCCGGATACCCTAGTAATCAATGGTGCATCCGCCGCCCTTTGCTGTTCGGATATTCCTTGGAACGGCCCCGTCGGCTGTGTGCGTATTGGCGAGATTTCGGGCAAGTGGGTTGTAAACCCGACAAACGCCCAACTTTATGAATCAACCCTCGACCTCCTGTATGTGGGAACGGAGAGGGATCTGCTGATGATCGACGGGAGCGCAGACCAGATTTCGGAGGCACGCTTCCTAGAGGCCTTGGTTTTCGCCCAGGAGCAAATTCAGCCTATCATTGCAGCTCAAAGGCGGTTGGCGGAGAAAGCCGGGAAATCCAAGCGGGATTTTCCCCTATCCCACGTGCGGGAGGATGTCTTTGGTTTCTGTGCGAAAAGATTTTCCAAGAATGTCCGGACGGCGCTGAAAATTCCTGGAAAGTTAGATCGGGGCGAGGCCATTGGAAATTTGCGGAAAAACGCCGAGGCAATTGTCGCCGAAAAGTTTGGTCCCGAACTGGGGCCCGCCCAAATCGCCTCCGCATTCGAGGCGTTGGAAAAACAAATTTACCGCAAAGACGTGCTAGATGGGGAACGCCGTTCGGATGGTAGGACAATGGATGCGGTACGGCCGATCCGCTGTGCTACTGGATTTTTGCCCTGTGTGCATGGGAATTCCCTATTCCAGCGCGGTGAAACCCAGGCATTGGTAAGCGTTACCTTTGGTTCCGGCGGCGATGTTCAGTCGCTGGATGGAATCTCTGGCGGAGTCAGTGAAAAGTCCTTCATTTTGCATTACAATTTCCCGCCGTTTTCCGTGGGAGAAACGGGAAAATTTGGCTCGCCTCGGCGACGGGAAATTGGCCACGGGGCCCTTGCCGAACGCTCGCTTTTACCGGTTATTCCCGATCGAGACACCTTCCCCTACGCCATCCGTGTGGTTTCGGAAATTCTCGAGTCCAACGGGTCATCTTCCATGGCAACGATTTGCGGCGGGACCCTGGCACTTATGGACGCCGGAGTTCCATTGCTTGCGCCCGTGGCCGGCGTTTCCATAGGCCTGGTGAGCGAAAACGATGACAAAGGTCAGATTGTGCGCCATCGGCTGCTGACGGATATAACCGGCGCCGAAGACCACTATGGCGAAATGGATTTTAAAATTGCTGGGACGGGCGATGGAATCACCGGGTTTCAGTTGGACCTTAAAATTCCCGGATTGCCATTTGCCATTGCCCGGGAGGCCGTCCAGCGCAGTTCTCTGGCCCGTGCAGAAATCATTGAAATCATGGGGCGCACGCTGCAGGCCCACCGTGCGGAGTTGCGGCCCAACGCTCCCCACTGGCGGCAAATTTCAATTCCATCGGATAAAATCGGCACGCTCATCGGCCCCGGCGGGAAGAACATCAAACGTATCACAGAAATGACCGGAGCACGCATTGACATCAATGAAGACAATAGCGGGCAGGTCATGATTTTCGCCCCCTCCGCCGGGGCACTTTCTGCTGCAATAGGTGAGGTTGAGCGTTCCTGCGGTGAAATCGAGCCTGGGAAAATTTACCGGGGTGTTGTCCGTAGTGTCAAAGATTTCGGCGCCTTTGTGGAATGCCTTCCCGGGAAAGAAGGATTGGTACATATTTCCGAATTTACCGATGGGCGCATTGAAGATTTAGATGCCGTTTGCCACGCGGGCGACGAGGTTATCGTTAAGTGCGTAGGTCTGGACACTAAAGGCCGCGTCTGTCTCAGCTGGAAAGCAGTCACTCGCGCTGCAGGGAAAGACCCAATTCGGGATTAGGTGCTGCTGCATGATGCTTTTCGTTTGATAAGTGAAATTGCGTGTTTGTGGTATCTGTAATGCTTGTCTTTTGTTTTCATTCCGAATGGAGATTAAAATTCAATGGACCTCGGAGCAATGGTTGCAGCTTTTTTTTGCGCGTTTTTTTCAGGGTTTTTGGCCATGGGTCCCTTCATCCGTTGGACGCGATCTCGGAGGTGGGAGCAGGTGCTTCGTCCGAAATCGGAGGTCCGGACATTGGCCGATCTTCACGCCACCAAGGAGCATACGCCCACGTTTGGCGGCGGCGTTTTTGTTGTTTGCACCACTATTTTTTCGATTATTTTCGCAAAGCATAATCTTCTATTATGGACGAGCTTGGGTGTGTTTTTGAGTTTTGCCATTTTGGGATTTTGCGACGATATGTGCAAAATTGTCCAGCGGAGCAGCCAGGGATTTTTGAAGCGTACAAAGTTTTTATTCCAAGCAATTATTTGTGTTGGAGTGCTTATTTTGATTTCCTTGAAAGCTCCCGATTATTTTGTCCGTTTACATGAGCTTTGGCTTCCATTAATGCGTGCACCACTTTTGTCCAGTTTACCGACGGCATTGCTTTTTGGCTTTTTATTCCTCGTTCTTTCTGGGTCCAGTAATGCTGTTAATCTTTCCGATGGGTTGGATGGATTAGCAACGATGTGTAGTATCATCACTGCCGTAGCCTTCGTTATGATTATCGTATTCGGAGCAGGACATCCCACACACGTTCCCATTGATACGCAGCCGCTGGCGGTCGTTCTCGCCGCGCTTTCTGGCGCATTACTGGCGTTTTTGTGGTATAACGCCAATCCAGCGCAAATTTTCATGGGCGATACTGGTTCTTTGGCCATTGGAGGACTTTTGGGGATCGTCGCTTTTTTCATTTTACAACCATTCATATTGGCCATTATCGGCGGTGTTTTTGTCTTCGAAGCGCTATCGGTTATTTTGCAGATTTATTTTTTCAAAATTACCCATGGCTGTCGGATTTTTCGCATGGCGCCGTTGCATCATCATTTTGAAATCGGTGGATGGAAAGAGCCGCAGATTGTCATGCGCTTTGGGATTCTATCTGTTCTATGTGCCATAACTGGGTTGGTTCTGTCGCGAATTTTTCTTATTTGATGTTGGTTTTCCGCAAAAATTGACTCCGTTTCACCCGTAATGTGACTTAATGAACGGGCTGCCGGTTGCGCGTTGGAACCTGTGGATTTATCAACCATTGTTGCAGAATTTCGAGACATTTTGGGTAATGTAACTGGAAAAGTCCTGCGAAAACTTAAACAATGGTCGAGTTTTTTTACGCTGGTGTGCAGCAGGTGATTTTTAGGGCGATAGATTCGCATTTTTGATGTGTTTTTAGCCCTAAATAAAGAATCATGCGGTTCGATTTTTTCTTCACATTGAGTCTGCGGGGAACCACCAAATTTCCCAAGTATAGCATCATTCCTCCGTTGGCGGATTAGTTGTTGGTTAATTGGATTCTCAATTGATATGTGATTGGACTTTATCCGCGAAAATGGTTTTAAGGCGTTTTGCGCTGATATGAGATGTCGGTTCCAAGCCTGTGCCTTTGGCTCTTGCCGCGGAATTGTGATTTTATCGCGGGTTTCTGCAGTTGCCAGTCGGGCAGTGTCGATTGTAAGTGGCGTTTTCATTGGGCATTATGGGTTTGAGTTAGATGATGATTCATTCACAAATAAGTGCTTTCGTTCCCGGCGGAGTTAGATTGTAGAGTTCAATTATATCGGCGTCGCCTAGGACGATGCAGCCATGGCCATTTGGGGAGCCGAGGGTGTGCGCGTGACATGTGCCATGGATGTAAACGTAGCGCAGGTAGGTGTCACAGCACGAACCGTCGTCGGTGATGCCGCTGTTGAAGCCTTCTTCCAGGCCACGCAGGCGGAGGATGCGCGTGACGACGTAATTTTTCTGCTGCCAGTCTTCCATTTGCGTGAAATGCTTTTCCTGGGAAACGCGACCGATGAATACGGTCCCCGCGGGCGCATCGTCGCCGTATTTTTCACACACCATATGCCAACCGCGAGGCGTACCCAGGGAGTCTTTTATGTTGCACGGGGGCTTTGTTCCGGTGGACACAACGTATTCCTTTGCGCTATTTGAGGAGCGAAAGATGAGGCGTTGGCGGGAAATGGAAACATAAATAAATGGTAATGATTTCATGGCAGACGGTCATTTGGGTGGTGGAATTATGTAAGTAAATATACACGACTTCTGCAAGACCTCCAATATGCGAAATATACATGAGAAATTTTCCCAGTCGCGATGTCGCAATCAGAAGGCTCAATGCCCTTGTTGTTTTTGGCTAATTTTCGGCAATAATAAACCATTTTTCTTTGTTGGCTAGTTCGCATAGACCCTCCAATTGGATACGCTAACTGGCAGCGGGCTGGCCCGTCCTAAAATCGCAGGAAATTCTCGTAAAAACGAGGGTTCCAGTTTGTAACCAGGTGTCAGTTTGTGGATTAGGAACACTGGCAGTCCCCAAGCACCGTCAAAAATATCTATCATGGCAGCATTGTTTTTCATATTAAACCCTCTTCTTGGAGTTCGCGAACTCGCAAAATACCTTGTTGAAAAAAAGGCATTTGTCAACTTTTTTGTGCGACACGTAAAAATTTCGTAAATCCACCTGGAAATCCTACGCTGTCCGCTGCCTTACCATGTCGCTGTTCAGCTCAGCTGGCGAACGCATTTCGCGAGTGTTTCCATCAAGGCGGAGGCTTCGGCGGCGGTATTGTAAAGGGAGAAGGAAGCCCTCAGGGATTGGGAAATTTGGAAATAGGGCAGGAGTAGTTGGGCGCAATGGTTTCCCGCTCGGACACAGATGTTTTGGCAGGCGAGCATGGAGGCGAGGTCATGGGCGTGGACGGTGGGATGGGTGAAGGCATAGATTCCGACTTTTTCGTGCGCTGTGCCCAGCAATCGCAGTCCGGGAATTTCCTCCACGCCCTTTTTAATGATGGAGCGGATTTTGCGTTCATGGGCGCGGTATTGGTCCCAATCAATGGACTGGAGGAACTCGATAACACTGGGTAGGGCAACCACGCCGGCCACATTCGGGGTTCCGCCCTCGAGGCGGTCGGGTAATTCCCGGAAAATAGATTTTTTGGCCGTAATTTTCTGCACCATTCCTCCGCCCAAGCGAAAAGGGGCTAATTTTTCTAAAATTTCTCTCCGGCCGAATAGGACTCCGACCCCCATGGGGCCGAAGATTTTGTGGGCGGAAAAGGCGTAAAAATCGCAATTTATGGCTTGGACGTCGACGGGCCCGGAGGGCAACCATTGGGCGCCATCAATAACTGTCAGCGCGCCAACGGACCGGGCGAGTTCGATGACATGTTTTATGGGATTAATGGTGCCCAACACGTTTGAGACATGTGCCACGGCGACAATCCTTGTTCGTTGGGAGAACTTTTGGGCAAAATCTTCCATGTCCAATTCGCCCGTCGGTGTGAGTCCGGCGATGTTCAATTTTGCATCCCGGCGCTTTGCTAACGCCGCCCATGGAAGAATATTAGAATGATGTTCCAATGCGGTGATTAGGATTTCGTCACCGGCATGAATTTCTCCGTTTAATCCGACGGCGATGGTGTTAAGTGCGTCCGTGGTGCCGCCGGTGAATATAATCTCTTCTGCGTTACGCGCATTGAGGTAGGCAGCCACGCAGTGACGCGCGGATTCATAGGCCAGGGTGGCGCCTTCCCCCAAGGCATGGGCGCCCCGGTGGACGTTGGAATTTTCAGAGAAATAAAACTCAACCAGCCGATCAATCGCGTCTCCCAGCCGTTGGGTGGTGGCGGCGTTATCCAAATAAACGCATTCGGAGCGGCGAGAGAAGAAGGGAAATCGTTTGCGCGATGCCGCCGGATCGAAAGCGACCATCGGGTTAATGAACTAGTCCCGGCGCAATTTAGCAAGTAAATGGAGGATTTCCACGTAAAGCCAGACGAGCGTCATCACCAGGCCGAATGCGGCATACCATTCCATGTATTTCGGTGCGCCGTAGTAAGAGACTTGGTCAATGAAATCAAAATCCATTAGGAGATTTAGCGTGGCAATGACGACGACGGCGATACTGAAGATGATCCCGAACGGCGTCGCCTGCGAAACGAAGCCTACGCCGGAGGCAGTGATCCAGTGCACCAGCATGCTAACTAGGTAAACGGCCATGACGCCCATGGTTGCCGCACAAATGCCAACGCGCAACTTGTCGGTCATTTGAATAATGCGGAAGCGGTAAAGGCAGAGCATGCCAGCAAAAATTCCGAAAGTCAGTACTACCGCCTGCATGACGATCCCTGGATACATCATATTAAATAGGCGGGACAAACTCCCTAGGACCAATCCCTCTGCGACGGCGTAGGCGGGCGCCGTGTAGGGCGACCACTCTTTTTTGAATATGGTTACGAACGCTAAAATCACGGCGGCGACCATGAAAATGGCCATTTTTGTTCCCAGGGATTGTACGTCGGCAAAGGGACAAATCCACGAAAACGCGGCAGCCCCAATGGCAAGTGCCAACAAAAAACCAGTTTTATTGTAAGTGCCGGCGGCTGTCATCGCTCCACCGGATGAGCTTCCAATGACCGTGCGGAACGCACCCTCCCTAAACGCCGGATTTGAAGAATGACGACTATTCATGACTCTATCTTCCTTTATAAGCAATGCCCGCGCCCCGTCAACGACTTTCTATTGCCCCACCGAGGCGGTGGCAAAGAAAATTAAATATTTCCCCATGGATCGCCTTAATGGATTTGTGCGCGTCGAGGATCACGAACCGGTCCGGTTCCCGTTCGGCCAGACTCAAATAACCGGCGCGAACTTTTTCAAAAAAAGTTATTGTTTCCCGTTCCATGCGGTCGTCGGCTTCCTTTCCATGGTGTAAATGGACGCGTCGCAGGCCTTCCGCCGGGTCCAGGTCCAGCAGAAAGGTAATGTGTGGGACGCATTTGCTGATAGCGAAGGCGTTTATGAAGCCGATTTGTTCAAGCGGGAGCGAGCGGGCCGCGCCCTGGTAGGCGAGGGTGGAATCGAAGTAGCGATCGCAAATGACCAGCATGCCCTCGTGGAGGGCTGGGAGGATTTTCTCCCGAACCAATTGCGCGCGGCTGGCGAGGAAAAGTAACAGCTCGGCTTCGGCGCAGGGGGCTATGGTAAAATCGACACGACGAATGAGCCTGCGGATTTCTTCGCCTAATTCCGTCCCACCCGGCTCGCGGAGGGTGAGCACGGCGCGACCCATCGCACGTAGGCGATCCACCAAAAGGGCTACCTGCGTGGATTTTCCCGCCCCTTCAGAGCCCTCGAGGGTGACAAAAATTCCGTTTTTCATCGCCATGGGTGCACCCTAGTGATCCCTGCGCCCCTGGCAAGAGGACTCTCCAATTAATATGGTTAAGCCTGGCAAACATCAACGCCAGAGTAGACGGCACGCGGAATGCTCAGGAAATATTTTCGGAACATATTAGAGGTTCTGCAAAATTCGTTCTTATTGTGATTCGGTAAATTCTTCGGGATTTAATTCTTAATCAGACGACAAGGCGTGTTCAAGATGGCGGCGGATCTGAGCTTGTGCGAGTGTAAAAAAGCTCCATGGCGTTCATTTTAGTTGTTCCGTCGCCGAATAAAGTTTCAATTGAAAAATTTGGGAGTGCCGTAACGAAACTATCATTAAGGCAATACCACATACCATTAATCTTCCCGTAAAATGTCCAATGTCCGCCATCGTCCGTTCCGCAGTGGCATGAAGTGCCTTGTAACGTATAGTGCTCACCGCTATTTAGGTTGAAAAAACTTGACGCATCGAAACAGCTTGGAAATGAAAATCGGCGGTTGTCTTTTTGAAGGTTAGGTTCTCCTGTCTTAGTCGGTTCCTTGCGATGTCTTTTTAGGTAGATCCTTAAAAATGGTGGAAGATCAATGAATTCTTTTTTTTGTATGGTCGGACAAACGTCGGCGATTGCTGGACAATAAAGGCTATTGTCACCGTCCATTAGCACTTGTTGTAAGTCCCGCTTTATTGCGGCTTGTAAATTTCCTTCCTTGGTCGAGAGGGCATATGGAACGTCCCGCTGTTCCAGGTACGAATTCAAAATTGGGTACGGTTGTCCACCGAGGATTGGCGTATGGCAGTACCGGACCAAAGTATAATCGCCAAAATCCACACAAATACGTGTGCCAGCATGTGCATTGGGTCGATAGAATCCCACCCAGCGGAGTAAGTCTATTTCGGGTTGTGTCAATGACGCTCGTTCAACGAGAGCATTCGCCTCGCTTTGGGTAAGCGCTCCAAAACTTTCTCTAATAAGATCGAGAAGGCTTATAGAAAACTCCCTACAATCGTGCTGATTTTCATCGGCAAATGTCGATTCATGTCTGCCAACTGCGCGCCGTAAATTTTGAATAAATTCGCCGGGACATGGGCGGGGTGTTGTGCCATCCATATTGGGATTATTAAGATATTTAAAAATTGTTGCGAGGGATGTTACCACGTCGCCGCCCAGTCCGAGTTTGTCAAGAATTAGGACGGCGTTCATGTATAATTGATTCCGGTAAATACATTGAACGGCCGCAATTGCGTAGCATGTATTGCCAATTCGTTGAATTCCGACGGGGCCTCCTGGTTTTGGCAGGGCGTCCAAAATTGAGCCCAAATTTAACTGAGATTCGGGTGAAACATTTGGAATTGGGCCCGGTGGAGATGGTGGAACCTGTGGAACATCGGGAATTGTGTCCGGTGGAGATGGTGGTGGTTCGGGTTGGGGCTTTGGAACCTGTGGAACATCGGGAATTGTGTCCGGTGGAGATGGTGGTGGTTCGGGTTGGGGTTTTGGTAACTGTGGAACATCGGGAATTGTGTCCAGTGGAGATGTATTCTCAAGTTTTGCCTGATTTTCCAAGAAAAAAGCCCTGTGCATGAACGGGAAAAACATTAGTCTGATGGGGTATCGTTTGATCCAGCAGTAAACGAATGTCACGATGGCATAGATAAGCCCAAGTGGGGGGACTATGATGCAGACGACAATCATGATGACGTCCTTCCAGAGATTAGCACGCGCGCATGGGGTTTTCAAAAGTACGGATGGGCTTGGAGGGTCAAAGTCTGCTGCGGGGTAGTTGTCCCACGGGCCTGGGAATTTCGTAAAAAAACGCACCATTTATGATATCTCTATGGCGGTTTGCGCAAAAAATAAAGGCTATTGACTAGCATCTCGCAAGAGAGGATGGTCAAGAAATGTGAAATACAGCCGCTTGAGCAGGTATAAAGTTGGCAGGGTAATTTTTTGCTTTTGCCTTGATTTAACGGCAACC
>JAITCU010000048.1 GCA_031282835.1 Puniceicoccales bacterium
ATGTTAATCCTCTTCGAATCAATTTCGATCGTCATCATTTCCAACGGTCATCGTTGAGTTGAGACTCCTTGGAAAAGTCAACAATTCTAACTTCCAATGATGATCATATTTTCCTGCTCAGGTCATAGTTTTGCTCAGTAATCGAGGACATATGCGTGTCCTCATGATATATTCTATCCTTTTCTCATGTTGACCATCATCGGCTCTTTCGCCATTTTTCCCATTATGTTTGACTTTGTCACTTTACAATCCAATTTCGATCCGAATAAATGGATTGATCTCAGGATTATTTGGTTGATCCCGTGACTCACTCTCGGAAGAAATGGATGAGAACCAAATAAGACAGTTATCGGGAGTTCAAAAAGCCCGGTCCTGTATATCTCAAGTCCCCTTGTTTTCCGGCGGTGTTCACTTTTAAATCATGCACACCGTCCCTGGCTTTTATTCTTGCATCATTATCTTCTCCAAAATTTCTCCAAGTCGGTGTATTTCCAGTTGTTGGAGCGGATGGAGCGTCCGTGAATTACGGCATGGAAGCTTCCAGTGCCCACAGCATACAACTGCCATCCCTCGGAGTGTCTATAATTTTCAGATTGTTCACAATAGCCGCATCCAACCGAATTGATCCATTCATGTCGCTGGGATTTCCTGTAGCAAGGGGATGGGGTTCGGGGGGGATTTTCTGCGCTAACGACAGCGGAAGATTCTTCGGGGGCGACTTCTGCTGCCTCTCCACTTCTGCCGCCTTCTCCATCAACAATTTCCAATCCTTCCACCTCAGAAGAGCTTCCTCCGCTACTTTCGCCACAAATAATATTTGCGTCGGGAAGTTGTTTAACCTTTTTTCGTTGCTTCAGTATGTTCATGAAACGTGGTTTCCGACTGAAAACATGGGGTTGCGCCCATGAAAAATGTCATGAATTTATCCTTCAGCCAGGCGAGGATACCTTCTGGTTTTCTTGTCCATCCTTGTTTTTCGGCTCTGGTCTTGGCTAATTCCCCCATTACGGCATTTTTTAACGCTTCAAGGTCAGAATCATTTATCTGATTAATGTCGAACTCAGTCGAGGTTAAATGGAGAGTATTTGTAGCAAACCTTTGCTCATTCAGCCGCTGTATATCCATCCGGGCTAGGGTTGTCCCGCTTCGGATTCCCATGCCTTGTTTTTCCATTCCCCTCGTAAATTGTCCTGTCATATTATGTAAATTATTACTCGTATCCACGCTCATTTTCTCCTCCAGTTCTCTCTCAAGAAACAGGGGCAAGTGTACCATCTTCCGGCAAAATGTTACTATTATCTGTGATAACAACTGCATCCGCCTTGTCCGGCGTTCCGCAGCGTGTCCTTGCCAGTTACCAATCCATACGAAAAATATTGTAACCTGCACGAGCGCATATGGCGAGAGAATGAAGTCCAGGAATGTGTCCTCGCACTTCAGCAATCTGAAGTGATTTGGAAAACTTCTGATGGACTGGGATTTAGCGAAAAGGCTGTTACCTATAAAGGTCGTAAGATAAATATTAAAAGCATCACTTTAGTGGAGCTGGAAAAGGAAATAATTCCAAAATTGCTCCAAGACATGAACTGGAGTTATGGAACGGGGAAATTTTATTCCTGTGATGGCAATTTGTTCATGAAGGAATTTTCTGAGTATCTCGTTTGCTTTTTAGCCTGCTTTGCCGTGTGGTTGGGCATTTCTGGGCAATCTTCTAAGGATGGAGAAACTTCATTTGCATCAAGCATAGTGCAAGAGGCACTGAAGTGGTTAAATTCGCGGCAGATCTTATTGAATGTCGCGGAAAGACGGAGCATGCTGGCATCAGAGATATACTTAAATCCATTTTTTTTGGGATTATGCTGTCTCCCAGGAGCGACATTATGTCGTCGCGGAAGCATTCCTTTCCAAATTCTTGGATAATGGCGAAAATTTTGTGGGATGTGTGCATAGGCGCTTCCACAATTCTGGATCACTCACCAAAATTGCCAAAGGTTCCTTTAAGGTCCTTTCTATGGGGATCAAATAGTCGAATTAACTCGTTATTCCCTTCGGGATTATTAAAAAATATTGGGTCAAAGTTTGTTCGTTTCATAAAATTTGAAAATTTCATCGCGCGGTCCCTCCCAATTTTCGCGATCCATTGATCGCAATTTTTCCACTGCAAAGGAAGTGCCATTTTTGCTGGGCGGGAAAATTGTTGAAATGTTTCCATCGCAGCGGAGGGCGGAGGGAAGTTTATTTTCCAAAACTCGCCTGAAATCCTCGCAATTTGGCTGAAAACAGTGTTTTGTACCCACTGATGCTGTGGAATGGCCGGTCACCCGCTGCAAGATTTCCATGGGAAGGCCCTGGGCAAGTGCAATCGTGATCCATGTCACCAGGAATGAGTGAAAATCATAGTCCGATGCCTTCCGCAGTTGGCGTTTGACGACTTTTTCGCACGCTGCGGGTTGCGTAGAATTGTATGTGACACCCAGTATACCGGCCTTTGCAAGAACTTTTTTCACGTGCAAAGTTATGCCATCGGGGTTATGCAGGTACATTTCCGCCTGTGCGGGGAAGACGTAGCCATCCCTTGCGGAGCCTTTTCCAGAGAAATTTTCCGCGGAATTGGCAGCCTTCCGTAGAACACACTGCAGCAGTGACCAGATTGGAATTTCGACCTGCGCCCCGGTCTTCACGGTTTTTACGGAAATGAAGTCATCGCCCGAGTCAACGGCACTCCACCGCAGCAAACAGCAATCCCCGTGCCACTTCGAGAATTTTTTCCAACTGGCTTTCGGTAAATGGCCTGCGGAATTTCGTGTCCGCCTGTTTCGTTGGTATTTTTAGGAGAGGATTGGGGAACCGTCAATTTCCTTTAACTCGCTGCATTTTAACTGAGTTAGAAGTTGGGTGTAGGGCTGGGATTTGAACCCAGGACGTTCAGGTTATGAACCTGACGAGGTGCTGGACTGCTCCACCCTGCATTGAGTGATTGTCCTGTAAATTGATCAATAAGTCTTTGTCAGGGGATTTTAGAAAAATCAAACCTGGCATGCAAATTTTCCTCACACCAACCAGTGCGCAAACTAAATTTTTCGCATATAAAACTGACTTCAGTTGAAAGAACCATCGCTACAACGTCAATCGCATTTGTTTCCGTTTCCACAGATTCCTGGGAGAATGGATGCAAACATTAAAAGGCCTGTGTTGGCAGCATGTTTCACAAAAACCTCTCGCCCTCCCGCTGCGCAGAAAATTCTATTTTTTGATAGCTCAGAATGGCATTATGAATTAGATGGCATGGCATATTAGGAAAGTTTTTCAAAATGTTTGCCGGTAGGCATTACAAGACACTTTTGAAAAAATGCCAGCCGATCGTAGTAAAAATCAATGGCTTTGAGCAGGAAGACCAAAATCTGACCGGTGAACAATTGAAGGCCAAGACCCACGAGTTTAAGGGGAGATTGGCGGAGGGCGAGACCGTGGATGGTATTCTGCCCGAAGCATTTGCGGCGGTGAAGAATGCGCCGCGTAGGCTGTGTGGCATAGTGTGTTCGGTCTGTGGCCATAATATTACCTGGGATATGGTGCACTACGATGTGCAGCTGATCGGTGGGATTGCGCTCCACCAGGGGAAAATAGCCGAAATGGCAACGGGTGAGGGGAAAACTGTAGTCGCCACGTTGCCGCTGTATCTGAATGCCCTAGTCGGGAAAAATTGCCAACTGGTGACAGTGAACGACTAACTGGCGCTACGTGATGCCCCGATGATAGGGTATTTGTACGAATTTCTGGGCATGACGGTTGGCTGCCTGCAAAACGATATGGATGGAGAAGCGCGCAAAGCTGCCTCCATTTGTGACATTACCCATGGAACAACCTCGGAATTCGGCTTCGATTACCTGCGTGACAATGACACGACCAGCTCTGCGGATGAGCAGGTGCAGCCAGATCATTTTTTCGTCGACGAAAACACCGGCCACGCGATGCCGGGTAGGCGCTGGGGTAATGGACTACACCAGGCAATGGAGGCCAAGGAGGACCTGGATATCGAAAGCGAAACTAAAACTGATACCACAATTACACTGAAAAATTATTTTAGAATGTATGAAAAAATGGCTGATATGACCGGTACTTCCGAAACAGAAGCGCAGGAATTCAATGACATTTATGGGTTAAATGTTGTGGTCATTCCGACGAATAAGTCTTGCCTAAGGGTCGATGCAAATGACTGCATTGACAAAACTCGCCGCGAGAAGTACAATGCCGTAATCGCGGACATTAAAATTGCCCATGGGAAAGGGCAACCGGTTTTGGTCGGAACCACATCTGTCGACGCCTCGGAAGTATTGAGCAAGCTGCTTAAACGCGACGGAATTGAGCACAATGTTCTCAACGCAAAATACCATGCGCAGGAAGCTGATATCATTGCGCAAGCCGGGCAAAAAATTTCCGTCACCATAGCGACAAATATGGCCGGAAGGGGGACGGATATTAGACTTGGAAACGGGGTAAATGAGCTCGGCGGTCGTTTCGTTCTCGGGACCGAGCGGCACGAATCTCGCCGCATAGACAGGCAATTGCGGGGGCGCTGCGCACGCCAAGGGGACCCGGGTTGCACGAAATCTTTTAGATCCCTTGAGGACAAAAAAAAAAAAGTTGACGAATATCACTGCTCAACAAATCCATCGAAACTGCCAAAAAAAAAAATTTGACGAATATCACTATGGCATGCGAAAGCGCGTATTGCAGTACGACGATGTGCTGAATAAGCAGCGCGAAGTGAGATATTCCAGAGGCAATGATATTTTCCACAGTGCATCGGCGAGGGATCTTTTGGTCGAATTGATAGACGATACCATCTTTGAAAAATCCGAGGAGCTTTTAGCCACAAGCGACGTGCAAGGCCTTCCCAATTGGGCGAATATTACCTTTTCAGTCGCTATGGTGGTGGAGAAGGAGTTGGAAAATTTGTCCCTGGACGCTACCATTTCGGTCATCGGTGAAAAGGTGCGAGCGGCCTATGCACTCAAAGCAGAGGCGGAAAACTCGGAAGAGATCGATGCTTTGGAGCGTTTCGTAGTTCTGCGGACAATCGATCGCTGCTAGCAGAATCACCTGACGGCAATGGATTGCCGAATAGTGTGAGTCTGCGCGGCTATGGGCAGCGTGATCCCCTGAATGAGTACAAAAATGAGGCGTTTGCCTCCTTTGAGTCGACTCTAAAGGCGATCAAGAGTGACGTCTGCTTTCAAATATTTCGCCGAGCGAGTAACAGGAATGCGTTCAATGGCATGGTGACAAGAATTGCTTGAAATTTCACCCTATCGGAGGCTGGCGGCGAAAGGGCTCAAACTTCCAAGCGCGCACCTAAAGTCTCGATCAATGTTAAGCCGGCAAGCGGAGTTGGGCGAAATGACTTGTGCCTATGTGGCAGTGGCAAAAAAAATATAAAAATTG
>JAITCU010000021.1 GCA_031282835.1 Puniceicoccales bacterium
TTGCCGTTAAATCAAGGCAAAAGCAAAAAATTACCCTGCCAACTTTATACCTGCTCAAGCGGCTGTATTTCACATTTCTTGACCATCCTCTCTTGCGAGATGCTAGTCAATAGCCTTCGTTTTTAACAATTTTGCAGTGGCAGTTGCTGTTAAATTAAGGCAGAAGCAAAAAATTATCCTACAAACTTTATACCTGCTCAAGCGGCTATATTTCACGTTTCTTGACCTTTCGCTCTTGCGAAATGCTAGTCAATAGCCGCTGAATGAACCAATGTGAATTTTGCCTCAAGTCACAATCCAGACGCCGACGCCAGAACAATGCGCGGATATCCGTCCGCCCAATATCCAGTCTTTTTGAATTTTCCGGAAAATCCGCTTCAACTAGGATTGAACTCTAGCTCATTGCAACGGCAGGCATAAGTTCTAAACACTTCACCGTCTGACGAACCCAAGGCCACAACCTCGCACACGAACCGATGCTCGCCTGCAACCTCCGGCTTGCATCCGCTCAACCGCTCCAGGTACCCAGGCTATCCGCCCATACCACTTCTGAGATTAATGCTCGTCAAATATTCCCTCCGTAACGACCACGGATGGGCGGCCTACATTCGAAATGCTAGTTTCCTTGAAAGGCGTAAAACCACTCCCCTTTACAAGCCCAAGACGGGAAAGCGCACTAAACACAAGTTCAAATCCCTCCAGGTGCGTCGTCGGGACCACAAGCACACGCCAGCGCTCGAGAACAAAGCGTTTAGACACATCCAAATCCGCCGTCACCGTAGCTATACACAAACGCCCACTTGTCGAATCATGCACAAGACTACCGTTCTTCCCCCCAGGATCCACCCCAACCATCATTACATTCGGACCCCCAATGTGCGCATCTATCACGCCAGAGTACATGAACTCGCAGCAGTGGCACGCGAGTGGGGAAACAATTTTTGCGAAAAAATCGCATACAGCAAAATTGAAATTCGCATTCCGTAATAATAACTTAAAACACCTCCACCAAGTGCCACGCGAAGAAATTGGTAGTGTTATACGCCAGTGGAGAGTGAGACTGTGGGGCCGCTTTTGTCGCCGTTGTCCATTGCAGTTGTAACGACATGGGGGGTGTCCGAGGGGACGTTGCGTTGTTCTGCACCGACGGCCCATAGCGGGTTGAGCGGTGCTTCTTTCTACGACAGCAGTGGGAATCCGTGTGAAGGTGGAACAGATCCATTGGAAGAGCAATTAAAGGCTGTCGCAGAGAAAGCGGTTGTCGCGCATTTGGGGGCCAATGCGTCTAGTGCGGCGATGGTGTACCTGGTGCGGGAAAAGAAGTACGTTGATTTGGCGCGAAAGATCAACCGCGGGTTAACCGGGGATTACAGATCGACGTTCCAATGTCTAATTTGTCCGAACCTCGCATTTGTGACGCATGAAATGCCGGCGCTTCCCAAATCGGGCTTTTGGCAGGTCGTTGGGAAGTCTGGCGATGGAGGATTCAGCCTTGCCGCAATATCCCTTGGGTCCATGTTCACTTGCTTGCTAACTGCGTTGTTTTCGGGTACGGCGCCCAACTGGGTCGGCGTAGGAGTTTCTTTGCTAGTATTGATCTTGGGGCTTTTCATCGGAGCTACTGGACAATTTGCCTGCCGGCGCGCGGTAAGCGAAACATGACGACTCCGCACCGCACCTCGCATGACGCTTCGCATTCGAAGTAGGTCCGGCGCGCTATCAGTCTGCATATGGCGGGGTAGCGAATAAAAACCGGATTTCCGGGAAACATTCATGAAATCTTTACAATTCTCGCGAAAAAGTTGACAAGCGCCTTCATTTGTGCAATATGGTCGCTGAATCTCGAGATTCAGAGAATGGATTTAAATCATGAAAGACATTGCCACTAGAACCATCCCCGCACCGAAAATTCCTGGCAGCGGTTTTAACCTGCAAACACTACGACCCAGTACATGGGACTGGTACCTGACTTTAACCGGGAACCTTCATTTTTATGAAAATTTCTCGCATTTAAAAACGCATCATCCCATTGCCCGCCGAGAAGGCCATCAGGAAAACAGCCCAAAAATTAATTCAACTACCCAGCCACAAAAGCGGAAAGGTTGCCAACAACAGTGGCAGACTGAGACGCAGGCGGCGCAAGGGTGGAGTGTACACGCAAACGCAAATGATGGTAAACCAGAGAAATGTGGATGCCCGGGGAATGCAAATGGGCCAGGACTCGATCCACCGCCAGCGACTCACATAATTCGCGCAGCCGTGGATGATTATCAAAGGAATCAAAGCGACCCGATTCATCAAAAAACACAGCGGCCAGAAGCCCAGGGGCCCAAAGCAGAGCGAAATAAACCCCGCGACGATGGCGATGGAGGCCAGGGGCATGACGAAGGGATTGAGCAGGATTCCGCCGATGGAAAATGTCTGAAAGTGGTAGATGGAAATGGGAATGGTTGGCAATGTGGCTGCCACGGAAAGGGCAAGGGCATCCGCGGCACGCATGGACAGGCGGCGCACCCAACGAATCCACCGGGATCTTTTTTCGAAAAGCAGCGGCCGGCGAAAAATTATCACCCGGCGCCGCAAATATCGGGCCAACGGCATTCCGTAGCACAACAGGGAAAAGACGACACCGTAAGACAGTTGGAAGGAGGTATTTAAAATGTTCAACGGATCGGCGATGAGCGACAGCAACGCCGAGAAAAGCAGGGAGGACAGACCATCCGATTTGCGGTAGATGAACGGTGCCACCCAGAAAATCGTTACCATGGAAAATGCGCGCCAGGAGGATGGACTGCCACCGGTCATTTGGACGAAAATATAAAGTGCAAAAACGCGGAGAAAAAACACGCCGATCGGGCAGCGTCTAATCCATCGGGTGAGCAAGTACATCACCCAGCCAATGATGCCTATGTGGAGGCCGCTAATGGCAAAAAGGTGTGCAATTCCCGTGCGCGAGTAGACACTTTTTTCGTAGGCGTTCATCGCCGCCCGGTCGCCCAGCAGCATACCGCGGTAGACGTGCGCCAACGGGTTCGAAGTCGCCATGCCACACGCCAGTGCTTTGGCCGCCCGTGCGGTTAGAAGGGTAATGCTCCGATTGAATGCGCTTTCTCCAGCGATGCTTAAAATCTTACCATCATAGGCCCGATAGCGAATCCCAATGCCGGCCAAATATTTTTCGAAATCGCGTTTTGCTGATTGAGTATTTTGGAGGCGGAAGTACGCATTAATCACCTGTCCCCGATGGGGAATGGTTAATTTTGGAGATAATTTGAGATTAAAATATACGGGAATCCCGCTCGGATGCATTCGGGCAAATCCGTAAACTCGCATATATCTTTCCTGCGGCCGCCCGGTGCAACGTTGCAGAAAAAGTTGCCCCCGCATGATGCGATTCTCCCACAGGGGTGAAGTTTGCGTGGAAAGGCGAAAATGCGTCCACATGGCCGCTAAAAGGACGCATGCCATGATGAAAAATCCCCAGCGAAATCCCCGGCGTCGATACTGGCAAGTAATTAGAAGTATCAGCACCAAAAGAACATATAAATTTCTGTCAATTTGCAGGAGCGTACCCAGAATGAAGGCGCAGAGGCAGGATGCCATCGGCCGGGAGGTTGCGACTTTCGAGGATCCATGCACCGCACTCCAGTGCGTAGACTATTTGATTCGTGTGTTCAATAAATTTCGGATTAAATATTGTGCAACCTTCAGGCGAACGCATTTGGATATTTCCGCTTAAATATCATAAGTCATTTGCGGCTCGGGGTTGACAATTTTAGTCATAGGCATGCGGGTTGCAAATTCCTTCATAAACCACAGGCGCGAGTCCTGCTCGCCGTGGGAAAGGACAATTGTCTTCGGCCGTAAACATTGCGCCAGGTGGACCAAATCCTCCCGATCGGCGTGTCCGGTAAAGTCATAACGCCGGATGGCCGCACGGATTGGGGTTTCGAACTTGAGCACATCAAAGGAAAACGTTTCCCCCGGCTGCATGGTCAAAAGCTTCCCGCCAGGAGTATCCGCGTCGCAGTAACCCGTGAAGGCGATCAGGTTGTGCTCAAATGGCAACAGAGAAGAGGCGATCTGATATGACGGCGTGTGCTCCGCGAGCATGCCGCTGCTCATGACGAACAGGCTGGGAACACGGATGTCCAAGCCTGGTTTTAGGCGGCGGCCGATGAGCGGGCGTACCCCAAGATCCCGGAGGAAGTGCTTACGAAACAAACATTTATCCCGTGGCGCCATGGGATGCACCGCCCCCTGCTTTGTTCCCGGTGCCACGATGGGGTTTTCCGCCCGATAGTCGATGCCGTAATAGCGGCGATTGCGGTAGATTTTCTCAAAGACGTCGACGATCGCCAGCCCAAGTCCGGAGCAGTAAATTGGGAACCTACGCGGAAGAATCCCGTGGCGCCGAGCCGTATAAATCAGTGTGACCATTTCTTGCAGCCGTCCGAGGGCAAAAACCGGCAACAGGCAGGATCCGCCGCCGTTGAGGGTCTGGGCTACGGATTCCAGGAGGCGCAAAATTTCGTCCTCGTAGGAAAATCCGGCGGGCAAGTCCGCAAGACCCCGGGTTGTTTCGGTCACAAGCACATCCACCTGCATTTGCGGAATTTGTGCCCCGTGCAGGGTATTTTGGTCGCGGAAGAGAATGTCGCCGGTGAAGAAGTAGCGCACACCCTGGTGCTCCAGCAGGATCGATGCCGCGCCCATGACATGCCCGGCCGGATAAAAGGTAATCTTCAACCGATCGCCGCCCTTGATGAATTCCCGGGTGTGGCCGAAGCTCATGATAAACGTGTCGTCGCTCACCGCGTCCACCTCCTGGCGCGTGAATAGCGGGTATTCTTTTACATCCAATTCATCTCGCTGGCGCAACATCACCGTATGTGAATTCTGCAGCATCACTGGGAGAATTTCCGCGGATGCGCGCGTCATCAAAAGCCGCGCCGATGGCTGCAGCCGATGGACGCAGGGAAGGGACCCGATGTGGTCCAAATGACAGTGGGTAAGCAAAATAAGATCGACGGAGTCGTTCTCTATGCGCGTGTAGTCTGGCAAGCAGGCCAATCCCACGTCCTTCGGGCTCATGCCCCCGTCGACAAGTATGCGAAACGCACCAATTTCGATGTGCAAACTGTGTGCACCGATTTCCCTTTTCGGGTTCAAATCTGTAAATTTCATTCCTATCCATTGCCCCAAAGCTGCGACCCGATTGCGGGGATCGCTTTCCGTGTCACAAAAAATGCTGCCGCCTCCAAACTGAAAACGACCGCCCAAATACTTTTGCAGTCAGTCAAGCGAAAAAAATCCACATGTCAAATGCTTTTTTTAGGGATTGATCCGTTGAACGCGCGGATGGTAGAATAATACGCCATTTTCCGTGGCAATGTCAGCTTTGCACACAATTTGTAAGGACACTGTTGGGCAATGGACTTCCGCAAGCAATCCATTTTTACTTGCTTTACAATCGATTTATTGGCCATAGACATCATTCTTAATGGCAACTTTTGGTTCTGTAGAATCTTTCGATCCCTATAAAAGGATTCCATATAACATTAAGCATGAGAAACCTGTGCCGATGCTGCTTCCTACCGTTCCCCTAACGGAGGCGATAAAAACAGAAAGCTATCGCATATTTTCGGTAACACTAAAGCCCTGGGAAGTGGCCCTTGGTCTTATACTTATCGTCGTTGGACCGGCATTCATGATTGGGGCCCATATAATAATGTGTACTGTCTTTGTTTCAATGATTCCCGTTTATATATTTTGGGGGGCAGCTGTGGGGACTTTGATTACCACACCAGTATTTATTATTTGGAAAATCGCATGTAATTCGAGGATAAAAACGAAATGGCCGAGATCGCTAATCCCATACAATCCCACGCCAAAATATACACTTGAAGTTTCAACGGAAGTCACAAGGCGCATCGCCAAACTCGAGCTACTCGAGTTCGCCCAGTTACCCGAGGCCGCCCAAAAAGTTTGTGCCCATTGCGGAGTTTTCGACACCGCTGGCATGCGAAAATGCATTTTGTCCGCATTGAAAAAACCATATTCCCAGTCGGGCCCCAATTGTTTTGCGGCTGCTCACTTCGCACGCTGGCAAGCGAACTTTCAAGTACTTGTCGTCAATATACTGTACCAATTGTTTAGATACGGAAAATTTAAATATACGGTGAGCACCGGTGTTACGGAGGAAATGTCCCCTTTTCTAAAGAAGGGCAGTAGCTCCGCAGGTGAGATGGTAGTTGATTCGATAAGTAAACTTTTCGAAGAAAAATCGACGCAGAATGATGAAAATTCAATGAAAGCCTCATGGCTCTTTGCAGAGATAAGAAAGGTTGTGGAAAAAATCGACAACAATCCTGCTATGGAAAAGATCCTCGAAAAGTACTTGGCAAAAAGTTTAGATCTTACTGGGCAAAAAAAAATTGAGGATATTTGTTTGTATTACTATGAGCTGTTTCGGTGTAAAATGGAACATAGAGGTTCCGGGTGGTTTTCCCTCAACATTTCCCTGAATGCCTTTTTCAAGGGTTGCGGCATGCCCAGCGCGCTGAGAAAATGTCTAATCACGCGCCTTGGAGCACAACCATTATGTTCCTGCGTTGGGAACGACGTATTGTTTGCTGGGCATTATGACCAAATGTGCGAGCGCATATTTTCTTCTGCGGCATGCACCTCACTATGGGATGGGAATGATCCACGTGAATTTTTGATAAAATTGTGTGAACTCAAAAAGCGCTCGGGCCAACTTCCCCCGGGCAAACTTTTCCCAATACACATGACATTCATGTCTGGGCCCGAGAATTCCCTTGGGGAGCATACGGCCAATGCCATCATCCCCGATGTCAATGACGTCAACGAAGTAAAAGATGGACAATTTATTCCCCTCGTATGGACGGGCTGGTGTCCCACATTCCAATATGGTATAATCCGGCAAAATAATACGTTCGAATGGAAAGATGCCCGCGGGCAACATGTCACCATGGTAAATTTGCAGCTGTTTGATCCGGAAAAGAACATATTCACCCCGGTGGACGACTTACCAAGCCCTTAAGATTGCATTTTAGACCAAGCCCACCTAGATCATTATTCCAATGGGTTATAAGGTGATTGCCCGCCGCTGGCGGCCGCGACGTTTCGGGGAAATGGTTGGCCAGGAGTGTATCATACGGACGCTTACCCACGCCATCGAACGCAATCGCATTGCCCACGCTTATCTATTTTCCGGATCCCGTGGGACCGGAAAAACGACAATGGCCCGCCTGTTCGCCATGGCGCTTAACACCAAGGATGGGCCAACGGTTGATTTCGATCCTAATGAACCCATATGCGCTGCCATTTGGGAAGGGACACACCTGGATGTACTGGAAATCGACGGAGCTTCGAACAATTCCGTGGACGAAGTGCGTGCCCTGCGCGAGCAATGTATCTACGCGCCCGCCGAATGCCGTTATCGCATTTTCATCATCGATGAGGTACATATGCTAACGAATGCCGCGTTCAACGCATTGCTGAAAATCTTGGAAGAACCTCCTGGACATGTGAAATTTATCTTTGCTACCACCGATGCGCAAAAAGTGCTGCCAACTATCGTTTCCCGATGCCAGCGATTCAATTTCAGACCAATTTCGCGAGATTTGATGGGAAAACGACTTTCGGAAATTGCCATTGCCGAAGGAGTTGTCATCGAACCCGGAGCCCTTGAGGCCGTTACCCGCATGGCCGGTGGCGGTATGCGAGATGCCCAGTCCATACTGGAGCAGATGATCGCATTTTGTGGGAAAAATATTTGCGAACGGGACGTACTCTCCATGTTTGCCTTGGCCAGTGAAGGCGAAGTCCGTGCCCTTGTGGATGCACTTATAAACAAGGATGACAAATGCGTCCTGGCCATTACTGGGAAATGGAACGAATTGGATATTGATTCCTACCGGGCTGGTATCGACATACGGGAAGAACTGCAAAGGCGGCTTGTGTCGGCCGTTGAAAAAAACGCCCCGGAGCGGACGGCCATCGTTTCTCTTCTCGCCACATTGAACGGCTGCGAGCGGCAGCTATCCTCTGCCGTGGCTCCAGAAATTACCCTTGTTGTCGCCCTCCTGCTGGCCATTGAAAACAGCCGCAGCAGGCCCATCGAGGAAATCATGCGCGCATTGGAATAACTCGTTCATTACCGCACCGCAGGCGACATTCACCCCCGAATCTCCAGCGGGGGTTGAAGCTGGAACATTCGCGGAGCCCAATTTGCCCCAATTTTCTGGCTCACTTGAATGTAATGTGCAGTTCACGCAACTGTTTTTGCGATGCGGGCGAGGGGGATTGGCACATGAGATCCTGACCTCGCTGAGTCTTGGGAAATGCGATCACGTCGCGGATGGAGGTTGTTGCGGAAAGCATGGCTGCAAGACGGTCCAGCCCCAGGGCGATACCTCCATGGGGCGGGGCGCCAAAGCGAAACGCGCGCAGCATATAGCCGAATCGGTCCTCAACGACCTCGCGGGGAATCTTCAAAATTTCGTGGAATATTTTTCGCTGTAGGTCGCAATTGTGGATGCGGATGCTCCCCCCTCCCAGCTCTACGCCGTTCATTACCAGGTCGTAGTGTTGCCCGCGGACCGTGTGCGGATCGCTATCCAAAAGGCCGATATCCTCTGGAACCGGAGCGGTAAACGGATGGTGTGTGGCCACGTAATGGCCGATTTCGTCATCGTAGGTGAGCAGCGGGAAATCAACGATCCAAAGCAAATCAAAGCGATCCCCATCGATGGATAGCCGCCCCCTCCGTTGGAGCAAATTTGCGCAATCCATTCGAATACGGCCCAAAATGGTACAGGCACGTTCCCATTTTTCGGCGGCAAAAAATACCACATCGCCCACTTCCATTGATAGAGCTTTCGCGAGTGCCACCTTTTCCTCCTCGTTGAAAAACTTTGAGATGGGGGATTTCCACCCGGATTCTTCTACCCGAATGAATGCTAACCCTTTGGCACCCATCGCTTTTGCGCTATCTTCCAAGGCTTTCAGTTCTCCCTGGGTTAGATCTGTCAGACCCTTGCCGTTGATAGCCTTGATGACCCCACCGGTCGCGACCACATCGGCGAAAACTTTAAATGCCGAATGGGCAAAAATGTCAGTGACATCTTGGATTTCCAGAACAAAGCGCGTATCGGGCTTATCGGAGCCGAACCGGTCCATGGCCTCGCGGAAGCGCATGCGTTTCAGTGGAAGTGCTAAATCTTTCTGCAGAACGTTCTTCCAAACGTGCCGCAACATGCCCTCGATTAAATTGTAAATGTCCTCCGCTTCAATGAAGGACATTTCCAGGTCAATTTGCGTGAATTCCGGTTGCCGATCGGCGCGCAGGTCCTCATCCCTGAAACATCGAGCAATGGAATAGTAACGCTCTAAACCCGCCACCATGAGCATTTGTTTGTACTGCTGGGGGGACTGGGCCAGGGCATAAAATTGCTGTGGATTAACACGGCTCGGTACTAGGAATTCGCGGGCTCCTTCGGGGGTGGTTTTAAATAAAATGGGCAGTTCAACTTCGAGAAAGCCATTGTCATTTAAGTAATTGCGCACAGCCGCGGCAATTTTATGCCTGCGTAAGAGCCGCTGATAATTACTGGGCCGGCGCAGGTCCAAATAGCGATAGGTCAGGCGTGTCTCCTCGGAAACATTCTCTGCTCGGGATTCATCCAAGGAAAACGGAAGCACGTCACTTGCATTGTGGATGATAGCTTGTTCCACGGACACCTCAATTTGTCCCGTTTGCAGGTGATTGTTTACCGTTTCGGTCGAGCGAAGCATCACCGTTCCCATAACCTCAATTACGGATTCCGGGTGGAGGTTTACCAAATCAGGGAATTTCTGAGGGGCAATAACGAGTTGAATCAATCCTGTCCGATCGCGTAAATCGATGAACAGCAAGCCCCCGTGGTCTCTCTTGGCGTGGACCCAACCAATGAGATCCACCGTTAATGTTGTATGTTGGACCGTCAGCTCTCCACAAGAGTGTGTATGCCTCATATGTTCCGCAGGACTAAGAAACCCCGCGGGGAAGCTCAATGAAAATCACAGGGCACACGCACGAACCTCGGCCACTGGAAATTACGCCAGCGGGCGAGGTTCCCCAGGTATTACGCGTGCGGTGGGCGGGAGCGCTGGTTGGAAAATCGATTTCTCGGGCGAAAATGACGCTTGCCGCCGTCGCCATTGGTACCGCCTTGCTGACAAGGGGTTTGGTTTTCGTTTTTCGTTCCGGCACTTGCATCGGCCGCTGCGTCCTTTCTATGGCTTTTGAATAGCCCAAAAACGCCAAGTACTTTCCGAAGAATACCCTTGCCGCAACTGCGACGCTTTTCACACGGATGCATTCCGGTATGTCCACCGCAATTGCAGCCCCCGTGATGGCTTCTCCGATTTTGGGAATCCTCACGCCTATGCGGGGAAGGGTTGCCCACAACCATTGTTGAATATTTCGTATCCCCCTGCACGGAACTAGGTTCCGCTGGTTTATCCGCTGTCGCCATGCGGTCCAGGCGCTCTTGCACCACGTCATGCACATTGGACCCATCCCATGGGCCCATGTTGAACGTGTGAGCCCTTTTCGCCGTATTTCCCCGACCAATGGGGTGTCTGCGGCGGCGCTGAGCTTGGGGTTTTGGGGCAAAATCTGCTGTCGTAACCAGTTCCTCCGCCTGTTCTGCGGCGACTGAATCCTTAAATTCAGGCATTATTACTTTCTCCTAATTAAATGATAATATCTGCAATCCCGTTGCAAGACTTGCCCACTCCTAGCGTAGGCCAAGCGCACCATTCATGTTCACGATGCGAAATCTACATCCCAATGGGATGCTCCCACTATCCTCGCTCACGAAGTAAAAAGCAAGCATTTTTCTGTGGCGAATCTTTTTATCGGAAAGAATCGTCGTCGACTACCATGCGAAAAGCATTGCCCCACAGTTTTTGAAATCGCGGGAAAAAACTCTGTTATACAAACAAGAAAACTTTAGTTTAGCAAACTCCCGGCGGTAGTCAAGTTAGAAAGTCCAATCGGCGAAAATCATCTCAAAACACGCGTCCAGGCCATTGCCCAATTGGCAATCGCGGCACCCATTGCGGCCATAAATTTGGATTTTTAACCCCGATGGAAAAAGTCTAAAAACCCAGGTTTATGGCCACCATAGCTACCCCGATTACCGCCTTGGCAGCGGCCCAGGTGCGAGATCTGGAAAAATCCTCACCGACTAAACTTTTTCCATCGGGGTGATTTTTAGACTTTTTCACTGGATTGTGAGATTTTTTCGTAAGCCCGGCTTGACTTATCCGGTAAAATTCTTAGAAGTACCCACGAGATGCATCTTGCAAATCCCGGATTCGGGAAGGTTTTCGCCGGAGCCCCTTTTGGGGGCCTTAGGCAACCTTAAGTATATATTGCGGACACCTCGGGCGTAGCGGTGTTATTCCCGAGGAAGGAGCAGCGTGACGGAGATGGTAAGGACGTACGCTGTGTTTCTTAGTTTGGATATCTGTTTAATGGTGTCACGGCAAAAGCTTTTTGCTGCTTTCTATCATCTGATCAGGTGACGAGAAGCGGCATTTGATCTTTGACAGAAATATTAGTACGGATTGCGGAGCTTTGGCTTGGAAAAGGCCTGGCAGTGGTAGTTATATGCCATGTTGCCACATGGACCAACCATAGGGGTTTTATCATAGCCATTGCACAGATATTCGTTGTTAATTTTGCATCATACGCCCCGTGGCATATCGCGTAAAAATTGCGCCATGAGCATATCGGGCCACGCGTGCAGGGGATGGAGTTTGCCGAAATAGGAACGCTGCAAAGGCGGTTCTTCGGTGAATTTAAGACCGCCGATGAGGTGCCGATTGCGAAAAAGCCAACTCAGCCGATCTGCGATGAATTTCATATGGGATAGGGTGAAAACACGCTTGGGAATCGAAAGGCGTACCAATTCTAGGGGCGGGAAATTTTCCCGACCGTCCAACTGCCGTTGTTCGGAGATTGTACCCATTTCCGAACAACGAATTCCGCCAACCAGGTAAATGGCTGCGGCCAGGGCGCCCGCCGGGTATTGTTCCCGGGGAACATGGGCCAGAAATTGGGCAGCATCGATGTAACAGCCGAGACCGCCGAAGGGCTGGACGACGGGAATTCCCGCCTCCAGGAGCAATTTTCCAAGAAATTCCACAAAAAGGGGCACCTGTGCAATCACATCCAAATTTAACGTTTCCCCCACGCCAACGGCCATGGCCTCCATCTCCCGCGCCGGCATCCCGCCGTGCATCCAAAATCCCTCATAGAGAGGGAGTAATTCGCGCAGTTTTTCGAAAAGCTTTTCGTCGGAGGTAATTATTCCGCCGCCGTGGGCACACCCAAATTTGCGACCGGAGTAATAGATAAGGTCCGGAAGGGCCGCCAGCTCCCGGACGATAGCGGCCAGTGGCTTGTCTCGGCATGCGCCCTCACGTGTTTTTATAAAATAAAGATTATCGGAAAGGAGACTTCCATCCAGAATGAACGGGATGTGGTGATGGCGGCAAAAATGAGAAACTTCCTGGATATTTTCCAGCGCCACAGGTTGTCCGCCGACAAAATTCGTCCCACATTCGATGCGGACAAATGCGATGCGTCCGAGACCAAACATATCGACGGCATTGGCTAATTTTTTCAGATCGAAATTTCCTTTAAATGGATGGTCGCTCTGGGGAATGAACGCTTCATCGACGATCATGTTCGCCATTTGCCCGCCAAGTCGGGTTACGTGGGCCTTGATGGTTGTAAAATGGTGATTGGTGAGAACCACGTCCTTTTTGCCAATAAACGTTTGGGCGATGACGTTTTCACATGCGCGGCCCTGGTGCGTCGGCAGGAAATAGGGGAGCCCGAAAACTTTTTTTACGCTCTCGCAGAGTCGAAAAAAGCTTTCTGAGCCGGCGTAGCTGTCATCAGCCTGTAACATGGCCGCATACTGTCGCTCAGCCATGGCATTTACGCCACTATCAGTTAGCATGTCCAAAAAGATATCTCGGGCGTGGAGTAAATACCCGTTGTAACCCGCCAAACGAAGGGCATCGGCCCTTTCTTCCAGCGACAGCAGCGTAACCCGCTGGACCATTCGTACGCAGTGTGTCTCAACGGGAAGCCGTTCCCCGGAGAAAAACTCTATGCAGCCGGTATTCATGAAAAATTAGTCCTCAGCACTGAAAACTCTCCATGAGATTGTAAAGTCCTTCGAAATGATATTTTTGATATGGACCTCATCCCCGATGCCATGCCATTGCTTGTTTTACAAAATCTTTCCATCACATTCGTTGAAACGGGAACGGGCGATTTGAAGCCAATGGTTTTTGATGTTTCTTTGGAAATTGACCCGGGTGAAGTTCTTGCCCTGGTCGGGGAAAGCGGTAGCGGCAAATCCCTTACGACCTTAGCAATCGGAGGATTATTGCCTCGGAATGCCCGTGTGGATGGTAAAATTGCCTTTGCCCGCATGCCTCTCCTGGCTCTGGACGAAAAAAAAATGCAAAAGGTGCGGGGCAAGCACATCGCCTATATCTTTCAGGAACCCATGGCCTGTCTTAACCCATTGCGGACTATTGGATTTCAGATTTGCGAAAGCATACGAATCCACAATCCCAGCTTGACGCGAAAAGAGATCCGCGAAACCGCAATCAATATCCTTGGGCGACTTTATTTTCAAGACCCTGAGGAGATCCTGCGTTCCCGGCCTCATCAGCTAAGCGGGGGAATGCAGCAGCGCGCAGGAATCGCCATGGCTATTTGTAACCATCCACAATTGCTCATCGCCGATGAGCCGACAACGGCGTTGGATATGGCTTCCGAACGGATCGTGCTCGATTTGCTGCGGGAACTTCAGCGGACGGAGGGTTTTGCATTCCTTCTCGTCACCCACAATTTGAATATTGTCCGCGAAATGGCCCAGCGCGTAGCGATTATGCACGAAGGCCGAGTGGTTGAATTTGGAAAAACTTTCGATATTTTTTCAAATCCGAAACATGAATATACGCGAGAACTGCTAGGTACATTTTCCTTTTAGAGTCGCGGATCCTGTGCTTAATCCATCCCATTCCAATGGAGGCGGACAATCTTCGGACCCAACGCACGGCTCTGATTTCCGTGCGTGATCTTAGTGTCCGCTATGCCAAAAGTTCCGCCAATGAAAACTCCGTCCTCAGGAATGTTGGTTTTGATCTTTTTGCAGGGGAATGCCTTGGGTTGGTTGGCGAAAGTGGCAGTGGCAAATCCACTATCGCTCGCGTACTCGTTGGGGCTCCCATTCCACGCACGGGAAGCATTCGATATGCGCCGAGTGCGGGCACGAGGCGCAAGGAATTTTGCCGATGGATTCAGCTGATCACCCAATCGCCTCATACCGCCCTCAATCCCGCGTGGACCGTGTTCAAAACGCTGAAAGAACCCTTGCAAATCCACCGCCGGGTACCGCGCGGGGAACTGCGGGGGGAAGTGGAAAATCTTTTGAAATCCGTCCGATTGTCCTTGGAAATCATGAATCGCAAGCCCGCCGAATTAAGCGGTGGGCAAAAGCAACGGGTGGCCATCGCCCGAGCCCTTGCCGTGCGGCCAGATGTTCTTATCTGCGATGAAATTATCAGCGCTCTCGATCCATGCGTGCGGCGTGAAATTTTGGAACTACTACAAATCCTGCGAATTTCCTGCGGGCTGACGCTTTTGTTCATTTCGCATGACCTCACGGCGGTGGAATTTCTGTCCGATCGTATCATTATGCTTGAGGCTGGCCGGGCAAAAATGTTCCGTGAGAAGCGTAAAGGGGCATTGCATTTATGAATTTGGTATCCCCACAAATCCTTGATGGCCAACGAATCGCAGGGGAATCGCTCACGAAATTGCAAAGTTCTGTGGAAGCGTTCACGGAGCGAATGGGCAGGAAACCAAAATTCGCGCTTCTCCGTGTGGGGGAAAACCCGGCATCCGTGTTTTATATGCGTCGCAAATGTGCCATGGCGGAAAAGATGGGCATCGAGTCCATCGTTGCGGTTTTTCCAGTGGGCACACCCCAGGAATTCGTGGAAGAAGAAATTTCCAACTGGAATGGGGACCCATCCATCGACGGCATTTTGGTACAGGCCCCGTTGCCATCGGCAGAATATCAGCGGTTTATTTTTAATGCCATTCATCCGGGAAAGGACGTGGACGGATTCCATCCGGTTAACATGGGCAAGTTGGCTTGCGAAGATCCGTCGGGGTTTGTGCCCTGCACGCCGAAGGGGATCCTGCGGCTGCTGCGTGCCTATGACATTCCCCTGGAAGGACACCATGTGGTTATTATCGGACGGAGCCTCATCGTGGGCCGGCCGCTGGGATTGCTCCTGCAAAGTCGTGCGGTGAACGCCACGGTAACGGTTTGCCATTCGCAAAGTCGAAACTTGGCGGAGATTACGCGAACGGCGGATGTGCTCATCGTCGCGGCGGGCCAGGCCAAATTGGTTACGGTGGATATGGTTAAGGAAAGGACCGTCGTCGTCGACGTTGGCCAAAATCGCGACAAAAATGGATCGCTTTGTGGCGATGTGGATTTCCCGGCGGTTGCCCCGCGATGCGCTTATATAACGCCTGTTCCCGGCGGCGTTGGCCCAATGACCATTGCCATGCTCATGGAAAACGTCATCCAGGCGTGTGCGGTGAAGTAGCATTTTGTTGATTTGCCATTTCCATACGATTTCGTGGATACATTTTTTATTAGTTTTCATGGATTCTCCGATCGGATTAGCTAGCTAAATTTTTTACTTATTGGTGATATTCTTTAAATGGCTTTCGCTCTGGCAGCGGACTAGCTCGTCTTAAAAAAGTAGGAAATTCCCATGGAAATGAAAATTCCAGTTTGGAGCCAGGTGTCAGTCCGGAGATTTGGAACATTTGTAGTTGCCAATCGCCATCGGTAATATCTGCCGTGTTGGCGGCGGGAATGGTGGTGTTTTTCATATTAAACCTTTCATGTTAGAATTCGAACTCTGGGACCATATTGCTGGAAGGTAAGCATTTGTCAACTCCTTTGTGATTTTGGCAAATTTTTGTCAAATTTATGATGGGTCTCGGCGGAAAACCGCGCGAGTACCTGGGGGAGTTGCGATGGATCTGTTCGTTGGACTCGTAAATTTTCCCGAGCAGGTTTTGCGTTCTAGGTTACGAAGAATGCGAATGCCAAGCTGTATTCCGTTTGTTTGCAACTACATATAAGGCGGAAGGGTTATTCGCGGGCGGAGTTGTTGCTCCAGTCCTGCAGCCATTTTCCCAGCAATTTACTGTTAATATTCATTTTGAATATTGCGGTTCCATCCTCAAATTTCGTGGTGATATCTAGCGGGGGAAAGATCCGTTTCTGCGGTTGGGGTACATAATCCGATTGGAAGCGGAAAACCGTCGCATTGTCCAAAGGCACTGCATTTTCTGGGGGGCGAGGCAGGTTTCCATTGGCCATTTCGTCTATTAAATGGCGCATGGATTTTTTGGAATTCGTCACGGCGACAAAATTGCCGAAGGCGCAATAATAGTAGGATTTTTCATATTGGTGGCGCACCGTGTCCCCGTCTTTGAGATCCAATTTGATGTTTGCACGGCTGATCGTGTGCTTTTTGTAGGCAAAGGCCTTGGGGACAGCTTTTGTGTCGAGGGCGATTTCGCCGCCCCAAAACATCTTGGCGGCTTCTCCGATTACAATGGGAACGACCTTATTGTAAACGAAATCGACCCAAATCCCCAGCTGGTCCGGGGATAGGGCGGCCGCCCATAACTTATACAGTAGCAGGTTCCCATCAGCGGAAAAGCTGGCTTGGGCAACGGCCGACCCTCCGCATAGGCTCCAAACGGAGTCAAAAAAATTATAAATGTCCCTATCAGATGTATCAGTGATGGGGTGGCTCTCGTTGTAGATGAAGAGCGCATCCAGGAGGTGGTGAACGAAGAACTTCGTCACATTGGGGTTACTTTTACAAAGCCACCGCACTTCGCCATCGGGCGGGAGAAATGTCTCCAATTTTGCTATTTCTCCGTTTTCGGCGGGAGCGGCAAACAGCATTGCCAGATCGGAATTCTTTGCGGCGTGGAGCGAAAATTGTATTTCAAAATTTTCACCGGAAACGCCCAATTGACATTCCATGTTGTCAATTTGACGGGCTAGATTAAGCACCAGGTTGAGAACGGAAAGTGCTGGCATGTTCCCTTCCAGTGTTCGACCATGGGCGATATTTTGCAGCGCCGTACCCTCAAATTCGCGAATAAGTGACTTTAGGTATTGGTCCATCAATTGAATGGACACACTTGGAGACATGGGAGATGGGACCTCGGGCGAAAATAGCGTATCCAGCTGCCCTTCGGCGTGGGAAAGGATTTCCTCGCTGCGACCGATGATCGTCCATATGCCTGCTTTTTTCGATTTCAGTCCCTGCATTTCCAAGACGGGGCTGATGGAGCTCGAATCGGTGAATTTTGCGCGAGCAACCCAATCAAGGCCGTGCTCATCGTCCACGTTTCGAAAAAATGTGACGGTAATGGGGGTTTCCTGGGAAAGGCCATGGAAGTCAGGGTATCCCCAAGCCCCTAGGAGAATGGTGGGCAGCATGTGCAGCGACGGGTGCGGGTGAATATTGCGCGCATGGGCAACGGTTCGGGTCAAAAGTTCTTGCGGGTGGGCTACCTGCGCTCGAAACCAAATCGTTGGAGCCAGAGGAGCCGTATCCTCCGCGCGGATGTGCGCATGGGAAAAGCCTACCGTCAGTGCGCATGCCAGTAATAATTTGCGAAATTTCATCAATGTGAAAAAGGTTGCACATTCACCGATGTTTTGCAAGAATATACTGTACGATCGCGAAATTTTAGTTCCACAAGCGCCTGACAGCGGTCAAGTTAAAAAATTGAGCGGGGGAGGATTTTTCCAAACCTTGTACTTCGGACGCTGCGGGAGCGATAATTATGGCAGTTACGATGGCCATAGGCCTGGATTTTTGGATTTATCAGCGGAATGTAAAACGAGACAATCAACCAATATGAGATATTTGGGAATTGATTATGGTAAGCGGAGAATCGGTCTGAGCTATGCGGATGGAGTGGGGGTGGCCGTGCCCATTACACCCATTATTGTCGGCACGGGCGAAGATTTTTGGCAACGCTTGGCCGGTGTCATCCACGGGCGAAAAATCGATGCTGTCGTGGTTGGCTACCCGTTGGCCATGAACGATCGGGCGACGCCGTGGACACTTCGGGTGGAACATTTTATCAAAGAACTCGCCGAACGTCACGCGCTTCCCGTGTACAAAAGCGATGAGCGACTGACTTCTGTTCAGGTGGATAGCGATCTGGCGCGTCACGGATTGCGCGCAAAGAGGAAGAACCTGCGCCAGCAACGGGAAAGCGGGTGGGATGATTCGCGGGCGGCCACACTTATTTTACAGGATTTTCTCGATGAATTGCCCAACGGAACGCTTTGAAAGAATTTTTTCACGAATTCACGACGTCGAACTTGAATTTCATGGGATCGTAAAGTCGCACGTCACGCCCATTGGATGAATAAAAAAGGCACCGCCCCATTGCGCGGTTGCGGGATAAGACCCCATTTTGATCGCCGTAATACATGATCATTTTCCCGTGTTCATCACAGGCAATGACCATATACATGTGCGGTCCCCAGTTGGTTGATCCCACGATAATGTGGCCGCCGCGGGAGAGGTGGTTTTCGATCGCCTCCATCGTGTCAAACGTTGGGATTTGAAGCGTAAAAGCATGATATTGAACACACTCAACGGGGATAATGGCTCCCCCGGGCAATCCTCGTTCCTGTTTCATTTGCAAAAGCGCGCGCAGCAGTTCCCTGGGGGCGTAGTCGTAGTCTTTCTTTTGTGCATGGGTGGATAATTCTTTCCCATCTATAACTTTAAACGGTTGCGATGCCTGTTCCCCAAAAAAAGTTTCATAGGATCCGGGAATGGATGCTCCGTGGAAAACGAGGTAATCCGTATCGGCGACGGGAAATGGTTCATCCGCCAATAGCCGCTCTCCCGCGCGTACACGCTGTAATGTGGGCGTTGGGCACCCACCGTGGATTTCGGTGTATTTTTTTTCCAAGAAACCGTATAAGGCATCGATCTGCTTTTGTGATAATTGCAACGCCCGCAGCTGGCGATCGACCATTTCCCGTTCAATCAGAAAAACACCAACGTTTTGCCGCCATCGGAAGGCGGGGTGAAATATTTCTCTAAAATTTTGTGGAAGATCTATTCCGTTGCTCCGCGCGAATTCAACCAGATCGTCCCGTACCATTGCCGTCAGTTTGGGTTGTAAGCCCGCCATGAGGGTCGCGGCTAACAATTCATGGGGCTTTCGATCGGAAATTGTGCGGCTAAAGTCCCCCGTCAGATTAACGGGAATTCTCTTTTCCATTCCATCCGTGCGAAAGTATAATTCGCCCCTGTTGCATAACTGCCATAATAATTTAAAATAATCCTCCGGATGCGTTTTTTGCAAACTAGTCAGAAGTGCAATGGCCCAGCAATTATTCCGGCGGCCCTGCCAAAAAGTTTCCGCACATAAGCGGCGCAAGTGCTCGGCGGAATGCGCACCGGTAATTGTTTGCACCCGTTGCGCCAGTGCCAGTGTGGTAGGCTGCGAACTGGGAGATGGTGGAACAATGGTTTGTGGAGTTTGGGCTGGCGAATTGGCAGTGAACGGGCGATTAATACCTGTATTGGAGCCGGTACTTTTCTCTGGGTTTTTGTGAGATCCCAAAAACATCCAGTGCCATACCCTGGCGATGCATTTTTTGATGGCATTTGAATTTGTCATGCAATGTATTAGCTTCAACATGGCGATCACTGGCCAACAAAGGGGCCATGTGACCACTCGAGCAATGAGTTTTGACGCCGAAATAACTATGGCGTTAACAGGGCTCGGCGAGCTGGCATTCTTTGGCGCTAAATCTATCGATCTCATGGCGAAACAACTGAATGTATCCAGTGGCATAATGCGAGTATTATTGAGCTGTTTCAAAGGCTATGTCCGGGTACGGTGCTTCAAGGGTATTAACTGCTTCTTTATTGTAGAGCTCATTGGATTTAAATAAGCTTATTGTTGCCTCGTATTGTGTTGCGAGCAATATGAACTCCCGTTCTATGGGGCTACCTTTTCCCAGGAAGCAACTTGGCTCAAGAACGGCATAAATTGGGATTTTCGCCCCACCGGCCAAACAACCGAATGATTCCAACTCCACGAATTTGAGTTCCCCTGGAGGTGATCCCACTTTTTTTTGGCCCGGTGCCGCTATGGAAAAGCTTTCACCGGGATAGCAGCCGGCAAAGCTAATCTTAAACCGCTCTTGAGAACCATCTGCGGCCAACAGCGTCCCATCTTCCGCGATAAGTCCAGGGTTGGCATCATGTAGTGTTTTCAGCGCCATATCCCATGTTTGCAACGGATGGCACCGTTCTTCCATGGGACCTGCAAATAATCTTTGATACCGTGCCCCAATGAAGTTGGGAGCTCCTCCGTGTGGCCACATACGTCGAAATACGGATATTTTATCACCGTCTCTCCCGGGGAATTTTTTGATATGGCGCATCATCCCCTGCGCAAATGCATATTGGGCGGCTAAAAAGTTTCTGGCTTGGTCTAGGGTAATGCCGTGTTGATTTAAAAACGTGGTTACACCAGCCTGGACGTTCGGTTCTAGGAAGTGAAATTTCGTGTTAGGCGGATAAATTGTACTGGCTATTAACAAATTAAATGGATCACCGTCGGCTTTCCTAGTGTACCCAGCCATCGCGTACCTGCTCATCAGTTTGGCTCCAATTCCATCCAGGCCGTTATTTTTTTGAAATTCAACATACGCTGATTCGCATTTATTCAACGCCTGGGTACCCTCCGCGGTCCAAAGACCTAGATCTCCCTTAGTTTGATGCGTGAGCATCTCTCGGATTCTTTCATTTGCACGAGGCACTAGAAACCACTTATCTGGAACAATACCTTCGGGAAGCGAGGAAAAGATATCATCTTTCTCCATGTTGATGGAGGATGCCAAAACACTCCTAATAAACTCCGGTTGCCAACGTTGTGCAACCATCCATTTCACGTGCTTTATTAGTTCTGCCTTAAGCGCCTCGTCCAAGAGCGCATCCGTGATTTCTTGGACGTTATCAGAGGTAAATTTTTCCCAATCAAAGAGTTGAACATGCTCGCCGCTATCATCCGCGTGAATATCCTCGGGTGCCTCAATTGTGACATCATCCGCTGGGTTTTCTTCGTTGGGTTTGGGGGCATCGGGCTTCATATCCGATTCATCGTCCGTATCTGAAGCACTTTGAAATGAATCCGATGGGGAATCGCTCGGGGGCGCTTGCGGGGGCAGTTGTGGAGTTCCCGGTGATACGGCCATCCTCTGTGGCGGGTTACTGCTCCATGTCAAAAATAACCAGAGGCGTGATGGCGAACCGGTGATTTTCGCATGGAAAAACGCCAATAATGGTATGATAAGCGTTAACCAAAGCAGTAGGGATAGAATTTTTTTTGGCAGGGAGAATACCGTCTTCACTACAACCGCAGGAGCGCTTGCAGTTGGATGCTGTGCGCCAGATGGTTGTGTTAATGTTGCAGAAAAGGCAGCTGGATTGTGAATATTTTCGGGATGGGCAATTGACATGCTTCATATACATGCAGAAGAATTCGCATGTGTCAAGTACGTTATATCAAGCGGAATGATTGGCTTGCTGGACCAAGTGGAGCATGTTGTCCGCGGCATCTGGAGCAAGTCGGTCGGCGCTAATAGTTGTGCTTTGTGGGATTTTATGGCGCAGCCAGGTACGTTGTTTATGGGCTAGCTGCCGCGTGTGGCAGAAAATACGTTCGGCTAATTCACCCGCGGGAATATCGCCATTTAAAAACGCCAAAACTTCTCGGTAACCAACCGCCCGGCTGATGGTTGGATGCCGTTCCAACCCTTTTGCGCGTAGTTGGATGACTTCTTCAATGAGGCCATTCTGGAGCATATTTGCTATGCGTTCTCTGAGACCATTTTCCCAAATTTCTAGGGATCGTTCTACGCAAATGGTAACCTTGGGGATGCGGTCGAACGGTCCAATTTGCTGGTCAAAGTCGTCACGCATTTCCGCCACTGAGCGACCTGTTGCCATACAACGTTCCAAGGCACGCAGGGCACGGACGGGATTTTGGGTCAACTCCAGCGGTAAACGCGAGTTGTACTCCAGCAATTTGGCCCTGATTGTCCTCATGCCACCGGTTTGCCACAGCTGGTGTACGAATATGCGAATTTCTGATGGGACATTGACGGCATCAAAAACAGCCCGATAAAAACTCAACAGGTAAAATCCGCTGCCACCGACGACGAAGATATCCCTTTCGCGCGCCCAAACTTCGTCCACCACGTGCCGCGCATAGGTCACAAATTGTTCCACATTAAAGCACTGATCCAATTCAACTAAATCCAAACCGTGGTGCGGAACTCCCCGTCGTTCCTCCATCGTAATTTTGGCGGTGCCAATGTCCAGGCCCCGATAAAACTGGGTGGAATCGCAGGAAAGAATTTCCCCGCCCATTCGTCTGGCCAATTCCATGGCAACGGCGGATTTGCCCGTGCCCGTGATACCGGTAATGACGTAAATTGGTCGCATCAGATGGCGTCTGCCAGGGACGTAACCGCCAATAGCGTAGTCACAAGAAAAATAGAAGGCCAGAGCAGCTGCATCGGATGCGTATGCATGACCTGTAGCCCGTCAACGATCATATTGCCCCAGGAGCTGTGCGGCGGTGGGATACCCAGGCCGAGGAAACTGAGAAATGCTTCCACGAGAATGGCATTGGACGCGAGCAGTAGGGCGTAATGACGCACGGTTGTTGCCATGTTGGGCAAAATATGGAACAGAATGACACGCCAATGGGTCTGACCCATGCGGATGGAAGCGTCGACGAAATCCTGCCCACGTAATTCCAAGGTCCTGGCCCGCACAACGCGGGCGAAGGAAAACCATTCGGTGGCCCCGATGGCCAAACAAAGAATCCATAAACCCGAGCCGAAACAGGCCATGAGCAGCAATGCTAACATGGTCAATGGAAGCGCCTGGCACACGTCCACGCACCGCATGAGCCAATAATCCGCACGGCTACCGGAGTAACCAGCCAACATCCCAACACCCAAGGCCAAAAACGTGGCAAATGCCGTCGCAACGATCCCAACGGCCAGGGAGGTGCACCCGCCCGTCAACAGGCGCAACAACAAATCGCGGCCCAATAGGTCCGTTCCCAGCGGGTGGCCCCAGGAGGCCCCCAGGGAAACGGCCCCCGTGTCCTGGCAGATGGCCCGCGTGCGAAAACCCCATGAAACCGCGCACGCAATTGTAAGCAGGACCAGCCAGATAATTTGCCATCGGGGGCGTGCCATTTTTTTCAAAGTAGAGCTCGCAGCTTTTGGGCCAACTCATCCCGGGTGCGCGCACCCGAAAGCTTTTCCACCGGCTGGCCATTTTTGAAAAAAATAAGCGTGGGGATGGATTGGATGCCGAAGGTCTCCGCCAACTCCGGGGATTCATCCACATCCACCTTGGCAATGCCGGCAATCCCGGCAAACTCTCCGTACAAAGCTTCAATTGTGGGTCCCATGGCCCGGCAGGGACCACACCAAGTGGCATGGAAATCCACAAGCGCCACATTATTGCCTGCGATAAATTTGGGAAATGCCTCTTGGCTTAGGTCTTCCATATGAATTTTCTCCGTGCGTTTTCCCGAAGGGAAGCCGACGCGCAACGGCGGGTCAATATTCATTTGCGATCTTGTTTGGGGGCCCTATGATTTGATCGTCATCTGGTATTTGGCGTAGGATTTCTTCGGCGAATGCGCGTTTAAGAATGGTTTTGGCGGCAGGCGGGGGGATTCCGCGGGATCGCAAATAAAATTCTTCAGCTGGATCAGTTCCACCGATGGCCGCCCCGTGGGAACAGCGCACGTCGTTGGCAAAAATTTCCAGTTCTGGTCGAGCGATCACGTGCGCGCGGCTGGAAATGACCAAATTTTTATTCCGAAAATGGGCACATGACCCCACGGCTAAAGGATCGATGATAATTTTGGAAGTAATTGAAACCCTCGCCCCGGCACCAGCGATGGACTTGATGAGTAGGTTAGAATTTGCATCTGGAACCAAATGGCGCTGAATTCCCTGCCACTCGATACGCTGATTTGTGGCCGCTTGAATGAGCACGTGGGCATCCAGGCGGGAATTTGTTCCACAAAGTGCAAAGGTTACCTGGCGTCTAATTTTTCGTCCCTGCCGTCCCAGATGGAGGGCGAATTTACAGTGCGCATTGACGTCCAATCGCAGTTCGTAGCAGGCTTCAGCGGGAAGGTCATCGATGAGGAAAAATTCGGTGGGCACGTTTAAAATGCCGTCAGAGGGTAATACCGCGCTGAGCCTCCCGTACTCCATTACCGTTGCTCCATTTCCATTTCGATGAGCCGCTTGAGTTCCACGCCGTACTCCATGGGAAACTCCCGCAGCAGCTCGTTAAGAAATCCGTTTACCAGCAACCCCATGGCCTGGTCTTCTCCAAGACCGCGCTGGCGCAGGTAAAACAGCTGTTCATCGGAAACGCGGGATACGGTTGCTTCATGCTGCACCCGCGAGAGGTCGCCGCGCACATCAAGGGTGGGACTCGTCTTGGAGACACTTTCCGGATGAATCATTAGTGCGTCACAGCGGGTATAGTTCTTGCAATTTTTTGCCCCTTTCATCGCCTGGGTGAACCCGCGATAGGCGGCAATTCCGTCTCCAATGGAAATGGACTTGGCCGTGACATGGGAGGTGGTGTGACTTGTTCGATGAATCATTTTGGCACCCGTGTCCTGGTATTGGCCATGATGTGCAACGGATATGGAAACCATTTCCCCTCGAGCATGGGTGCCGGCAAGTACGACACAGGGATACTTCATGGTCAGGCGGGAGCCAATATTGCAGTCGATCCAGCGAATTTCAGCGGATTCATGGGCGATACCACGCTTGGTTACCAGATTATAGACATTGCTGGACCAATTTTGCACAGTGATGTACTGAACCTTCGCCCGCGGCATGACAACCAGCTCTACCACTGCCGCATGAAGGGTGGACGACTCGAAGCGTGGCGCCGTGCACCCTTCCAAATAGGTAACTTCGGCGTCTTCATCCACGACGATGAGCGTGCGCTCAAATTGTCCAAATTGCTCTGCGTTAATACGAAAATAGGCTTGGAGCGGCTGATCCAGCTTGGTCCCTTTGGGGATATAAATGAAACTACCTCCGCTGAAGACCGCGCTGTTTAAAGCGCTAAATTTGTTATCTGCCGCTGGCACGACTTTTCCAAAATGCTGGCGGAAAACGGACTCGTATTGCAGCAGGCCTTCGGTGGAATCGACAAAAATTACGCCCTTTTCCGCGAAGGATCGACGCAAATTACTATAGGCCACCTCGCTGTCAAATTGCGCTTCCACCCCAGCCAGGAATTTTCGCTCATTTTCGGGAATGCCCAATCGATCAAAAGTGGCTTTTACCTCGGCAGGCACGTCCTCCCATCTTCGTTTGGATTCCTGATTTTTGGCCAAGTAACAGCGAATTTGGTCAAATTGCAACGGCGTAAGGTCAACGGGAATCCATGGCGGAATGGGCATTGTCTCGAAAATTTGCAGCGCCCGCAGGCGAAAATTCAACAGCCACCGCGGCTCGCCTTTGACCTTGGAAATGTACCGCACTGTCTCCTCGCGGACCCCACGGCCAGCGTCGTGAGCATATTCCGTTGCATAGGAAAAATTACCTGGTGTGGCAAATTCTTCGTCCATGGGTGGATCTCCCCTCATTGCGCCGCCTGAAATCCCTCCGCTTCGATCGCCCGGGCTAACTCCATGCCACCGGATCGGTGGATAATCCCATCCGCCAGAAGGTGAACGCCATCGGGATTAAGCGCCTCCAGCCACCGACTATGGTGCGTTACAACCAGCACCCCGGCCCCCCGCTGCTGCAAAAGGCGGATGGCATCCACCATGACGCCCATCGCATCCACGTCCAATCCGCTATCGATCTCATCCAACAGGACATACTTAGGTCTCAACATGAGCGCCTGTAGCATTTCGCAGCGCTTCCGTTCGCCACCGGAAAAGCCATCGTTTACGTGCCGGGTGGCCCAGCTGGAATCCATTCCCATGAGTCCCATGGCGGTTTCGAGATCATCGTGAAATTGCATGTGGTCAAAAAGTTTTCCCTTTTCCTGGCGCGTCTGCAGTGCTGACCGAAGCAATTGGGGGATAGTCACACCGGGCAGAGCCACGGGCATTTGAAATGCCAGAAAAAGCCCCTTTCGGGCGATAATTTCTGGCGGCAGTTCCAACAGGGATTCCCCGTCAAGGGTTGCCGTCCCCGAGGCCGCCGGGACTTGTCCCACAAGCATGTGTAGCAGGGAGCTTTTTCCTGACCCATTCCGTCCCATGAGCACGTGCGTCTCGCCCCTGGGAACGACCAAAGACAGCCCGCGCAAGACCGCTCTCCCGGCAATGTTTAGATGTAAACTCTTAACAACCAACGCGTGACCCATGGATCCTTCGGACCAAGCTAACTCACCCACCGCACGTCAAAGTCAACAGCAAAGACATGGCCATGACGTTATGGTGCCCGCCCCGCCAGCAGTGGCGAGGGGGCTGGGGGGGGGTAGGGGGGGGGGGGCGGCGGGGGGTGGGCGTGGGGGGGGGGTG
>JAITCU010000042.1 GCA_031282835.1 Puniceicoccales bacterium
AAATACTTGGATTCCCTGCCGACGGAAGAACGCTACACCGCGTTCGAACCGCTGGTCAGAAAACATTGGAAGTGGTTATGTCGGGCCGCGCCCTATTTGAAATTTCCAGAGCCCAAGCCCATTTTAGAGGGCCAGCGGATCAATATTGGTATTAGGATTTGGAGAATGACGAGTGGAGGCATCGAACGGGTTATGCAATTGCTTGCCAATTATTTCGAGGAAGGCCCGAGATATCACGTCACCATATTCGTCGATGCAAGGGAAATGGAGCATATTGATTTTCCCCTACATGAAAATATTACACTTGTGGGAGTTCCGCGCAATATTAATTGGGGAAAAATTATTGAAGAATACCCACAGGACATCGTCATTTGTCCCGAACACTGCGAGAGAAGAAATGCGCAAAATATATTGCTTCTCAAATTTTTAGGCATCCGCGTCCTTGCTCAGGAGCACAATTTCGTGCTTTTTACCCGTCCATTTAACAATTTGACGGAGAAAATTGAGTGCCTCTTGGGGCTTTATTCGTGCTGTGATGCCATGAGCTGTCTGTCCCAGGTGGACCTTAATGTCTGGCGCCGTGGTAGATTGTTGAATTCGCTCTACCTGCCAAATCCTCCCACGTTCGATCCCGCCGATGTCACGCCATCAGCGCATGAAACCAAGGACATCCTATGGATTGGGCAGTGGTGGTTGCCGTGGAAGCGCCCGGAGATGGCCGTGGAGGCGTTTGCCAAGGTTCTCGAAAAAGTTCCCGATGCCCGATTGATAATGCTGGGCACGTGGGGAAAATACCGCAGTTGCAGACGTTGTACCCAGCGAATCCGCGAGCTCGGGATTGGCGATTCGGTGATTATCGCAGGGTTTCGAAAAGATATGGAGCAATATTACTCCCATGGGGCGTTGCTGCTTAGCACCTCGAAATTCGAAGGATTTCCCATGGTCATGAGCGAAGCCAAAACTTTTGGCCTCCCCGTCGTGTCCACCGCCATGCCCTATTTGGAAACATTGAAAAAAGGTTGTATCCAAACGCCGCCAAATGACGCGGATGCCCTTGCTGATGCGGTTGTTGATCTGCTGCAAAATCCAGAGAAACGTAGACAACTCGGTGCCGAGGGAAGGCAAGATATGTTGGAGAATTTCTCCAATGAAGCAGTATTGCGAAATATGAGGCGCTCATAGGAGCAATTTTGGAGGGTCCCGACGCCGTGGCGAAGCTTTGCGCCGCGGAACCACTCATGGCCTCGGAAGCGGCGGAGCGAATACTAGTCGAGGAAGCGAAACGTTGGAAATAGCCCTTGATAACGTGGATTTGAAAATTTATCCTGCGGTTGTGTATGCGATCGATGGCAGTATTGTCCCGGTTAGACTCCTTGGAGTGCCGGGATCTTATCCCTCCCCCCACGAAGTAGCTCGGCACGAAGCGCTTATGCCGGAGGCGGATTCCATCGGGAAATGTGTCCTGGCCGATTCGCTTTCGGATATTATTACGCCGCCAGCCGGTGACGTTGGCGAAGTTGTCCCAAGTGTACCCGTTTTGCCCGATGACCTTTTTTCGCGGTCTCCGGCGGCGGGTGCACCCATTTTGCAGAAATACTTGGATTCCCTGCCGACGGAAGACCGCTACGCTGCATTTGAACCGCTGGTCAGAGAACATTGGAAGTGGTTATGTAAAGCCGCGCCCTATTTAAAATTTCCAGAGCCAAAACCCATTTTAGAGGGCCAGCGGATCAATATTGGTCTTAGAATTTTTAGCTTAACTGGTGGCGGTGCCCAAAGAAGTATATCATTGCTCGCGAACCATTTCGCAAGCGATCCCCACTACAATGTTATCCTTTTTATTGACGACAACCAAGCTGGGAGACTCGACTACCCCATAAGCTCGAATGTTAGAGTGGAATTTATAAATAGCGGCATTGCCAATTGGGCGGAAATTATCAAAAAACTCCCGCAAGATTTGATCATTCTCTCGGAGCATTGGGATCGGAAAAATTATATAAACATATTGCTTTTAAAATTGCTTGGCGTGCGCGTCCTTGCACAAGAGCGTAATTCCATGTTTAACCATCACCCATTCAAAAACTATAAGGAAAAACAGGCGTGTGTATCTCCGCTTTACACATGTTGCGACGCTGTCAGCTGTCTTTCAAGGTGTGACCTTTACGGGTGGCGGAAAAATGGGGTATCAAATTCAATTTTTCTTCCAAATTTACCGACCTTTGATCCCCGCTCCACCACGCCGGCCCCGCTCGAGTCCAACAACATATTGTGGGTTGGCCGGTGGGATCCGTGGCAGAAGCGGCCGCAGATGGCCATAGAAGTATTCGCAAAAGTGCTTCAAAAAGTTCCAAACGCCCGTCTGATCATGGCGGGGCCCATCGACAATCGACGGTGTTACCGGCGGTGTCTTAGGCGCATCCAGGAACTCGGAATCGGCCATGCGGTAAATATCGTCGGATTCCAAAAAGATATGGTGCCGATTTACGCACAGGGGGCATTGCTGCTGAGCACATCACACGAAGAGGGTTGGGGCATGATGATAGCCGAAGCCAAAACCTTTGGCCTCCCCGTCGTATCCACCGCCATGCCCTATTTGGAAACATTGAAAAAAGGTTGCATCCAAACGCCGCGAAATGATGTGGATGCAACGGCCGACGCGATTGTTGATCTTTTGCAAAATCCAGAAAAACGCAAACAACTCGGTGCCGATGGGAGACAGGATATGTTGGAAAACTTTTCCAATGAAATAACATTCGCAAAGTACGATGCGCTCATGGACGCAATTTGGGCGGGTCCCGACGCTGTGGCCAAGCTCTGTGCCGCGGAACCACTTATGGACGCGGCCGTGGCGGAAAAAATCGTGGCCGAGGAGGCAAAATTTTTCAAATGACCCGTATTTATTCAGTTTATGCGAGTTGCAAAACTCAAACTCCTAGATTTAACATCAGTATTCCGATCGCAATAGTCGCCCGAACCGCTCCCCAGGCGCGAAAACGTGAAAAATTGTCTCCGACAAGTCGCTTTAAT
>JAITCU010000001.1 GCA_031282835.1 Puniceicoccales bacterium
CTCCGAGGTTGCATCGGGACTGCGATTGGGGACAAAGGTTACTGCTCAAGCCAAGTTAGGGAACGCCTCGAACGAGCTGGGTTACGATTCATCACTCCCGCGCGCACGAACATGAAAAACAGGAACACGGAAGAGGAAAAAAGCCTTCTTCAGAAGAGAAATTTAGTGGAACGTGTCATCGGAAAATTAAAGCGACTTGTCGGAGACAATTTTTCACGCTTTCGCGCCTGGGGAGCGATTCGGGCGACTATTGCGATCGGCATACTGATGTTAAATCTAGGAGTTTGAGTTTTGCAATTTGCATAATGAATTTTTCTCGCAAAATCCGCAAACACCTTTGAATATTTCCACCAGCGTTGGGCGAGCTTCCATAAGTGTCTTCCAACGCCAGGCCTGCCTCATAGTCAAGTCTATGAGGGACTTTTTCCATCGGGGTTATATGTGATGTCCTTCGGTTGCGCGGAGAGGCCGATTGCGCTTATTGTCATGATTTTCCGATCGGGGAATGCCAATATAATATGGCAAAACTCTTAGACATAGTCAGCCTCATGCCGAATCGCTCATTGGAATTGTTCCGCTCGATTATCCTAAGGATATTTCGGCAAAATATGAAATTTTTAATCTTCCTATTCCTTGGCGGCTTATCCAATATCGCGTTTGGCGAAAGTATTCCAACTCGTATTGATGGTGTATATTGCACGGGACTTGCAATCCCAAATTTTTCAACTGCCACAGCTGAAGGTACGCCTGCAGGCTTGAATCGGGCGGGCAAATTGGTAGAGTATGCCGGGATTAGACATGTTGATGTAGGCCACGAACTCGTGCATATTTCGAAATATCTTGATGCATATAATTTCCTGGAATTCATTCTGTTCTCGCAGGGGAAAAATACCACTGAAATAATGGATCTTATCCGCGGAGAAGATCTAGACATATGGAAATTGGCGATATTACAAATATGCGACTATTATAAAATCGATATGCTGAGCCTTGGCAATTTGCCAGAAGACGTATTTGTGCTACAAAATATATTTCATCGCATTTTTGATGCCGTACGCATGTATAAATGGACTGGAATTGATACGCTACATTCTCCGGATTGCACTTCAAACTATGGGAAGTTCTTGATTGCATGGAATTTGTTTTGGAACGATAGCGGAGATGCGGAAGCAGAATTTCTATGCATAATGGGGGATGGATCAAATTTCGATTTTAATGAGAATGAGCTATTGCGCGAAACTGACAAAACAGAAGCTTTGCAACGGTGGTCTCACAGAACATTTGAAAGCGCCAACCGATTACTAACTCAAGGATCTGATGAGGAAAAAGCTATGGCTCACGAGGTGATCGAATTGGGTCGATGTCTCATTTATGAAAGACGCATTTCGGAATTTTTTCAAAATCTTATTAAAGCTACCGCCCCACCGATTTCGGGGTTTGATCTTGGGAATGTCAGAGGCGATGGAAATTGCCTCCAAAGAGCACTCGCTGTTATAATACACGGGAATGAGGATTCCCACGGTCCTATCCGCGGACAATTATTTGGAGTAGCTTTGCGGGTTATCGAAACTCAAACCGTGGACCAAGACCTACAGCGTACATTACACGGAGTTCAAGCGGACCATTACGCTCGATGGCTCTTGGCGATATTTCGCAGAAACGAAAATAGATTTCCAGCTGGTGCTCCACAGGCAATCAATGCATTAAACTTAGACGAAACTACAACAATTGAAAATCTTCTCCCTACGACATTTGGAATGTGGCAGATGAACAATTATGCAGAGTTACTTTGGATTTATGCCAATGCCGTTCTGCAATACGATGGCGGCTGGGGGGAATTGATTGATGTAGCATTGGCGGCATATGCATTTAGGCGCACCATCATAGTGCATACGGCAACGCAGACGATTACATACAACCAAAATGCTGCACCGCAAAATCCATGGCACATTTTTAATAACGCGCAGGGGAACATGGCTGGGACCCATTGGCAACCATATCTCCCGATTGATTAACCAGCAAATTCGTGAGGTGGATTCCTGGCTACTCTCCTTGGGCATCAAAAGCACAGCGGCCGAAAAGTTACATTTCGCACACTTGACAACGGCAGGCATTTTCCCAACCGTTCTGGCGTTGCGAGTGTAGCTCAGTTGGTAGAGCGCCACCTTGCCAAGGTGGATGCCGAGGGTTCGAGTCCCTTCGCTCGCACCATTTTTGTGCCATGCGAGTTTTAGTGGTGGGCGGTGCTGGTTACCTGGGAAGTCACTTGGTCCACGGGCTTTTAAAGCGCGGTGACGAGGCGGTGGTCATCGATAATCTGTTAACGGGACAGCGGGGAGTTTTGCCCCAAAAGGTACCATTTTTCCAAACGGATGGCGGGTTGGTCATGGGCGTGGAAGACGTCCTGCGGAAGTACGCCATCGATGCCTGTGTGATTTGCTCCCTGTTCAATGGCGGGGAAAGGTCTTTGAAAATGCCATTTCACTATTATCATAATAATTTCATCGCCGTATTCTATTTGCTGCAAACGCTTATTAAACATGGAATCCGCCGGGTGGTCCTATCCTCATCCCTGGACATTTACGGACCCAATGCTCCGGAACCGGTGGATGAAAACACGCCCGTTTATCCTGCAAATCCGCTGGGGAAAACGTTATCCCATTGCGAGGACCTTTTGGCAGACCTGGTGCGCGCGGAAAAACTGAGCTGCATCGTTTTCCGCATGGGGAATATTGGTGGCGCCGCCGGGGATGGGACCATCGGCCCCTGGCCCGGTTCCGACAATTTGATCACCGCCCTGACGGACGTCGCCTTTGGGGCGCGAGAACACATTTCCATACCCGGCGATCCGATCTACGACATCCTGCACGTTGCGGACGCCGCCGAGGCACATATGGTCGCCCTGCGCCGGCTTGGGAATCAGGCAAGCATGGAGACGTTCGTGCTAGCATCGGGGATGCCGCTGCCACTGAGCCAAATCATAGCCATGGTTAAAAATGTCACCCATCGGGAAATTTTCATTCGGGACGAAGGGACGCCATTGGACTTGGTTCCCACCGCGCAAGTGGATGTGACGCTGGCCGTGCGGGAACTTTGGCGACATGCCCCCTTGGGCATGGAACGCGTTCTCCACGATGCCTGGGAATGGCGGAAAAAATTTTCAAAGGCGGATGGACGTGGAACGGGATTTTTGCCGAATATACGCTAAACGTGCAGCGTACCAATTTTGCCCTTGCAATGAAGGGTTTTACCAGCAGATCCCTCCTTGCGGAGGGCTCTTAGCTCAGCGGTTAGAGCAGGGGACTCATAATCCCTTGGTCGCAGGTTCGAATCCTGCAGGGCCCACCATTATTGGTGCGGGCTCCGGGACGGAGGGCAAAAGCCAGGTGGGTTATTGGGGCGATGTTTGACAAATACGTATGATAATTTAAACTAATATGTGTGTGCAGTGACGGGCTTTTAAATAATTCGTCCATCGGCGGCTTCATGCCAGGTTTACTGGGCCTTGATTACAAAAACACCCCAATGGGGCTCGCACTCTCGGATGTGGGTACGAAAGTCGTTTGCCCAACGGTTCGCATTAGGGGTCAATTTGCCTATGGATTTGGCCAATTTGTCCGCCTTGCCCTCCTTGTCTCGGGAATCGGTGGTGTGATACTTTATGCCGTCCGATGTCGATTCGCGGACCCAGTGGCCGCCGGGGAATCACCCCTCCACGCGCTTATTGCCATCGATCATATGCTCCAACGCGGTGCCGGATATGATGACATTGTGCAGTTTGCCGCTACCGCTGGGTTGCCGGTCAAAGTTGCCTATGCCGGGGGACAATTTTCATCGGATTCTGAATTTGCCGCTGAGGGAGCTGATTACGGGGAAGCCGCCGCCAGCGAGGTTGATGGCGAGCGGTGGAATGATCCAGTCGTGCGCGAAACCCTTTCATTTGCGCGCAGGGTTCGCGTACTCCCCGACGGCAGTGGCGGTTTTACGATTTTCCCAACCGGGGAGGATGGTAAATGCGCTGGATGTGTCGAGATTCCAGACGTGGCCATACTAAACGCATTCCCAAATATCCAAGAAATTGACCTTTCTAACGTATCTCTTGAGCGGTCAATGGACCTATGCTCACTCCAACACATTAAAAAGTTTACCGGACAAGATTTTCGTTGCGAAAATGGTGTCAGGCTCGTGCCTCCAGCTTCACTGGAGAAGGTCTTTCTAAGCGGGACCGGTGCCTTTGGGTTGATTGACTTGCGCAAGTGCCCACGCCTTAGGGAGATTAGCCTTGGTAGCTGTGGCGGACAAGTGAATCCACTTTTTGATGTAAAACTGCCAACGAATGATGATCTGCAAGTCCGCATAACGTCAGGCTGGCGAAACGGTTTAGCGCTGCGGAAGATCCATCAAATGATGGAAGGATTGGGTATTCCGGTTGTGGATGCGGTATGGCAGCCGGAGTCCATGGCGTCAGTCCCGGAACTCAATAAGATGGGACGGCCTGCAGCGGACGATATTCCATACCGGGAGGACACACCCACGGTGGTGACGGCCGATCGGCACCCTATGTTTGCGACGGCACAATCGGTTAATGTGCGTTGGAATCATTCAATGGGAAAATTTTCTATTTGGCCCGTGGATGAAGGTGGGAAAGTTGGCGAAATTGTTAGAGTGGATGATCTATCCATCCTAAACGATTACCCTAATATTCGCAAACTTAATTTGCGCAACATTACAATCGAAAACCAATCGTTAAATTTGCGTGAACTCAGATATATCACAAACGTTGATGCGGATCATTTTGAATGCAAAGGACGGGGCTGGATCACACTTCCCAGGGCAACGAAAAGTGCAACTTTTGCAAATAGTTCATTCGAGAAAATTGATTGGACGGACACGTGCCTTGAGCGCCTGACCATAGGTGGCAGCCACAGAGAATTTTGTGCGCATAATGCCACGCATATGCCTGTACCCGGAAGCAATAACTTGAAAATAATAATAACGGGTAAATGGAGTTCCGATGGTGACCTCGCCGAATTGCGTCAACAAGTTAAGGGTTGGGGAGCAAACGTAAAAGTTGTGGACAATGCTCGCTGTTTTCGAACGGATCGGGAAAGAAGGGCGCTGCGCCGGACAACGGCCATTCGGATCAAAAACTCTGATGCGAATGGAATTCTTGAGGTGCAATGCTTTGATGGCAGAAAATTTAGGGGTTTAATTTCGATTTCACAGGAAGAACTGAACGAATACCAGAATATTACGCGAATCTACTTGTTGCATGGGCAACAGAAAAAAAGTCTTGATCTTAGCCGTTTGCGTAATACTAAGGATGTCATTTGCGAAAATTTCGACATGCCTTGTGGCGGTATTGACCTTGGCGCAAGCGTTGAAAGGGTCCGTATGGTGAGATGTCTAATTCGCGGCGGACTTGGCTGTTCGCAATGTCTCGGCCTTAAAGAGGTTACCATTGATTCCTGTGATGGGCCTCCTGGGCCTAATGATCAAAACCGACATTTCGGCAGTCTAATTTATCCGAATGGGGTCCCAATAAAAGTGCATATAACTGGTGCGTGGCATACGAGCCGCGCACTCGACGCGGTGCTAGCAGGTTACGAAGCACCAAATGTGCAGATAACAAATGATGCCACAATCCAAATCTCCGAAGTGGAAAAAGTTGATCGTACCAGGTCCCAATCAAGCAATGGGGGTTATGCCAAGGCATGTTCAGTACTTAAAATAACAGAGGAAGAAGGAAAAAATAAAAGTGCAGTGAATAGAGCTTATAGAGTTCACATGATGAAATATCACCCCGATAAAAACCCCGGGAACGCTGAAGCCGCCACAAAATCGGCTGAAATAATCGCCGCCCACAGCATCATTTGTCAGGTAAATGGTTGGAGATAAGCGACCAAACAATACATCCGGATACGAACCGCAAGGTTTTTAGACTGGCGCACATTGGCAATAGTGAAATCAAAAAGTCTAGCCAACGAAGATTCTTCTAGGCCTTACGTTTATGCTGCCGTTTGAACGGTAATTGTGGCAGGTATTGTGGCCATAAATCCGGGGTTTTAACCTTTTCAGTGCGCTTTGAGGTTTTTCAGTGAAATCCGCTTGACTTGCTTTGTAAAAATCGTAGAAAGGGTACCGAGATGCGTCTTATAAACCCCGGATTCGGGGGAGGGTTTCGCTAAAGCTCCTTTGGGGGCCTTAGGAAGCCTTAAATATATATTGCGGACACCTCGGGCGTAGCGGTGTTATTCCCGAGGAAGGAGTAGCGTGACGGAGATGGTAAGGACGTACGCCGTGTTTCTTAGTTCGGATATCTATTTAATGGCACCACGGCGAAGGCCTTTGTCGCTTGTTGCCGCCTAATCAAGTGGTAAAAGGCGGTATTTGATCTTTGACAGAAATATTAACGCGAATTGTGGAGTTCTAGCTTGGAAAGAGCTTGGCTTGGGGTTTGTTATGTGAAATGGTATCATTCATGAATTGGCGCAGCGGACTTGTACATGGCGAATGATTGCTATTGCAAGAAAAGGTTGATTCAAAGCTGTCTTGTAACTAAACCCATTTGCGATTGTTTATCTGTCCAGGTGCTTTTGGTTGGAAATTCCTAAAAATCTCATAAGCAAAGATACTTCGGCAAAATGCATCACCCTGAGGATTAGCACGTAAATTGCTCCGCCGAATGTGATATCGATTAAAATTTTCAAAAGCGCGGTGGTTTTATCGGCGAAATGAAAATAGCTCAAAAAGAAATGCGCGAACGAGATCCATAATATTAGCCCGCCCGATGCAAATACAATTGGTAATAGACGATGTTGTTGTGTGGCTGATGGTCGTAAAGTTCGTTTCAGCAAGCGTTCTAATAAAAACCACTGAAATAGCGCCGCAAGGGAGTTGGCAACGGCCATTCCCGTGACGCCAAAGGGAACAAGAAAGGACGCGGTCAAAAAAAGATTTGCCACCATGTTTACGATGCCAATGTGCAAGGGGGCGCGCATGCTTTGTTGCGCGTGAAAAGCACGAATGGCGACTGCTCCGAGGGCGTAAAATGGGATACCCACCGCCGAGCCACAAAGCACGGGAAATACGCGTTCAACGTCCCCCTCGGAAAAATTTCCCCATTGAAAAAGCACCCGCAAAATCGGTTCGCCCAAGCAAATAAGCCCCACTGCCGCGGGGATGGTGACCATGAGAATCCCCCGTTGCGCCCGGCGATAATTCTCGGAAAAAGTGGCAAAGTCACCGCCGGCCGCTGCTTTCGACAGACCGGGAAAGGCAACCGATGCGATGGCAAAGACAAAAATTCCCAGTGGAAGCTCTGTTAGCCGGCTAGACAGATAGAGTGTCGAAATGCCATCGGGTGTAAAACAGTAGGCAAGTATGCGGGAAAGTGTGGTATTAATTTGCGTCACTGCCGCGCCCAGAATCGCGGGAAGAAACAGCTTCCAGAGCCGTCCCATGGACTCCGATGGGAGCTGCTCCATACGCCATTGCCAGCCCTTTCGCTGCAGCATGCACCAGGGAATCAAGATTTGCAATCCACCGCCTGCCAGCACACCGGCGCATAGTAACAATGTGCATTGCAGAGGCCGTTCTTTACCCAAAAAGAACCCCAGCAGACCAAAGGCTAAAATGGCCACATTGAGGAAAACCGCCGTGAGAGCCGGCCAACCGAAAGTATTTTCTACATTTAGCGCACCACAGATCATTGCCGCTATACATGCGCAAATCAGGTAGGGGGAAAGCAAAACGGTTAGTCCCAGGGCGCGGGTCCCCGATGCGCTCAAAAACGGCCACAGACCGGCCACGCAAAGGGCAAAAACTCCAATGGCAATCAAAAGTGCCAACGTTAGGCGGGTAAGAACGGCGTTGAGGAGGCGATGGGCCTCCGGTGGATCTTTTTGGAAAACATCCGCATAGACGGGGATCAGCGCTGATGTAAGGGCACCCTCACCGAAAAGACGCCGGAAAAGATTCGGGACGGTGAAGGCGAAAAGAAAGGCCCCGTTCCACGGGGACAGGCCCAGCAAGGCAAATATAACAACGTCCCGAAAAAGCCCTCCCACGCGCGACGCTGCCGTTGCCCAGGCGACGGAAACGACCGAATGTTCCCCGCTCATTCGTTGGAGTGGATGGGCAGATTGACTTTCAAAGTCAATTTGATGTTTTTTTTGTGTGTAGCTCATGGGAGAACAGCTGCCTCCTTACAATGCCGTAACTTGAAGAAATTTAATTGTGCTTCAAAGTAAATTTTACCCCAGCCTTGTAAGCTTTTGGGCATGGAAAATCTATTGAATTTTTGAGCGGCGGAATGGATATTTTTTTTGCACTCCAGTTTGCATGTTTCTGGAGAAACAATGAATTGTGTTATTATCGGTTCTTGTTGTTCGGGGAGAAGGTCGGGAAATTTAAACTTATGCGCTTTTCCGCCCCGCACCAATGAAGACATTTTTCCAACGGCTTTTGCCGCTGGCAACGGGCTGGCCCGCTCTAAAAACGTAGGAAATTCTCGTAAAAACGAGGGTTCCCGCTTGAAATCGGGTGGCAGTCCGAGGGCTGGGAACATTTGCAGCCCCCAATCACCATTAAAAATATCTCTCGGGAATGTGTGGATAATGGTAGCATTTTTCATATTGAACTTTCTTTTCTAGAATTCGAACTCTGAGACCATATTGCTGGAAGACGGGCATTTGTCAACTGCTTTGTAATTTCGGCGAGTTTTTGGCAAATTTTGGGTGACCCACGGCTCAAATCGCAGGAGGCGATGAATATGCGAATTGCAAAACTCAAATTTCCGGATTTAACATCAATATGTCGGTCGCAATAAAGCTTGGAATCAAAGATGCAGCGGATTGAGGCATCGGCTGATTCGGCAAATTCAGGGAAAAGGCGGTAATTGTAAAATACAACTAAGCACGAGCTATTAATTGGCTATTTTATGTTAAAAGTGATGACTTGACAACGAATGACATTTCCAGCACGCACACATCATGTCACTGGATAAATCTAGGCGCAATAACATTCGAAATAACAAGAAAATCAGTCTCGAATTTGTCCCAAATCGCCCGGAACGAAGTTTCTATTTTTCAGTCGGTGATGAGATTTCATTATTTGGCAATATGGAATACGAGGAAAAATATGCATTTTGCGTATGGATCGACATATACAAGAATCAAGACGTTGAAAGAGGGCCCAAAGTGGCCCGTATAGTCGCACGAATGTTTGATGCGTTTGGGATTGCCGATATCGGTGATGACATTGTGGATATTGCGGATATGATTAGTGGCGATACGGAGCTTTGCGTAAATAGATTGGTAAATTGGGATGTTTATAAAGAAGCCGAGAATGACTGCGGGTTTTGGCGAGCATACGTATGTTATTTAGAAGAGTTGTATGTCTATCCAAAGTACCGTCGAAAAGGGATCGGAAGGTATTTGCTTTCCAAACTCCCGGAATTGTTGGAATACAGCTTTAACCTGGAAATAAGAGCCATAGTTTGCTACTTGAGCCCTCGAAATATGACATGTGAGGAGATGCCTCCGGCGGAAGAAGAAGAAATGCTCCAAATCATGCGAAAACTTTACTTATCCAATCGATTTGTCCCGTTAGACCCTGCGCAAAGGACACTTGCCTTAATTAACGAGGATTTAGAATAAAGGCCATCCTCATACTGGCTTCAAGAAGCCGTGTTCGATCAAACTTTCGCCAGTATAAAAAACTCAAGTCTTGCGGCCGCCGCCGCGCATTGCAAAGCCGTCCCGGTCAAATGTCTAAATTTACCACATTTAACGCGTTCTCCTCGATGAAATTGCGGCGAATTTCCACGTCCTCTCCCATGAGCATGGAAAAGGTGGCCTCGGCGCGGGCTGCGTCGGCAATGCTCACCTGGAGGAGGTTTCGCCGCTTCGGATCCATGGTGGTCTCGAAAAGCTGAGGTGGATTCATTTCCCCCAGGCCCTTATAGCGTTGGATGGTTAATCCCTTGCGGCCGATGGTGCGCAGCGCGTCCGGAAGCTGCAAAATGGAATGTAGCAAAAGCGCGGATTTTTGGGACTCTCCCCGTTCCCCCAGGGCATGGAGCGGGTTTTCAGACGGCGTAAAGGCTTCATTGGCAAACCCTTTTTCGTGCAAGTGACAAAGCAATTGGCGCAACTGTCCCGCCTCCAGAACTTCATGCACTAGGATTCGTTCTCGCAATACCACGCCGTCCACTTCCCGCTCCCGCTGAATAACACCATCGGATACGACATCTGCGATTTGGTGATCGGCGTAAAACGTGGCGCGAGCGTCATCGTCATCGAGAAATTCATGGGTTTCCGTGTTGCCAACGCGTATCTTGGCCATGTACTTGGGCAATTCGCAGTCCCCGTGGCGCCGGTCCAAATAACGGGCGAGATCACATCCGTGGGCCCGCAGGTTTTTCCCAAGGGTCTCGATTTTTTCGATGATTTCAACGAGGGAGGTTAGTTGTTCGTCGGAAAAGATATGCCCGTCCTCCAAACGGGTCAGAGAAACGTCCTCCAATCCCAATTCAACGAGGATACGATTCATTTCGCCGTCATCCTGCACGTAGCGCTCTCGCCGCTTGCGTTTAATTTTATAAAGCGGTGGCTGAGCAATATAAACGTAGCCCTTCTCTATTAATCCGCGCATCTGCCGGAAGAAAAACGTGAGCAGGAGCGTGCGAATGTGTGCCCCATCCACGTCCGCGTCGGTCATGATGATCACCTTGTGGTAGCGGCAGCGGGAGATGTCAAAGCCGCCGCCGTCTTCGCCTGTGCCAATGCCAGTGCCGCAGGCGGTGATCATGGCGCGAATTTCCGCATTGGTCAGTACCTTATCCAGGCGCGCTTTTTCCACATTGAGCACCTTGCCGCGCAGGGGGAGGATAGCCTGGGTTTGGCGGTTGCGCCCCTGCTTGGCGGATCCGCCCGCCGAGTCGCCTTCGACGATGAACATTTCACAAAGGGATGGGTCCTTTTCCGAGCAATCCGCCAATTTACCCGGTAAACTACCGCCCCCAAGGGCACTTTTACGCACCGTTTCCCGCGCTCGCCGAGCCGCCTCGCGCGCCCGCGCCGCATTGAGGCACTTGTCGATGATCTTCTTCCCTAGGCCGGCGGTCGTCTCCAGCACGTACTTGAGAGAATCTCCGACGATTTTTTGAACAATCCCATCCACCTCGCCGTTGGATAGTTTGGTCTTGGTCTGCCCCTCAAAACGTGGCTCGGGGACCTTCACCGAAATGATAGCCGTGAGTCCCTCGCGGACGTCATCGCCAGTAATGGCCGGGTCCTTATCCTTGATGAGGTTATTCTGCTTGGCATAGGCATTGAGCACGCGGGTGAGCGCGGTTCGGAAGCCGGAGAGGTGGGTCCCGCCTTCGATATTGAAAATGGAATTGGCATAGGCATAAACCTGCTCGTTATAGGAGTCATTGTACTGTATGGCCACATCCACGGCGGTCTTCAGTTCCGGCCGAGCAGGATCGGTGGCCGCATCCCCGGAAAGCGTGATAGGCGGCGTGTGAAGGACGTTTTTATTGGCGTTGAGGTAGGTAACGTATTCGCTAATGCCGTTTTCAAAGAGAAATACTTCGTTTTTGTTCGTCCGCTCGTCCCCGAGCCGGATGCGTATGCCGGGATTCAGAAAGGCAAGTTCCCGAAGACGCTTGGCAAGAATTTCATAGCGAAATTCCCGGGTGGTGAGGAAAATTTCCGGGTCGGGCAAAAACGTGATGCGTGTCCCCGTTGATTGGGCATCGCCGACGATTTTCATTTTTTCTTCCACTTTCCCACGGATGAATTCCATGCGATAGACTTTCCCGCCCCGCCGTACCTCCGCTTCGAAATGCTCAGAAACCGCATTGACACACTTCGCCCCCACGCCGTGCAGTCCGCCGGATACCTGATAGGCGCCCTTGCCAAACTTCCCCCCCGCGTGCAAGTTGGTCAAAACCAATTCCAATGCTGGGATTTGGTATTTGGGGTGTATGTCCACGGGGATACCGCGCCCGTCGTCTTCGATGGAGCAGGCGCCATTGGCGTGAACCGTCACTGCGATATTTTGACAGTACCCAGCTAGCGCCTCGTCGATGCAATTGTCAACGATCTCAAAAACGCAATGATGCAAGCCGCGTTCGTTAGTATCGCCGATGTACATGTCCGGCCGCTTGCGAACACCCTCCAGGCCCTCAAGTTTTTGAATCTTATCCGCGGTGTAGTCCAAGCCATCTGCGTTTTTCTGATTATCGTCCATCGAATTTTACAATAATCAATCAGTGCGTTAGGTCAAGCTTTCTTGGAGCCGTCGGAGGACACTTTCTGCCCCTCGCAAGACTTTAGGCCCGTCTCCCCAGTCGCCACCATGGGGCCAGTCGAGTTGCCGCTGAAAAGTGTACTGGAGATAACCGCGTGGACCCTCCGTTGGAGTTTTTTCAAGGATAAAGTTGAGCATGCAGAGCAATCGGATGACCACCGGCGTGCGCGGGTCTCCGGGGGCATTTTCCCACATGAATCTGCCAGCCCACAGCAGAGCCACCATGATTTCAGCGGAGACTTGCCTGTTTAAAAAAAAGACCAACGGAGGATATGTCGCCAAGCCTTCGACCAGATTTCCAAGTGGATCAGGACCAAAGCCTCCGACTTGCGTGAGCACAGGTCTGCCGCTCGTAAACAGCCCCCATTGGGTTTGTGCGCTGGATTGAACGGACTTGAGTAATGCATACTGTGCGTCCACCAGAGGGTCCACATGGGTCCCCGTTGGGAGAATTTCGGGATCAACGGGATTACCCTCATGCATCCACGTGGTATCACAAACGATCATGCCATTGGGATCTGGCTGCGTGCGGACGATCCAGCTAAAAAAGCAAAATAAGGACCAAATCTCGGCCACATTGGATCCGCACTTCCATAATGAACGTCGTAGCACATTTGGTCCCCCATGTTCTATACAGGCGACACACGCCTCGAGACCGATTAGCACGAGCAAGGTAATGTTTCTGGAGAGCACGAGTCTGTCGCACCCCGTCTCCCAAATAGCGTCTCGCAAATGGATCACATCGCTGACGACCACATATCCAATTTGGGTAACGAAAAGCTCCGGCACCCCGTTATTTTCCTCCGCGCGAAAACCCAATCCGCCAGAGGGCGAATAAAAAATCCTACCTCCCGCACTCATAAAGAAGCCCACTTCTCGACCGGAAAGACACACCGGTCAAAACATATTTCCATTTTCACAAAAGTTTCGTCATCCCAGCACCCTTGAAATTTCAATTAGCCGATTGTTGCCCGTTTACACCTTGCCTGATGCATGTGAATATGAAAGTGAGGAACCTCAGTACAGTCCAATCTCCCTGTGACAGGCCAGTGGTCAATTCGGACCTTTTACGCAAAAGTACATCTATAGCCGCGGGGCAATCCGTTCGCAGAATGCAACAGAGAATCTCGACAAATCCCTCCATGACTGCGGGTTGCGTGAGATCTAAAATTTTATCACCGAACGTCACGCTTTGGCCAATTGGCGCCAAATCATTAGGTCCAAGGTTAAATCTCCATCTGATGGAGAGAAGTATTCGCCCAGCTAAGTCCCTTACTTGCAGCGGCGCCACCGATGGGGCAGCGGGCTTGGGCGCCGAAGCGGGATTCGGTGGAACGCTTGCCGCCGGCACCGCAGGAACACTCGGGGTAATGGATGGCGGATTGGCACTTGGCGGAACATCGGGACCACGAGCCGTCGGCAGAGCGGGAAGACCGAATTCGCGTAAATTTTGCTGGCGTTGTCGTCGGCCTGCGGCCAGCCCCATGAGGTAGGATTGCAACGTCTGGTACGTCCATCCTCCGTTCCAGATGCTTTCGGTAATACTGCTTACGTGTTTGGACTGCAGCTCCCCATTAGCGATTATGGGCAAATCACGCTTAAAATCATCCATGGAAACGCGACCGCCAATTTGAACGACAATGGGACAACTGTCAGTTGGCGTGATGCGAAAGTGTCCTGTGATCCTCTCCAGTAACGGCCTTTCAGCGGACGGCGGTGGTAAACCTGGCCCGGCCGCTAGGGGCCGGGCGGGGGCAAGGCGGTACAGGCGATAGCCGCGTTCGACATCTTCCCCTGGTAGTGTGTTTATGGCGAAAAAGAGCTTAGCCAGTGCCGTGCACATTGCTGCTAGAGAAGCATTTCCCGTGCCAGAGAACCCTCCTTGTTGAAAGAATTCACCCAACACGGTAAAAACCCGCCCAATGGTGGCCAATTGCGTGTGAACGCCCTGGGCCAGCCGAACGTTTGTTGGCGGTCGTTGAATAAGGCATTGATTCAATTGCTCCAAACTTGATTGACCAAAATCTCCGATTTCGTCGACGGTGACGCCCGTAGCATCTCTAGATACCTGCCAGTCGCGCGGAGTATTTGCAATTTGGACTTCATGAATGCTGTGATTTTTCACGGGGGCTCCCACGGATGGCATGTTGTGGTTCCACCCGGGGTGCATGGCGTCCATCACCGCACACAGGGGGAGGACGGTCGCTCCCGAAATATTTTTGCAAACAGCCAGGAAGATACGGCGACAGGCATCGGGCCGGTTTAGGTAACACTCACCAATTGTGTTAGCAATGGCCATTAGATCCGGAAGAGCTGGTACCGCCGATGAGTCAAAAGTTACCAAGGCATCTGGACAGTGAATTGCCCCCGAATATGGCCCCTTTAGCGCGCCAAAATCGCTTAGACGAACAGCAGATTGACCAGATTGAACAACACTCATGCTGTGTGGCTATATAGGCATAGAAAAAATGCAACATTTTTTTTTTGAAAAAAACTACCGAACTAAGACGAGCACGTCCTCTGGGCGGATGTTTGCGATGCTTGGAGTCGCCATAGAAATTTCCAAGTGCCTGGGATTGAGTTCAGATACTTTGAGGTTGACGCCATTGCAGGAAAAATCGTAGTGGGCTACTTCGCCAAAGTAACTAATCCCTATGAGACCTCCTTCGAAGGCATTGCGGTCGATGTATTCCCCGCGCAGCCGAATGGCTTCGGGTCTAATGGAAAGAAAAACATGATCCCCCGGATGGAGCGGGGTTGGGTCATCAGATTGAACGCCAAGAATTGTTCCAAGGGACGTGCTAACCGTCCAAAAAGAGCCGTCCTCTGCTATAACGGTACCCTCTAGAAAATTACTCTCTCCAATGAAATGTGCCACGAAACGACTCGTTGGTCGCTTATAGATGTCAATGGGCGTGCCCACCTGCTCCACACGCCCCCGAGAAAACACGGCAATCCGATCCGCGATAGAAAGTCCCTCCTTCTGATCGTGGGTAACGTAGACGGTGGTCAGTTGGTTCTCCTTGCATATGCGACGAATTTCCATGCGCATTTCGTTGCGTAGTTGGGCATCCAGGTTGGAAAGTGGTTCGTCAAGAAGCAAGTATCTGGGCCGGACCGCCAGGGCACGCGCCAGGGCCACTCGCTGCTGCTGTCCACCGGATAGTTCGTTGGGCTTGCGGTTGGCGTATTGTTCCATGCGCACGCTTTCCAAGGCGGCGATCAGGCGTTCTTCGATGAGCTGCCGGGGTAGCTTTTTTTGCCGAAGGCCAAAGGCCACATTTTCTGCGACGGTCATGTGCGGCCACAGGGCGTAATTTTGAAAAACCATCCCAGCCTGCCGCTTGTGGGTCGGCTTCGAAGTAATATCCTTGCCCGCATTCAGAATATGTCCCACATCGGGGGTATAAAATCCCGCCAACACCCTCAGCAGCGTTGTTTTGCCGCAGCCACTCGGTCCAAGGAGGAAAAATAGCTCACCATGCTCAATATCCAGATTTATATCATCCAAGGCAACGACCGTCCCAAACCGCTTAGTCACGTGCTCAATTGATATTTCGGACATGGCTCAGACCTTATTATTCCTCCCGCTTATCCCTCACAATCCAAATTTCCACTGATTCCCCATGCCGCCGCCGCCGCCGCTTATTGGTTGTAATGCTATTTATTATGCTGGGAATAATGCAGAATTTGGCTTCGGGATATTTAGTCCGAATTCCATTGGCGATACGCCAGCAAGCGAATGATACCCATGCGCATTGTAAAATTTCAGCGCGGTAAATGCCTGCCAGTAATCAGGCCAGAGGACTTGCCCGGTCGGGGAGGATTTTTCCAGACTTCGCGTCCGATCCGCCCTCAAAGTCGTAATTACGGCAGATACTGTGCCCATGAATCTGGATCTTTTAACTTTTCCAATGGGTTGTGGGACTTTTTTGTAAAATCTGTTTGACTTGCTTTGTGAAAATCTTAGAAACGTCCGCGAGACACGTCTTACAAATCCCGAATTCGGGAAAGTTTTTGCCGCTTCTGGCCACCCGATCGAGTGATTGAAAGCGGCATTTGATCTTTGACAGAAATATTAATGCGATGCACAGATTGCCGCCCCATTTGAGTGGCTGCTCGGGCTGGGCTCGAACCAGCGACCAATCGGTTAACAGCCGACCGCTCTACCACTGAGCTACCGAGCATCGAAGGCCGAATCAGAGAAAACGGAGTCAAACTTGTCAACGTATTTTGCCTTGGATTATGGTTGTGGCGATGGAAAAAAACGAATCGCCAGCCGCGGCAACGGTGCGAATAAACGGGCTCACCCTCCGCCACGATGGACGGACGCTCATCGAAGGAATCAATTTGTCCATCGGAAAAGGCGAAATTTTTGCCGTCATTGGCTCCAGCGGTTGCGGAAAAAGTACGTTCCTGCGCCATCTCATGGGACTAGAACCCGCGGATCCGGGGGCTATCACGTTGAATGGCTACGACATCAATAGCTTTGACGAAGCCGAACGGAGACACGCCCGGAAACAGTTTGGTGTCCTTTTTCAAGGTGGCGCCCTTTGGACGACCATGAACTTAGGAGAAAATGTGGCGTTGCCCCTGGAAAATTCCTCAAATTTTACCGTCGAAGAGCGGTTAAATATCGCCGCGCTCAAACTTAGCATGGTTGGCCTGGCGGGTTTTGAATCGTTTTTTCCCCACGAGTTGTCCGGGGGAATGATCAAGCGGGCCGGGATCGCCCGGGCAATGGTGCGAAACCCAGCCATCCTTTTCTTTGATGAACCATCGGCCGGACTGGATCCCGTCACGTCTCGAAAATTGGATGAGCTCATTCTCCACATCCGCAACAACCAGGGCGTCACATTCGTTCTCGTCACCCACGAACTGGCCAGCATTTTCGCAGTTGCCGACCGTGTTGCATTTTTTGACCCGGACAGCCGCTCCGTTTTGGATATCGGGAATCCTCGCGTTTTAGCCCAAAAATCCCCCCACGAAAAGGTGCGCCACTTTTTTAGCCAGTAATGAGTTGCAAAAGATCCCATCGCTGTTAAGTTGGGTTGTGATGCGTAAGCTACCATCATCCACAACCGTTGGATTGTTCATCCTGGGTAGTGTGATGGTATTTGTCGTCGCAATTTTGCTCTTTTCTTCGGGGTTCCATTGGAGCCGGAGACATTCCTTTGTCCTCGATTTTAGCGAATCCATAAACGGGCTGGATGTCGGAGCGCCAGTAAAAATGCTCGGTGTTCAAGTAGGCCAGGTGCGAAGCGTGTCCCTTCGGTTTGACCCCGCCAAAAAGAAAATTAGCGTACCTGTTACCATAACACTGGATGATACCTACTTTACCATTTCAAAAGGCGACCATGGGACGCAATCACTGAGCTGGCCGGAAGGTTCTCATCCAGAATCACAGATGCTGTGCGGATTGGTTGGTTCGCTGCAAACCGATAGCTTTGTAACCGGCAAGCTCTTTGTCGAGCTCAGCTACGAACCTCTCGGTGCCCAATATCCAGTATCCGTTGGTGGCGGAAAAATTCGCGAAATTCCCACCCGGGCAAGCAATTTGCAAAACCTCAGCGGTCAGGTGATGACCATTGTGGAGGGTCTCAGTAGCATCGATTATGCATCCATCGGCACATCAGTACAAGAAATTTTCACCCAACTGTCGCAAATCCCCTTCGCATCAACGGGGAAAAACCTGGGGCAGATATTTCAAGAATTTGCCGAATCCGCTCGCCACTTGCGGCTTTTACTTGGCGATGGGTCCTCCATGCGCATTGACCTAGACCGATGTTTGCGCAACATGGGCTCCGCGGCAGCAGTGATCCAGCTCTTTTTCGAATACCTGGAGCGCAATCCGGACGCGCTGCTGCGCGGGAAGTACGTGGGGGACCATCTGTGAAAAAAGTGTTGTTTGCCATTTTCGCCGTTTTGTTCTGCTCCGGATGTACCACCAATATCATCGGGAAACCAAGACCAGATAGGACGCGCGTTTATCTGCTTCAAAGTACGGACGACGAGCAGACCCTTCGATCACCAGCAGTGAAATTGCCATTTAAACCGGAGATAATCGTTGGAATTAATCCCATCGAGGTTCCGGCGTACCTTAATTCCTTTCGGCTGATCTACAAAAAAGAGAGCGATACAAATAATCGCATTTTTCAACACGATTTCATGCGCTGGGGGGAGCCATTGGCAGCCGGGCTGGGGCGTATTATTTGCCAATATTTGACCGCTGCCCTTCCGCAGAATTGGGTGGTCGTTGCCCCCTGGGCCCTGTGGGTTACTCCCGATGTTGTTTTGCAAATTACTGTGGAAGATTGGATGCCCACACTTCCCGATGGTGTTCTATTGCGCATTCGCTGTGAATTTCGTGCGGGCAGGGAAAAATGTTCCTTATACGCAAAATCTTACAGTGACTTCGTGGCCCTTGGGGTAAATTCAACGGAAGAATCCATTGTCCATGCTATGCACGAAATGGCTAATAAATTTGCCGCGGAATTGGCAAATGACGCGCGCGACTTGATGTCTTTAATCGCGAACCCAAGGCAACCTTGAAGCAACCTTGCAATAGCGATCAAAGACTACAAATAAAACTTCCATGGCTAATTTGCGCAATGCCGTTATGTACAACAAATCACTGCCAAACCTTTTTCATGCCAAAGTTTCGCAATTCGCATTAATATTTCTGTCAAAGATCAACCGCAACTCTTTACCACTTGATCAGGCGGCAAAAAGCGGCGGAAACTTTCCCGAATCCGGGATTTATAAGACGCATCTCGTGGACTTTGCTATGATTTCTACAAAATAAGTCAAACAGATTTTACGAAAAAATCTCACAACCCATTGAAAAAGTCTAAAAACCCAGATTTACGGCCACAATTCCCGATTCTATAGCGGATCGGACGCGAAGTCTGGAAAAATTCTCGCCGCCTGGACTTTCTATTTGCAGGCTAAGGTTAAGCACAGTGAACATTAATGCCAGAGTAAATAACACCTCGAAGTACCTATGGGAAAGCCCACGGGATACAACATCGGAATTGGAAGGTTTAATGCTCTTGTTGTCCTCGGTCAATTCGCCGAGGAAATAATTTGTTATCATTTTCTTCCCTTTTTATTTGGTTGTCATAGATTTTCCGATCGGATATAGTAGCTTATTTTTTATTTAATGTAGATATTCCCCAAATGGTTTTTGCAGCTGGCAGCGGGCTGGCCCGTCCTAAAGACGCAGGAAGTTCTCGTAAAAACGAGGGTTTCAGTTTGAAACCAGGCGGCAGTTGCGGGACTGGAAATTTTTGCAGTTTCCAATCACCGTTAACAATATCTGTTGCGTACGCGGCGGTATCGGCGATGTTTTTCATATTAAACCTTCACTTTTGAATTCTCGAGGATTCGCAGATCATGTTGCTGGGAAGAATGCGTTTGTCAATTCTTTTACGATCTCTGGCGGATTTTTGGCAAATTCTGGACAAATTACGGCAAAAAATCGCGGAAGACCGTTCGCGGGGGTTGCGACAGACCTTTAACTGACCCGACCATGGCAATGAGATCGGGCGACAAAAATCGCTATGGCCCTGAGACATGAGCAATGATTCGATTGTATATTCATAAGTTTTTGCGTGCAAGGAAAATTGAATGATTCATTCGCGAATTGACATTACATGAAAAAGACACTAAACTTTCTATGTGAGTGGTATTTTTCCTGCTTTGGGCCAAACCAAAGGCACTTATTCTATTCCGCCGTCTGGAGTTGCGCTAGCGGTAGCACTTGAATCGGCGGGGCTCCCATCGCATGAGAATGATTTTCCTGCTCGGAATAGTCTTGGAATTGCCCAACACTGGGCCTCCATTTTGAGTCCAGGGAACAGTGACCCAAATGCGGGTCCAGTCGGAGTGGCATGTGATCTATTTCAAAATGTGGCAGATCAACTCGTCGTGAATGATGTTGTAGGTGAATTTGGCATAGATGTTTTATCATTTTCAACCGAGGGAGGGGCAGATGTTGGTAAAATAGGATCTGCAATAGAGTCTATTGAACCCGATAGTAACTATCAATTTTGCCATCTGTGCGCGGATGGAAAATACGAGACGGATCGCACGGGAATGAATTCCGCAACTGCTTCCCAGGCACAAGTCTGGTGCGGCCACATTGTCGCCGGTGTGTGTAACGTAAAATGCACTGGAACCGGCGCCTATGAGGTCACCCTCGCGCTGGATGGGCAAAAATGCGACCGGGGAACCGTATGTCCGGGACATTGCCCGCAGGGTGGAGATCACCGTGTTGTGAAATTCACATGTGACCAAACGGCATTGGGCGAGTTTGTCACCAAATTTACGGGTGGCACCTTGGCCGTGAATCTATTGACCAACCAAGATATTGGCAAGGCATTTGCAACTACAGGCTTGGATTTGCACAAATTCCAAATAGTCGAACCGACAGTAACGCATGCTGAGCAACTGCTTGATATCTTTTCTGGGCACACGGATATGAGTGTACGGGCGTGGAATCGTATGCTTTTATCCACGGCCAGTTCGCCGGAGGAAGGCGTGGCCAGAGTACGCAAGTTTCATTTTGCCCGGCAAATGGCGGAATTGCGCTTTGCCATCGAGACCTGCAAGGGAGAACCACCATCTCCAGGGCAAATAAGACACTTGCGGGCAGCATTGGACAAAATCAACGTAGTCTATGCGGCAAAGATTAAAGATGGTATTAGCGCTGATACTAGAATGGTTATTGAACGAAAAATTGCAGAACTGTCACATGGAATCAATGAGCTTGAAAAATTGATTCAACCGGATTCTTTTTCATCTGAAACAAGAGGTATTCCTAGTAGCACAGTGTTACAAAATTTGCAAGGGCCGCAGCCTCAAGTCGCGCCCAAAGTAGCCGCAAATTTACCAAATCCGATTGCTACCATCGATGCTCTGCAAAAGGCATTGGCAGCCAAAAGAGACGAACAATATCTCCCCAATGTGCTGAAACAACTACAAATTCTATCACAATACGAATACAATGATTCATTTGCCGAGCAGCGAATAGGCGCTATCATTATGGCGCTCACGGAAGATCTAAATTTTCAAGTGGATTTGAGTGACGTCATGCCACACTCGCTCGAAGGGCGAAGGAAACTCTTCCGCGCTTATAACGATATCATATCAAATCTGAATAGTCTGATACATAAGGTGAAGCCTGAATCCATGACTTCCGATGGGTATCTAAGGTTAAATCCTGGGTTACAAAATGCCGTCTACGTTCTACAGGCGCAGGCACTGCAGGTCTATAGGGACATGCTTTTCCATTGCGGGGACGGAAAAGGCGTCAACGCCTTTGGTCCTGGAAATACTTCGCCTTCTCGGGCGGAAATTTTTAAAGACTCAAAAAACAATCCTCCTAGAGATGAAAACTTCGTTAGACAATGGAGGGCTACCATCGAACGGCTTAAACTGCCAATTCCGCCACTAACGGAGGACGATCCAAATTATTCCCCAAAGTGTGCACAATTGCGCGCACAATTGCGTGATGCCTTCGGTCCGCAAAGTGATGGTGATTACGTACTCGGAGTTTCTTCGGGAATGCGAAAATTGCCTATCGTTTCCGATACATTTACTCATTTAGTTGGAACACCTCCGAATGCTGATGTGAGAACAACTTTTTCGAGCAACACTGGCAATAAATCGCAGGAGGCTTATTTGGAACATTTGGTCGAAAATTATATTTTTGGCAGCCCCGGATCTAGGATTGGCACTACCCAGCCTAAAAATTTTCACGACGAATTAGCACAGATGGACTTTTTACGGCGCGCAATGGAACGAAGGGTCCTACGTGCAAAAGGTGATATTGACCTGGAAAGTTATCCATTAGATGTGCCGGCAGGCGTAACGGGATGGAATGTAAAAGACGCTATTCTGAATGGCAAGTTCGACGAACTTGAAAAATTGTTACCAGGAATTAATAAGTCAAAGTTACATCAATTGATAGGCCTATTGAAATATGCCAAAAGCATAGAAGATCGCCTGGAAGAATTTGCGGGACATGGGGAGCAAACTTTTACCGATGGCAGTCGGTGTATCTCCCTAATGGGTGCGGCGGGACTGGGGGATCTCGCGTGCATGGATGCCCTTGCTGGGCGAGAAGGTATTCCATGTACTTATGTCGCATATCGGGATGAAGCTGGCGACATCCCCAACGGAGATGTGGCCAGTAATAGTGGCGAGATAACACATGCCGGCGCTTTTCGATTTTTCCGGGAATTGTACACCGGCATCGGGCGAAATGGGAATGAGGCCGCTTCGAATTTCGAAGGGCGCTGCCGGAAAGGTGGCGTACCACCCTGGGCCCAGGAGTCTACTACAGAAAGTGGGCGCAAGGCACGAACCGAGCAAATTGTCAAGCAAAGGGGCTTGTCGGCGGTACAACGAGCATTGCAGCAACAGATAAATGTGTCGGACAACCCCTGGGCCGATGTGCGCGCGTTATTTGCCATGTTTGCGGAAAATCCTGAGGGAATTGCCCGCGCCATGGCCGAGGGAAGTCCAGAGGAGAAGGCGGCCATTTCCAGTGCGCTTATTCGAATAACACAAAATATGCATGTGCAGGATGCATTATTACGCGGCCAAATTGGAGCTGATTTCGATGGATTTTGTCGGGAGTGCCAGCAGCTTTTTAAAAACGTTTGCCTGGGACATTTTTCTCCGGCTTCTTTCGGTGAAAGCGCCGATGATGCGCACATTTGCACGCTGGACCACCGGCGGGCCATTGCATTTGGCCAAATTACCGGTGCGCTTGTGGGATTACTCCGCCAAGCCTACGACGCGGCAACAACGCCGGATCAAAAGGCGCAAGTTGCCCAACAGATGATGGAGATGGTGCGGGAAATTGATCGCGAAATCCTCTTTAAAAATATCGATTTTTCGTCCGGCGTCGAAAATCGCATCGCCCTACGGCATATTGCGGATTTGAAATTGTTCATCCTGAAACAATTCCACGATTGTGCCCTCGCTGAGGGGCCACTTGCGCCTCCGGCCGAAGAAGGCGCTACCTTCCTGAAGGAAAAAATTGAAGCCCAGGCGGCAAAGATGCTATATGACTGGCTTAAGACGAATGATCCCGACAGTGTTGACGACGTACAACAAAGTGACAGTGATGCATATTTTCTCCCGAATCTCCTTGAAAAGTATTGCAGCGAAAATAATCTCGAGTTCAAGCCACCCAGAAGAGGCACTTACATACCTAATTTGGAACAACATTTCCCGGGATTTTATGCACAAGCACGGGAAGCTGTACGGAGCGAGCAGGTACCACTGGCCGAAAAAAATAGTGACGGAATTGATCAGGATTTGCTCCTGGAATTTACAGCACAAACAACGGCAACACTGGCGGCACTCGGACGAGGAGATGGTCTGCAACATTCGAGCAATGCTACGTTTGCCGCCGATTTATTGGCGTTTCAGTCGCAGTTCACCGAGTTCATGCTAAGCGTTGCCAATCAATGCGGCAAATTAGACGCGCCAAAGGGTTCCTCCCCGCCACTACCGAACCGTTCATGGCAATCGCAGGTTTTGCAAAGAAATTGGGATGATTTTTGCAAACTAACACAGGCACAAATCGAGTGCACACAACACTTTAAACGCGCAGCGGACGCTGCTAGAGCTTGGAACGAACTGACGGCGCGATGCCTGGGGGGTGACGCCGCACAGCCACTGGTTGCCTCGAGTGTGGCAGAACTTATTCCAGCGCTTCCCAATAATGGAGCTGGTGATCGCATTTCCGCAGGCATGGATGTTGCGAAAAGTAGAACTTCCTGTGCAAATGGAACCCTGTTGTGCGACCTCGTAACCGGAGCAACGACACTTATCCCCGTCAGTGCGGGTGACCCAGAACCTGTTGATAAAGTTCTTCATAATGAAGCGCATAAGCCGATTCGAAGTGCCATTGCGTCTTATTTTGGAACCAGCTGTGAGCAAATCGTCTGCAAAAAGCAATCTTCCAATCCAGATGTTTATGAGGTACAAGCTGTTTCGGGGCGCTGCGCAGAAAGCGCAAATAAGTTTTATATAAAAATTAATAATGGCATATGCAGTTTTTACCGAACGCGCATAGACAACGATACCAGAAAAACAGAATATTTACAAATTGATCCTGCTAAAGTGAGCAATGGCAGTCCATTGACCCAGTGGCTGTGCGGCGAATATTTTGTGTGGCAGGAAGCGGTACAACAGGGCTACCAAACTGCTCCAGCTGTTATTGAGAATAGGGACACCCTTAGCGTCGCCTTTAGATCCACCGACGGACATACGTGGCAAGATGCGACGGGAAGTGCAATAAAGTTTTCCGACGTAGGTGGAAGTTTTCCCGCACTGCAGAACCTTTTAAATGGACGTAACCATCGATCGGCCGCGCATGCACCCATTATCATCGGCCCCCTTCGTGTGGAAGGCAAAGTTTATTCCCGTGAAATAACCCTTCCAACTATTATTCACGATGGGAAACCACTTGTTCTCATAGAAATATTTCACACAAACGACGCCAGTAAGGCGAGTGATCCATCAAACGTTAAAACGCACTACGTTTTAAAGTCGAACCCCAACATGCGCATGCTGTCAGAAAAAGAATTCTTAGAAACCTTGCGCAATGATGCCCATCCCGGCCCAGCGCCGATTGGCATTCAGGGAGGTGCTGCCGCAGAAGCCTCCCTGCGGGCAAATCCGCTGACAAAAATGGACTTTAGCAACTCGCTTTTATTCACATCGGCCCCGAGCTCGGACGTGGATGCGCCTGCGCTCCAAAAAAGGTCCCCAAATCTCCCCAGCTACCTCATTATTTCTCCAGCGAATCTGGATGGCCCGCGGCATGTCCAGGCTGGGAAAACGGTAAATACGCAACAAATTTCGCAAACGGACGTCGTCGCAATTCAATGGAACACTTCCCGAATTGGCCTTAATGGAGAGTATGAAATTCAGGGGCAAAATGCACCCCTTACCGCCCTATCTTGCCTCCAGCACTGCCTTTTTGCCTGCGAAAGCCAAAACTATGATCTTGCTGTAGATTTTTTGCGCAAATTCCCAAAAGATTTACTGTTGAATCATGACCCAACGCAACCGGCCACATCCGCCGAGGCTAAACTCCAAGAAAGGTTGCGTCACCATTTTCATACATTTGTCCAGAACAACAAATATCCCGATGTTGTCCGGGCCCATATGCTCGGTGTATGGCTACAATGCGATCCGCATGCAAACGACGTGATGAACAAAGCCAATCTAGAACGAATAAATGCGTACTATGATGATGTTATGGCGGGCAAGGGCGTTTCCGATCTTGACAAAGTCATAAAGCCGTATCAGTATGATACCCTCATGAACCTTTGTTACGCCGCCTTTGGAATGCGCAGAGAAACAACAGCCGGAGGGAGAAGTACGATAGTCAAAAACCAAGACGGTAGCGGCATGAATTTTACGAAACGTGAAGCAGAGAGCTTTAAAGCGTTACTTTTGCAAAAACTTTTGCGACCCCAACCATTCCGTCGCCCGAGAACACACTGCAAAAATCCGGAGCTTTCGCAAGCCACGATCGATGGTATCAACCGTGGACTGCAAATCCGTTTTGAGGACTTCCTTGGCGCAATGGAAAAAATCAATTTCTCAATCGTGGATTTCACGCCGCCATCGGCAGTTGATGTTAGCAGCACTACTTCCTATCACATGAGCGCACGGGAAAAAACGGTGATGTGTGCCGCGAAAACCGCCTTTGGGGCGCTCACACCAAAGTGCGAGATGCCGCCCAACAAAGACGCACCGCCGCCGCTGATTTCGGCGGATTCGGCGGATTCAGATCTGCGCACCAGGGAATTGAGACGGTACGAAAGAGAAATGCAAGCGGGCACGCACAAATTGACTAAGGAAGCACGCTTTGACACCCCATTCGAGAACATATCAACGCAAATTACTGCCTATGAAGGGGCAATTAAGACATTTGAGCCAATCATTACTGGAGCGAATGGACAGCAAAACATACTACAGGAATGTGAAAATAAGTTACAACAAATTGCAACTGACCATTTTGGCATTACTGTCGCTGCTGGGCGGAGAGAGCGCCTGGGCTTCATGCCCATTCTCATGGATGTACTCCTCCAGCGGGATAAACAAGATCCGAGTGCCGTTAACGACAGCGATGAAATTGTTGTTAAATTACCATCCTTACGTTCGGAAGTAAAACTGTCCGGGAAAGTCTACAAGGAACTCATCGAAAGCGGTCGCACCTACCTCTTACTCGTCGGCCTGCGGGAAAAAACATCACGGGTAAGCGACCTCATCGGCCGCGTGAAATCACTCCAAGCAGAAATTTCGGGCGCAAGCGGAAATGACACAAAAGTTGCGGCATTAAAAACCCAGCTATCCGCCACGATGCGGGAACTTAACCAAGAAGTAGCCGCACTGCAGCAATATTGCCCGACAACGGAAAAAGCAGCAGCCGGTACCGGGAGAGTCGCAATCGCCGATGATGACCAGTATCACTGGAAACATCTGAGAAGGGTCGCCGGTGGACTTACCTTGGATGAGATGCTAATCTATGTGGCCATGTCGGGAATCACGCCGCGCACAAATCAGACAAAGTTGCTGCGAGCCCTTTTTTCCGACGATTCCGCTGAAACTGTTCGCGCCTTCCAATTGCTCATGGGAGCTGGAAAAACGGCGGTCCTGATGAGTATGCTGATCTTTTTCATTTCTAGAAAAACGACCAAAAATGTTCCCATTATCCCCTGTGATCCCAGCCAGTTTGAATCCGTCGTGGGCAACGTCGGCCGCTACCAAAGAGAACGCTTCAACCAGGAGATTTGCGTTTTTGACCCGACCATAGCGCAGTTGCGCGCTCCCGAAGGCTGCCGCAGGTTGCATGCGCAACTGTGCGAAGCCAAAAATGCGGGGCAGGGCATCGTAATGCGGCGAACGACACTCAACGCCTGCAAACTTGCCCTGCAAGAAGCCGCGGAAAACGCCACACAAAATTGGCAATTGTATGTGGAGCTTCAAAAAATCGTTAGTTTTTTCCAAGAGGACACGGTTGCCATTTTTGACGAATTCGATCAAACTCTGAGCATTCAACTGGAAGTGAACTTCCCGAAAGATGCGGAAACAAAAATACCCGTCCAGCTTCGGCAGGTGGCAACGGATCTTTTCTCTGCCGTCGTAAGCGCGAATCAAAAAGAGGGCAAGGACCTATTCAACATCCAGTCAAATATGTCCGCCAATCAAACGGAGGCGGAGTTCCAAGCGGATGTGGGCACGCTTGCGAATCATCTTTGGACAAGCGATTCTGGTGTACCGCGGGAGGATGGCCAGCAAAGAACCTGGCAAGAAGCATGCACGGAGTTTGGTCTCTGCACATCCGGCGAAGATTTCCGAGAAATTTTACTGGGAACAAAATCGTTTGCCATCGCACCCTATGCCAAAAGCGACCAAGAGTTATTGCGCTACCGTCTGGCCACATTCACTGGCATCCTGGCACACACTCTTCCCAGTGCGCGCAAAAAAGCAGCTAATCAAGGATACGGATTTACAATGCGGAACGGTCAATTGGCGTTTGTGCCGTATATCGGCGTTGGCGTTCCCTCCCCAAATGAATTTGGGAACCCCTATGAAAAGTTAACCTATTATATGATGCATGCGCTGCAATCCAGCAAGTCTCTCATTTTATCGAAGGAAACGGGTAGTGTCGACCTCATTGGCCAATTCCATGACAAAATCCTCTCCAAAATGCAGATGGAAATGCGCAGCGAAATGAGCCGCCACGAGGACGGAGAGGACACAAAAAGCGCCGCGGAGTTACAACAACTTTTCAATGAAACCTTTGATATTTCATTTTCGGAATTTCATGAAGCCTATGAAAAATGCGAAATAAATCCGCAAGCCTACGAGGAGATACTCGAGAAGATTAGAGGACATTTGGCTACACATCCCCAGGCACGGTTGTTGCTTTTCAGCGAAGTGGGTGGCAAATTTCTCCATTATACGCGAAGCATGCAAAGCAGCAATGCCATTGATGCCGTCGACGCCGTTGCCGCAAGTTATGCTTGCTCCGGGACTTCTTGGAACTCTGACACAATGCACGATTCACTTAGCGGCCAACATATGCAGCAGGATGAGGGCACGGAAGGGCAAATTCTCCTAAAAATACAGCAAGATGCCGCAAATGGCGTTAGCAAAACAACCGTTTCACGCGAAGAAGCCCCAACCCCAGCGGGCATATTGCGTACAGCGCTTGGGTTAGCGGGTGACCAAAAAGCACCGCCGAGCTTCCGCGCGATGGTAGACATCGGAATTTTCAAAACCGTCCCGAACCACGACGTAGCTAGAAGCATGCTCGATGTTGCTCCGCATTTGCAGGGTGTCATTTATTTCCAGCGCGGACTCGGTTCGGCCAGTGGTCGTTACATGCTCCTCGGCCGAGATGGCATTACACGACCGCTCAACGATACCACGCCCGCTTCTATTCAAGATGCTGGATTTGATCCAAATTCCGTCGGTTGCTACTACGACCAAATGCGCACAAGGGGCACCGATGTAAAATTTCCTCCTGGCGCTGAAGCGACCGTCATTTTCGACCCCAATGGGACTCCGTTGCGTGACACACTGCAGGCGGTCATGCGCATGCGGCAATTAATGACGTCGCAAGTTGTCCACATGTGCGCCTGGGATCCCAAGGGCCGCATGAACGATACCGACGGGAAGCCGCTAACTGGAGCTCAATACCTGGAGCGGATGCGCGAATTAAGCATTGAAATCCAATGTACGGACCTCCGCATGCAGCTGCGCAAAGCCTATCAGGCAAAAATGCACGCAGAAGCCAAGCGGGTCGTTTTCACGCTTTTGCAGCAAGAAGGAAAAGAACTTCCAGAGCTACAGCGCAGATACGATAAATACGATCGGACGGGCATGTATCACGCGAAACGTATCCGCGAACTAACGAAAGAAATAGACAACACAGCAAGCGCTCTCTCTCAAACAAGGGCCGATAAGGACCCGGATCAGCACGCAAATCTCACCGCTAATTTAACTCAGCTTCGAAGTAAACTGCAATCCCATACACGCAAGATGGCCGACAATAAGGCGGAAACTGAAAAAATTCACAACCAAATCCAGCAAATCACGGCGAGAATACAAGCCATCCGTCGCGCGGCGGAACCCATCCTAACGCAGACCGTCGAAATTGATCCGACGAAACTATTTTGCACCGCGCGCACCGAACAGACCGGCGAACAAATTCTGACTGACTACGCGAATCAAACGAATCGGAAGATAGATACCTTTCTCCAAGCCGCACAGGCCAATTTACAGGATATCGGAGGCGGCCCCTCCGACGGGGATAGCCTCAAGACAACCGCCAGCGACAGCATCGATACCATCCGGAAATGCGGGACGGAAAAAATTGGCAATGAAAAATTCATTAAAGTCGATGAGTCCCAAAATTCCGAGGTTCAACAAGAGCAGGAACAAGAACAGGAACAGGAACAAGAACAGGAGCAACAACAGGACATCGCACTGGTGGATGTGCGAAGGATGCGAGTTACCGCTCGGGCAGAAACCCTTCCAGATTTTTCACCATTGGGTGGCACGGGCCTGGCCCAATTCAGGCAATTTTCCCATTCCTCCGCAGCAAGTGCCCTTGCCCACCTGACGTCATTGGGTTCCGCCATGGGCGCCGCCAACGGTCCACAAAATTGTGGTGAACTTTTTTCGGAGGGCTTCCATTTTTCCGAAAATTTCATGAAAGTCGTTACCGAGGAGCCATCTTTTCAGCCCTTTTCTCCACTTACGCGGGTGGCCAATTACATGCTCGTTGCCGAAGTCGATGGGAAGCCACAATGTTGCCTTATTACGGATTTGGAGGCAGAAGCATTCAAAAAAACCAGTCCGTTACCCGCAGGCATCGGCCTTTACGGCATATCCGGGCACTGCATCGCCGGGACCGGTGCCCGGGAAGAAATCCTCCAACGGGCACAATTGCAACGGGCATTTTTTAGCGGAGATATCGACGCCCTGAGTAGGCTGCCCAAAGAACTACGCAATGAATTTTTGTGCCCCCAACCACAGGACGACACCGAGGCAAGTATCCAAACTGCGGCGCAGCAAGCGGAATGTAACCGCAAGTGGTTGGAACGCCGGGAAGCCCACCATAGCGGCGTAAGTCCCGATGGGAAAACTTGCAATTTCCGCCGCGTGCCCAAAAACAGACAGCGGAAACTTTCGGCCCTCTTTGAGGCGGCCGACACAGCCACGATTTTGGCGGCCAAGGCGGCTTCCTGGAAACGCGTTCTGCACCCAGAGGTCCCTGCTGTACCGGCAAAAAGACGCAAAATTAACCCCGGAGGGGAAGTCCCGCCAGGACCGAATGTGCATCCTAGGCCCGTACCGCCCAAGCCCGCCGCGGATGAACCACCTGGATCAGTGCCCCCAGCGCCATCAAAGACCATGCTGAGCGAGTTGGATCTGTCTCAGAATACGGATGATTTCAGCAAAAAGCTCGAATCCCAAAAAGGCCCTGATTACGTTTCAGCACGGGAATTTGCCAAAGCCGTAAAGTCGAAGGAAATCGATGCCACAGAATTTGACCGAATTAAATTCCGGGATACGTTCCTTGCCGTTATTTTAGGCGCACTTTTCTTTCCGTTTGTTGGCGTATATGCCATCGCACGAGCAATTTACTGTCGGACCCATGATAGGATCATTTCCATTTTTTGGACTTCCCTATTGGAAACACGCGCCCTCGAGGCCCTGCAAGCGAGACAGCCTCAGGCGCAGGAGGTATAGATTGAGGCCTCCGACACTTTGTTTTCATCATTTTACAAAAATCACCGAATATGCGGTCAACGGTTTCAATGCTTGACAATTTCCGTTGATCGCGCACCATATTATGCGTGCAGAGGCGATTGGCGCCCCGTCAAATAAAAGTAAAAAGGGATAATCATGGCAAAGAAGGTTAAAGTTGGCATCAATGGATTTGGACGCATCGGGCGTTTGGTGTTCCGTGCGATCGAAGAATTGGGATTGCCCAAAAAAGGCATTGAAGTGGTGGCACTCAACGACCTGGTTCCAGCAGACAATCTGGCATATCTTTTGAGATACGACTCCACCCAAGGACGGTTTCAGGGATCCGTTGAAGCCAAGGGCGAGGACAAGTTGGTCGTAAATGGCCAAGAAATCAAATGCCTAGCATCCCGGGAGGGCCCAGCGGCGCTTCCTTGGAAGGACCTGGGCGTCGACATTGTCATAGAGTCGACGGGACTTTTCACCGAAGCTGGAAAAGCGCAGGGACACATAACCGCGGGAGCAAAGACGGTGATCATTTCCGCGCCAGCAAAAGGGGATGGTGTCAAAACCATCGTGCGTGGGGTAAATTGCCACACGCTCACCGCCAATGATCACCTGCTTTCCAATGCTTCCTGTACGACAAATTGCCTGGCTCCCATTGCCAAGGTTGTCCTGGAGAATTTTGGCATCGAAGAGGGCCTCATGACCACGGTCCACAGCTACACGGCGACGCAAAAGACCGTCGATGGCCCATCAAGCAAGGATTGGAAAGGCGGCCGAGCAGCGGCCATAAATATTATCCCATCCACCACGGGCGCGGCAAAGGCGGTTGGCTTGGTCCTTCCGGAGGTCAATGGAAAGCTGACCGGGATGTCATTCCGCGTTCCCACGCCCACCGTTTCCGTAGTAGACCTTACCGTAAAAACAACAAAAGATACCTCCTACGAAGAAATCTGCCAGGCCATGAAAAAGGCATCCCAGGGGGCGTTGAAGGGTATTTTGGAGTATACGGAGGACGAAGTGGTTTCGTCGGATTTCATCCACTGCTCCGCGTCTTCCATCTTCGATGCCGGTTCGGGCATCGGCCTAAACAAGCGCTTTTTCAAACTGGTCTCCTGGTACGACAACGAGTGGGGCTATAGCACCCGTTGCGGGGAATTGGTTGAAAAAGTTGCCGCATTGCTTTAAAATTCGAGCATATGACGGAAACTTTGTCAGAATTAACTTGCAGACGCTTTCCGTGCGGGCCCATCCGGACGAATGCGTATCTGGTGACAAATTCCAAGGGGCGAGGGGTCCTCATCGATGCCGCGCCCGGGAGTTTTGATGCCTACGCAAGGTTTTCCCGAAGTAACCCGAATTGTCTGGAAGCGGTCCTTTTGACCCACGGACATTGGGATCACTTTCTGGATGCGCCGCGCTTTCAATCAAATGGTGTGCCCGTTTATGTGAGTACATTTGATGGAGCCTGGATCCAGCAGTTGGAGTACGTGCGGGACTTCGTCCCCGACGAATTGGATGGAACACCTTGCGCGGCGGACATTTACCTCAATCACGGTGATTCCCTGGACCTCCTGGGTGCCCAGTGGCAAGTTTTGGGTCTCAGCGGCCATACTCCGGGTGGGCTCGCCTATTACCTCCCAACCATGCACTGGGTTTTCACCGGCGATTCCCTCTTTGCTGGAACCATCGGCCGCACTGACCTTCCCGGTGGAAACCACGCGCAATTGGTAAAAGAAATCCGAGAACGCTTACTCCCGCTCCCGCCAGAAACACAGGTTTTCCCCGGTCACGGTGTAAGTTCCACGATCGGCCGGGAAGTTGAAGAAAATCCCTTCATTCAAGCCTGTTCCTGAGGTAACCCCATGGACGACATTAGTAACGATTTACTCTCGCGTCTCAGGAAAAATATGCCCGGCACCGATAGTAACTCTCTGAAACCGCCCATGTCATTAAAGGAGATGTACAAATCAGAACCATTGCTGCTTGTGGCCCACATAACACTCGCGGCCAGCGCGGTTCTCGGATTTTGTTCGACATTAACATGTCTTTTTATCCCGCCAACGTTCTGTATCGTCGTCGTTTTCCTGTGCATAATTGCTTTCGTCGGTGCGTGCGGATATATTTGGATACGCGACCTGTTCCCGCCAGACAAGCCGCCCGAGGCCCCATTTTCTGGCGTACCCAACGATGTGCCATGGCCAGAATCTCGAAAAGTATTAGATGAGTTTTGTGCCGAGGTAATCAAAACTCCGGGCGAAGGGGAAGAAGATGCCACCATAAACCCGGCAAAAGCGGCGCTAAAAAAGCACTTGGAAGACCCCAATGCGGACGGCGCACGCCTGGGCGTTTTCCTCTTAAATTATCCCAATGTTACACCCGAGAAAATATGTCAGTTTTTCAGCATCCTCATGGCACTGGATGAAGCTCGGCTCATGGAAATTCTCATGGCCATCGCAAAAGTGAAAGTTCCCGGATTCGACACCGGCCAATACGAATCCATGGGTGCCCTTGCAATGACCTATGAAAATCCCGATGTGCGCATTGCGTATTTGGATCTCCTGGGCAAATTGAACGGAGAAAATCTTGCCAAGGTTCTGTCCCAGTCGGTTTGGTGGAAGGGGCTCCCCGCGAATCATACCATGCTGGGCATGTTCATCGTATCCCGGGAACTGCCGACCAATGAGCGGATAAAATACATTGGCACATTTGCCGTGAAACTGACCAGCACCCAATTATGGGATATTAAAACGGACGACGGGTGGCCACTTCCCTGGTCCCTCCTTTTGTTCGGAGATAAAGAACCAGAAGGCAAAATAGTTAGGGATACCGTGAAAAGCGTCCTGTTATACGAAAAAGGAAAATTTGACGAATTAATGACGCACCGTCCTGCCAGCTTTTCCAAGGCCAGCCAAGAGACGCATGCCAATGAAGAGGCCCGGACCACGCTTAATACCCGAATGGAAGCCATGCGAACGAACATGAATGACTATTTGAGATCCGTCGCCGAGGAATACGGCGGCGAATACCAGGACGTCGAGTGGACATCCTAAAGACTGAAGGGAGTATGGTCATGCCCATGAAACAACCTCCCAGGGTGGCCTTGCGGTTTTCCGCCGCGATTTGTTCAAAATTGGCTAAAAATTCACCGGAGATCGTAAAATGGTTGACAAACGCCTGATTCCCAGCAGTATGATCCTAGAATTCGAATTCTAAAAAAAGGTTAAATATGAGAAATGCTACTACAACTGCCTCCGCGGCAGATATCTTCAACGGCGATCGGGAACCACAAGTGTTCCCAATCCTGAGACTGACACCTAGCCTTAAACTGGGACCTTCGTTTTTACGGAAATTTCCTGCGTTTTGGGGACAGGCCAGCCCGCTGCCCGCTACACAAAAGCTTTTTGAAAAACATCATCAATAAACAAAAATCAAACCAACTAATCCGATCGGAGAATTTATGAAAGCGAATAAAAAACTAATAAAAAATTATGCCCCCGGCAAATGGGCCGATGACAATAACGGCATTAAACTTGCCAACTATAATATCGTATCCGGAGGGCCATGGGTAATTTAAGCATGATTTACTTTAGTATTAATATTCATCGGACCTGACCCCGCCGAGTTGATTTGCCATGCGAACGTTGGAAAAATGCCTTCAAGAACTGGAGTCCCGGACGAACATGTCTGGAAAATGGGAATTGGAACGCGTCCGGCACTTTGCCCGCCGGATGTGCGTGCCGTTGGAGAATAATTATATCCATATAGGCGGAACAAATGGCAAGGGTTCCGTCTGCGCCATGTTGGAATCGGGATTCCGTGCAACGGGTATGCAAACCGGATGCTACACCTCCCCCCATCTCATCCGTTGGAATGAACGTATCCGGGTCAACGGCTGTGCCATTGCCGATGGGGACTTCTGCAGTCTCTTGAATGAGGTATTGGCGCTTGCCGACGAAACTTCTAACATTCCATTGAGCTGTTTTGAAATTCTAACCATCGCCGCCCTTGCCCATTTTTCCCGTAAATCCGTTGACATTGCCATCATCGAAGTGGGTCTCGGCGGTCGTTTGGACGCGACAAATGTGATCACACCGAAAGTGGCAGCCATCACAACCGTGGGTTTCGACCACGAGGAAATTTTGGGAGAAACCCTTGAAGCCATCGCCGCAGAAAAAGCGGGCATTGCCAAGGATGGAGTTCCCCTCGTCCTCGGGCACATGCCAGCCGCCGCTTCTAAAAAAATCCGTTCACAGGTCCGATCGCCCATTATCCCGGCTGATTGCACCCGGCCACTGCCCCAACTCAAATACCTCCATGGCGTCGAACAGGCAAAAAATATCCCCGTCGCATTGGCAATTGCGGAGGCCTATTTGGAACGGGTAAATCCAGTTAAGGCGGACCAACGGGCGAACTGGTTAGAACGTTTTCGCAGGGGAGTCATGGAGGTCCGCTGGCCTGGCCGCTGGGAAAAACGGACCATCGGCGGACGAACGTGGATCTTCGATTGCACTCATAATATTTGTGGCCTTCCATTTTTACGTGCCAATTGGGAACAAGAATATTTGCCGCCACCCGCCATAATTACGGCAACACTCGGTATCCGGCGGGCCCAGGCACTTTTTCCATATCTGGCTTCCATCGCCCGCCAATTGATTCTCGTGCGCCTGGATGAACCCCGCGCTTTGCCCACGGAACAGCTGAAGGAGCTTGTCCCCACGTCCTTTACCGGAAAAATAGACACCATTGAAAGTCTGGAAAATCTACCCCCAACAATAATTGGGGATGGTCCCGTGTTGGTTACTGGGTCTGTCCATCTTGTGGGACGCGTTTTGGAAATTTTTACCCCGATGGAAAAAGTCTAAAAACCCAGGTTTATGGCCACCATAGCTACCCCGATTACCGCTTTGGCAGCGGCCCAGGTGCGAAATCTGGAAAAATCTTCACCGACTAAACTTTTTA
>JAITCU010000044.1 GCA_031282835.1 Puniceicoccales bacterium
AGCGGGGGCGCTTAGCGTAGACGTTACAGCCGTTCAAGCCGCTCAAGGGTTATTGGATGTCCAGCTTGCCGCCGGTGCCTCCATTGAGGAAGTTCAAGAAGACACCGAGAAGATCAACGCTGGAACCCAGAAGTTAGAGAGGGAAATAACTACCGGCAAAGCCCGTTTAGCCAAGGTGCAGGCTCTGGATGCCATCGCACGCGAAAAATTGAAAGGTCTTATTGCGCAAGCGGGGGTGCGTGGCGTAGACGTTGAAGCCGCTCAAGGGTTACTGAGTGTTCAGCTTGCCCCCGGTGCCACCATTAAGGAAGTTCAAGAAGACACCGAGGAGATCAACGCCGGAACTGAGAAGTTACAGCAGGCAATAGCTACCGCCGCACGCATGGAGTTGGAAGATCTCATTGCGAAAGCTAGGGTGCTTGGCATAGACGTTACAACCGCTACGGATGCACTAAAAGATCCGCCCGCCGATGCCACCAACACCCGGAAGATCAACGACGAAACCTGGAAGTTAAAGCGGGCAATAGCTAACATCGAAGCCGGCTTAGCTAAGGAAGCGGGTAAGGCCGAAGAAGCCCGTAAGGCTGAGCAAGCCAGCTTAGCCAAGGCGCAGAGTCTGGATAACGTCGCACGCGAGGAATTGAAAAGTCTCATCACGGCAGCGAATGAGTTTGATGGCGTAGACGTTACAGCCGCTCAAGGGTTACTGGAGGTTCAGCTTGCCGCCGATGCCACCATTACGGTGGTTTACAAAAGCACCGATGAGATCAAAGCCGCAACCTGGGAGTTACAGACGGCAATAGCTACCGCCAAAAAAGCCCGTGAAGCCAAAGCGTTGCGTGAGGCTCTGGCCGAGGCCAAAGCGACAAATACCACCAACCGCAATGTGTTGGCAAATCTCATTTTGCAACTGGAGAAGTACGACATAGACGCTACACAAGCTAAAGAGTTATTGGCGAATCGTCTGCCAACCAATCCCGGTATTATGGCCGTTCGAGAAAACACCAAGGCAATCAACGCCGAAGTCAGGAAGTTATGTCTACGGAAAAATGCCGCCGCACGCAAGGCGTTGGAGACCAGCATTAACGGGAGAATGGGTAGTGAAGTTGAAGCTGCTAGAGCGTTATTGAACACTCTGCCCGACGTCAATGCAAGCGCTAGTGATATAGAAAATGATAGCGAGAATATCGTAGTTGCACACTGGCGGGTATGCTTGCCATTTCATTACAAAAAGTTGAAGGGTCTTATTTCGGATGGTATGAGGTTGGGCGTGGACGTTTCAGGTGCTAATGCGGTATTATTGAAGGCTCAGCCCGATGACAGTGCCTCCAGTAAGGCCCTTGAGGTAATCGTCAATTCGCTCATTGCCGCAGTCACGAAACTAGAGAGTACGGTAAATGCCAAGCGCGGCAACGCAACCGGAAGCCACGTGAGGCTGGGGAGGCTCTAAGCACTGCCAAAGCAGAAAATGCGCCACCGCACGCGATGCGTTGAGAGGGCTCATTTTTGACAAAAAAAAATTGCCTAGAGTCAAGAAAGCACCAAGCAGATCACTGGCGAATTGAATTTGCTGAAGTCAACGATACCTTCGGATGTCGTCACAGGTGAAAAAAATGAAAGGGCAAGAGATAGGTAAGTTGGCAGTTGTCAAGCACGCGTTTGAGACTACTTTCCCTGACGACTAATTGAACCGAAAGACGACCACATCACCGTCTTGAAAAGTGTAATCTTTCCCTTCCAAACGGTATCTCCCCGCAGCGCGGGCTTCGTGGGGGTTTCCGAATTTTTTAAAATCCTCAAAGGCTACCACTTCCGCTTTGATGAATCCCTTTTCAAAGTCACTGTGAATGACACCAGCGCATTGGGGCGCTTTCATACCCCGGCGGAAGGTCCATGCGCGGACTTCCTTTTCCCCGGCGGTAAAAAAAGATGCCAAATTGAGTAATTCATAGGACTTGCGGATGAGATCGGGGATACCGCTGTCCCTGACACCCAACTCGGACAGATACTGTTTGGCTTCGCCAATGGGCAAGCGGCTCAATTCTTCTTCCACGGCGGCGCTAACGACACAGGTAACTGCCGGGGGATGGCCGCGGGCGTAATCATAAACTTTTTTCACATGGGGATTATTCGAGGCATCTGCCAGTTCGTCCTCTGCCACGTTGCAGGCGTAAATAACTGGTTTGGCAGACAGTAGAAATAACCGATGTAGCAGAGATTCCTCTTCTGGGGCGATAGGCAGTGTGCGCGCTGGATGCCCGCCGTTGAAGTGCTCCAACAACCGCTCACAGATGACGCACAGGTGCATTGCTTCTTTGTCATGACCTTTTGCCTTTCGCTGATTCCGGTCCAGCTGGATTTGCGTACTTTCCGAATCGGCAAGAATGAGTTCCGTTTGAATGATTTCCATATCCCGCAGGGCGTCCACGGATCCGGACGAGTGAATGATGTCGGAGGCTTCGAAACAGCGGACCAGGTGCACAATGACATCCATTTCGCGGATATGGGCTAAGAATTTATTTCCCAATCCCTCTCCTTGGCTTGCCCCGGCCACCAATCCGGCGATGTCGACGAATTCAATGGTGGCGGGGATGACCACCGAGGTGTGGACCATTTTTTGGAGAAACTGTAGGCGTTCGTCGGGAACTTCCACGATGCCAACATTGGGTTCAATGGTGCAAAAGGGATAATTGCGCGCTTCTGCCTTTTGTGTCCGCGTTAGAGCGTTGAACAGGGTACTTTTTCCCACGTTGGGAAGGCCCACAATGCCGACTTTCATGGGATTTCCCCCATGGCGGTGTACGCCGAATGGACCGGTGGAATGGGGGAACGTAGTATCATAATTAGAAGGTTTAATGCCATTGTTACTATCGGCTGATTTGCCGAAGTAATAGATCGCCTTTTTTGTTTGTTGATTTTCATGGGTTCTCCGATCGGATGAGCTAGCTTGTTTTTTTACTTAGGGAGATATTTTCCAGATGGCTTTTGCGGCCGGCAGCGGGCTGGCCCGTCCTAAAAACGTAGGAAATCCTCGTAAAAACGGGGGTTCCAGTTTGAAGCCAGGTGTCAATCCATGGACTGGGAACGTTTGCAGTTTCCAATCACCATAGAAAACATCTGTCATGGGTGCAGTGGTATCAGCGATGCTTTTCATATTAGACCTTCATTTTTGAATTCTCGAGTATTCGCAGACTATACTGCTGGGAAATAGTCGTTTGTCAACCCTCTTGTGGAAATCGACAAAATTTGGGAAGTATTTCCGGAAAATCCCGGCACCCCGGTTTACGGCGTAACCTCCCTCTCCCTGGCATTTTCGGAAAAACGTGGCCCGGGTTTCACGTAGGCACGGTCGGGAACGGTGAGATCAATTCTCTGCAGGGGTAACTGGTGGCGTTTGCGTGCGTCGTTGAGAATATACTCCAGTTTTTCCAGCTGGGTGGAATGGGATTCGTTTTTGAAGATTATGGAGCGGACCTCGTCGGTACGCACTTCAATGAACGGTAAGTGCCCCATTAGGTTGTATGCCGCCTCATCAACAACGGCCATGCGCCATTTTCTGACCAGTTCGGGGGCATGCCGCCGGGCATGGTTCCAAAAAATGAATAAATCTTTCATCAAGGGGATGCGATCCCCGACGGAAATACGGTCGATGTCCAAACCAAGAACATAGGGAACGTTGGCCAGTTTGTCCTTTGGTGCACCGATCTGTTCAAAAACGTGCCCATCGGCGTCCAAGAGGTAAAGCCTGCGCTCATCGGGCAGGCGAACTTTAAAAACGGGCACGCGTTCGCGAATGCGGACACGAAGAGTTGATGGGTAAACGCGTTCCACATCCGCATCGATTACCTGGGATGCTCGCCGGAGGGCGTTGCGACAGGCCTGCACGTCAACGGCGTTGAGTTCCATTTCCTTTTGTAATTGGAGAACCTTCAACACCCACGTGCGATCCAAGCAGCCGTCCGTTAAAAATTCAATGTTTTGTATGCGATGGGGAACGGCAAAGTGCCCAGCCACGGGGCGAATGGACAAAAAAACGAGGAAAAATACACCAACCATGAAAAGGCAAAGGACGAGCGGGTTGGTTCGCTTTTTGCGCGCAGGCGCAGTTTTTTTGGGCTCGGATTTGGCTGATTTTTTTGCCGGCCTAGGCGAAGATTTTCTGGAAGTTTTAGTTCTCATTGCAACATCGGGCGATGTAGCGTGGGAGCGACGATTTTGCAAAGCACTTCGTCGAGGTGGAGATCGGGGGGCCCCCCATTCGCGGCAAATTTTAGAAATTTACCGCTGCACATCGATGGGACGGGTTATTCCGAAAAACTTGACAAAAACCCCGATGGAAAAAGTCCCTCATAGGCTTGACTATGAGGCAGGGCTGGCGTTGGAAGACACTTATGGAAGCTCGCCCAACGCTGGTGGAAATATTTAAAGGTGTTTGCGGATTTTGCGAGAAAAATTCATTGGAATTTCCTCCCACGAGTGGGCGCCCATCGATATTATCTTTTGCGCAGCTTCTTACGCTGAAGATTTTCTGGGAACTCTCTCGAGTAAAGGATTTTAAGACATTTTATCATGGGCCGCTGTGCAAAATTCTAGCGGAATTTTTTCCCAAATTGCCCGAATATTCCGGGATTGTGAAACGCCTGCCAAAATTCTGGGAAATTTTAGAAAATGCATTTAAGGACAAAAAACATCATGGGAAATTCATCGTTGATTCTGTTAGGGTTGCTTCAAACTATTACGGGACCTTTGGGATTTCTTAGGGGAGACTTAAAATTTCATCCATACGGGACCCGATGTTAAGGTCCTTCCATAACTGCAAGGCCATTATCCAAACACTCATGGTTCCCATAGCCGCCGCAGTTCCCATAACACTAGCGGCGCACACGACCGGAGCGCTTGTCTCCTGAATCATCTGATTGAGCCAAACGCATGCACTTCCAGCACCTGTTCCGATACCGCCCAGCGGTGCTGGTGGAACCTCCTGCCGCGCACTTTTGGGATCAGATGCCGCGGGATTCTGCCTGGCCACTTGCAATGCAACATAACTCACAGCTTAACTCCTTCATTCGCCAACGCCTTCAGCGACGTTGCAGCCGAGCACACGAGACAACGCCAGTCAACGGCGGGCCGAAACTTGACGAAATTTCGGAAATTAATGAAACAAACGTAACATCGCATGGGGTACATTACGTAACGCTCGCCATTGAAAAGTCAAGCATTCTTTTGCCGCGCACCAACATAGCAGGAGTTCAAACCCCGACACCTCCGTTGCCATGTTGCAAGACCTCCATTGGCGGGATTGGCACCCCTCTAAGGTCTTCACGCGCCCAAACAATTTCGTGCGCAACGGACGCGAGGAAAACCGGCCAATCACGCGTTGGCACCTGGATTAGGATGCGCGTCGTTTCCAGAGAAACACCCATACAAGAAGGGAGGCAAAAAACCCACAATGCCACCTCCAATCACGCCCGCCGCACCGGCGACTAAGCCGACAATACCAGCGAAGGCGGCCACCGCGCAGCCGCATAAACCAAGATTTCTCAGGGCATCCATCTGTGCATTCGCGCGCGCGGTCTCCGCCTGAATGCGCGCAGTCTCAGCCTGGATGCGCGCGATATTGGCTTCGACACGCGCATTTTCAGCCTTGAGGTCATCGAGTTCTTGTTGCTCTCGCTGCTCTTTGGCTTCGCGCGCGGCAATTATTTCCGGTCGCCGCCCCTGCATCTCGGCCGCAACGATCCTGCTCGCAGAAATGATATTATGCGAGTTGCAAAACTCAAATTCCTAGATTTAACATTAGTATGCCGATCGCAATAGTCGCCCGAACCGCTCCCCAGGCGCGAAAGCGTGAAAAATTGTCTCCGACAAATCGCTTTAAT
>JAITCU010000045.1 GCA_031282835.1 Puniceicoccales bacterium
ATTAAAGCGACTTGTCGGAGACAATTTTTCACGTTTTCGCGCCTGGGGAGCGGTTCGGGCGACTATTGCGATCGGAATACTGATGTTAAATCTAGGAGTTTGAGTTTTGCAACTCGCATTCTCTCACAAGCTTGGCTCGCGTCACAGTCAAGCTTGTGAGAGACTTTTTCCATCGGGGTAGATTATCCAGATTATCATTGACCAAAAACAGGCTTGTCTCGACCCTTCCCGTGTGGGCAGCTAGCTCAGTGGTTAGAGCAATCGGTTTACATCCGATAGGTCGTGGGTTCGAATCCCACGTTGCCCACCAGTATTGGCGCGGCCTCCCAGCGGGGTGCAAAAAATTACAATTTCCAAGACCCCGAAACTCCTCGCCCAAATCCCTTCCGACGCTTTTGGGCGAATTTTTGGGATAAATTTTTTGTGACGAGCCCAAAATTGCCCCGCAAGCCGCGTTATTAGCGAAAAGAATTTTGGTGGCGCTAAAATCCCAAAAACTCTGCCAGGCTGCAAAATTTGGGATTCTAGCTTTCAAAATTTACGGATTCAAGGTGTATTTGTGCGCGTCATACACGGCGGAGGCGATTGCCGCGAAAATCGTCGGAAAAGTGAAAGAGAGGGCAAGGTAGGACATGGCAGACGGCAAGAGCGTATCTTCGAAAATATACTTGTCTTTCGGAGCACAATTTGAGAAATTGCGACGCGAGGACGCAGCAGATGAGGGAACGAATATTCGGTATAGTTTGTTTGTGTGCAACGGTTTTTGGCGGTGGATGTGCTAAAAAAGAGCAGCTCCCGGATGCGATGCACTTTGCCATTTGCGCGGATTATCCCCCTTTCGAGTACGTGAGCCGCGGAGAGTTTGCGGGGTTTGAAATTGATTTGGCTCGCCGAATTGCTGCAGATTTGGGGCGGGTAGTCATTTTTCATGATATGGCTTTTGCCTCCGTGCTCCCAGCGTTGAAGAACGGCTTCGCTGACGCGGCCATTTCCGCGATCACAGCCACGCGAGATCGGCAGGCTGCGTATGACTTAACGCCCACCTATTTTCGGGAAAAGCTGTTCACCGTTTTTGATATATTTAAGCGGATGGAGGGGAAGGAATCCCTTGCTGGGCAAAAAGTTGCGTGTCAGTTGGGATCGACCATGGAACTTTGGCTGCGTAAGAACGTGCCATCGGCCAAAATTATTACCGTAGATACCACCAACCAAGCCATTGAGATGCTTAAGGCTGGCCATGTTGCCGCCGTTGTTCTCGATGCGCCACAGGCAAAGGAATTTGCTGCTAAGAATGCTAATTTGCTTTGTGCCCACCTGGTTGATTCTCCAGATGGCTATGCCATCGCATTTCCTAAGGGGTCGAAGTTCGCAAGGCCAACGAAGGCACTTATTAAAAAATTTATAGAGGATGGGACAATCGACGAATTGAAGCAAAAATGGGGGTTGGATGAGCCCCGTTGAGATGTTTTCGTTCATCGGTCGTGGCGCTGGAATTACGTTGCAGCTCTTGGCTGGCGGACTTTTCATAGGATTCTCCCTCGGGACGGTGTTGGCCGTTTGGCGGTACAGGGGAAGTGGAAGATGGTTCGTTGTGGCCTACGTTTCTATAATTCGCGGGACACCTTTATTGCTGCAGTTGAGTCTTATTTATTTCACACTACCGATCGTATTAAAAATCCGTTTGAGTACCATAGCCGCTGGGGCCATCGCTCTTGGGATCAATAGTGCGGCCTACATGGCGGAGATTCTACGTTCCGGAATTGAAAGTTTGTCCCGGGGACAGTTTGAAGCAGCCAAAACACTGGGGATTTCTCCGTTTTACGCTTGGAAGGATATCATTTTGCCCCAAGTACTGCGAAATATTTTCCCGGCACTCACCGGCGAGGTTATCGCCCTACTCAAAGAAACGGCGCTCATTTCCGTGATCGGTGGGGCAGATATCATGCGGCGTGCTCAAATGGTTACCGCTGAGTCTTTTACATACTTCACCCCACTGTGCATGGCTGGCGCATGTTACTACATACTTGTCCTTTCGATTGAAATTTCGGCCAAAAGATTGGGAAAGAAAATGCGCCATGATTGTTATTAAAAAAGTTTCTAAATCCTTTGGAAACTATATGGCCCTCAACGAAATTGACCTTGAAATTGCCACCGGAGACACGGTTGGCCTTGCTGGCCCGTCGGGCAGCGGAAAATCCACCCTTCTCCGATGCATTCAGGGCCTTGAGGTTCCAGATTCAGGGGTCATCTCGTGCAGCGGTCGTCCTGGATTCATGTTTCAAGATTTTCAGCTTTTTCCACACATGACTGTTTGGGAGAATATTCTTTACGCACCAACGACCCGAAAATTCTTGCCACAATCGCTCTTGGAGATAAAAGCAAGTGAACTTTTGCTCCATTTGGGCGTGGAGCAATTTAAGGATCGCTATCCAGCGGGTTTATCCGGCGGCCAGAAACAGCGTGTGGCATTGGCGCGCACGTTGATCTTTAACCCGGATATATTGCTTTGCGATGAACCCACTTCGGGGTTGGACGTTGCCACGACGAGGGATGTGGCGGTCTTGCTAAAATCCATTCAGAGACAGAAAACAACCGTCATTATAGCATCCCACGACCTGGATTTTCTCATGCAAATTTCACATCGCATTATTCTCCTCAAGAATGGTGGTATTGCGAGCGACATTGAACCGCAAAAATTGGCAAATCCCATCGAGTATCTAAAAAAGCTCTACGAATGATCAGGCGATTTGTAAAATCTCGACCTGGCAAATGCCTGGCAATGATCCAGTTGGGAAGCCTGCCGGGTGAAGATTTTTCTAAACTCCGCGTCCATGCCACCGTTGAAGCGGTAATTACGGCCATAAATCCAGGTTTTTCAGACGTTTTCAATGGGTTGTGAAATTTTTTCGTAAAACCGGCTTGACTTGTTTGGTAAAAATCTTAGCAAGGTCCACGAGATGCGTCTTGCATGCCGTTCCTGCCACGTTGATTAGGTGGCAAAAAATGGCATTTGATCTTTGACAGAAATATTAATGCGGAATTGCTGAGCTCTGGCTTGCAAAAGGCCGCCTTTGCTCCGCAGTTGGAGACAGAGGCTACTGCCCGAGTCAAGTTGGGGCCCCAAAAACTGATTGGGTTGCAGTTGATTGTGCCCATACGCATGAACACGAAATTGTTCAGGCGGTTGTCGCGATCGACGTGCTGACATTAAGGCTAGGGGGCCGAGTCTTGTAACGTGCATAAAAACAAGTTGCATTTGCTCATCCCCCCAGGCAGATGGAGGCATGTTCGTCGATGAGGTGGAGGTTAAACTCAAGGCCGGAGATGGCGGAGACGGCTGCCTGAGTTTCCGGCGGGAGAAGTATATCCCCAAGGGTGGCCCCAACGGCGGAGACGGCGGGGCCGGCGGCGATGTAATTTTACTGTGCGACTGCAACGTGAGCGATTTGGTTGATTACAAGTTTAAGCCACACGCTCACGCGCAATCGGGAGAGCCCGGCATGGGGTCACAGTGCCATGGGAAAAATGGCCAAGACTGCGTTTTAAAAGTTCCCGCTGGGACCATCGTCCATAATTTGGAAACAGGCAAAGCGGTGGCGGAATTATTAAGTCATGGCAACCAGGTGATTTTGCTTAAGGGTGGCAAGGGCGGACTTGGGAATGAACATTTCAAGTCGGCAACCAACCAGGCTCCCCGGCAAACGATTCCAGGAACCCCCGGCGAACGGGGTGTTTTTCGTCTTGAAATGAAATCCATCGCCCAAATCGGTTTGGTCGGGTTTCCCAACGCGGGAAAATCGACACTAACCAATTTGCTCACCGCCACACGGCGCAAGACCGGCCCCTATCCGTTTACCACACTCCACCCCAAGGTTGGGACCATTAACTACGGCGATGGGCTACCCTCGCTTACCATCGCGGACATCCCCGGGCTCGTTGAGGGTGCCCATCGGAATCGCGGCCTTGGATTTCGTTTCCTTCGGCATATCGAACGCTGCTCGCTACTGGCATTCATTTTGGACATGGGCGCCGAAGACGGGCGATCCGCCGTGGAAGATTACCGCATCCTGCGAAAAGAATTGGGATGCTATGACCCGCAACTCTTGGAGCGGCCGCAGCTAATCATCGGCAATAAAATGGACATGGAAATGGCAGAAAAACGGGCAGGCGAATTTCACAAAAAGTTCCCAAACATTCCATTTTTTCCTATTTCCTGCACAACCAGGAATGGTATTGGCGAGTTAAAGGCTGCATTCCCTCCGATCTTTTGCGCAGAACCAACCGCTTCAGCTTGACAAGGATTTTACGAATTGTTAGAAGCTCCCCGTGAGAAAATGGCATTTACAGTGGCTGCTACTTTTCCTACTGCTGCCGCCAATGGCCGCCATGGATGAGGTTTTTTTTGAGGTCGGGTGCGATGTACCCATGGACCCAAACGCCCTCTGTGGCGTCTTAGACAACGGCCTGCACTATTATATTCTCCCAAACCATGAACCGCCGGGCAAGGTGAGCATGCGGCTTTTCGTAGGCGTGGGATCGCTCATGGAGACAGAGTCCCAGCGAGGGTTGGCACACTTTTTAGAGCACATGGCTTTTTGTGGATCGGAAAATTTTTCCCAAGGGGACCTCATCGAAGAGCTGCAACGCATGGGGATGCAATTTGGTCATCATACCAACGCTTACACCAGCTTCGAGGAAACAGTTTATCAGTTGGAACTCCCAAAAGGGACCCGGCAAATGTTGAAGGATGGGCTACTGGTATTTCGGGATTATCTAACTGGGCTTAACCTCGAATCTAAGGAGCTCAATCGGGAGCGAAGCGTTATTCTCTCGGAGTTTCGCCATACGGATTCTCCCCAATACCGCGACATGCAGGCTAATTACAGTTTTCTTTTTGCGGGTAGCATCATTGGAAAACGCTTCCCCATTGGACAGGAAAAGGTTGTTGGGGAAGTAACCGCGGAGGACATGCAAGATTTTTACAAAAAATTTTACACGCCAAACGCCAGTGCCGTAGTCATCATCGGTGATGTTGACCCGCAAATGGCCATCAAGTGTCTCAAACACATTATGGGGGATATCCCCGAGGGAAGAGGTTCCCGGCCAACAGACACGGGAAAAATCAAGGCCTCGGGAATCCGCGCCGCCGTGTACCGGGACGAGGAACTGCCCCAGGTGACCGTATCCATCAATGCCGTCGAACCGCTTAAAGATGTGCGAGATTCACGGGAATTGCGGAAGAGGGAGCTTTACGAACAGGTGGGCAATTACCTGATCACCCGCCGGCTGGAACGGATTTCCAGATTGCCCAAGGCGTCTTTTTACACCGGCGAGAGCAGTACCAATTACGGCATGCGTAACAGCGTGCGCATTACTTCTCTGACACTCACCACGGACGGCGAGCGCGCCTTGGAAGCCATGCGTACGGCCGAACAGACCTTGCGAATGGCAATGGAAACGGAATTTTCAACGGTGGAGGTGGAAAAGGCGAAGGAAGCGGTTTTGAAGCGGTATGCGGACAGGCGTGACCAGGCCAAATCCCGGCGATCCAATCAATTGGCCAACAAGTGGGTCCGCACTATCGGTAACAACCGCGTTCCGACATCCCCAGAATGGGATTATGAGTTTGCCAAAGAGGTGATAAACGGAATGGAAGCCCATAACGTATGGCAGGCCTACCGGGAGGAATGGGCGCCCAAAAATCGCCTGCTGTATGCGTCTGGAAATTTGCCTCGGACCGTTGGCGAAGCCTCGCTCCGCACAGCCTATACCAAGTCCCAGCGAGAATTCTCCCGCTTCGAAACGCCGGTCGTTGCAGAAACGTTTGCCTATGAAGATTTCGGCAATCCAGGAAAAATTGTTCTGGATTCTTTCGATAAGGATCTGGACCTGCACTGCTACACGTTCGAAAATGGTGTACGGCTTAACATTAAATCAACGACCTTTGAGGCCAAACAGGTGTTAGTGCGCGTGCGCTTTGGCCGCGGATTGCTTGCAGAGCCTCGCAAGAAGGCAGGGCTGTCCAAGTTTGCCGCCTGGTCCTTCGTGGATGGCGGTTTGGGGCAACACAGCTGTGACGACCTGCAAGATATTTTTTCCGGCAAAATCTGGGGTGTGCACTTCGGCGTTGGCCTGGATGCATCCCTGCTCTCCGGACGTACCACACGGGACAATTTGGACGACGAATTGCGGCTCTTGGCGGCATACATTATAGATCCAGCATTTTCCGAAGTGGGTGCACAGGAGGCGCAGAAGGTCATTGCCCAGATTTATCCTGAAATGGAACATACCGCGGAGGGCGTTTTGAGCGACGAGGGACAGCAGTTTCTCCACAACAACGACCCCCGCTTTGGCTATCCGGACCAGGAGGTGATGGCCGCCTACACCATGGAGGATGTGCGGGATTGGCTGACGGAGGAACTGCGCGATGGATATATGGAAATTACCATCGTCGGCGACGTGGATGTGGACCACACCCTGGAGCAGGTGCGTAGGACCTTTGGGGCATTTAAGACGCGTAGCGGGAAACCGGCACCCACGAATAATCCTATGGATATGCCCGTAGGGGAGGTGGCAGATTTTACCTTTGAGACTGCTATTCCGAAAGGCTTGGTACAGTATATGTGGCCAACGGGGGACACGTGGGACATTGTCCGCAAGCGAAAACTGGACCTTTTGGCAGATCTCCTGCAGGAGCGGGCCCGGATAAAAATTCGAAAAGAATTGGGAGATAGTTATGCCCCCAATGCGGGAAACTTTGCCAGCCTCGTGTTTGCCGATTATGGGTACATTTACGTAAACGCTTTGGTGGATGTGGCGAAGGTGGATCAGACGGCGAATGTGATCGGGGAAATTGCCGACGAACTGGTGCAGTGCGAAATTTCCGACGACGAATTCTGGCGCATCAAGGGTCCAGCACTGACGGAGGTTCGGGAGTTGTTGCGCAAGAATAGCTACTGGTCGTCCGCGCTGGACGGAATTCAGGCCTATCCCGCCAAACGGGATTTCATCAAAACGTTGGATTATTTCTATGAAAATGTGCAGCGACAGGATTTGAAGGACGTGATTAAGTATCTCGATAACAATAAGCGCATGCTCATAAGGGTCAAGCCCATGTAAATTTACTGATGGGTATTTTTGATCGCGACTGGAATGTCAATTCCTTTAAAATATGAAGTTTGTTGCTAGTCATGGATTGCGCCAGGTGAATCAACTATCAGTGTGAAGCAGCGAATGTGCAGCACTGTGAGAAAGGGCGATATGTTTTTACGGTATAGCTAAATAATCTAATTGGCGGCTTTTTGTTTTCAACTTATTGTGTTCTGGTAGCTTTTCCGTCGCTAACCGCTCCCATGGCGAGCTTTTTCAAATTAGAAGTTGTGTCCCAAGGCGATAGAAAAGGCGCAATTTTTCTGGTTTCTTATCAGGGTGGCATGAAGATCTGCAGCGGCGCACCAATGGGCATTTAAGTTTGCGCGCAGTCCGCTGGTGCAGACAAAGGAATTTCGTTTGGGATAGCCAAATGTGGCTGGATAAGACCCGCTTGCCAGAGCTGCGCTGTTAAATTGCACTTCGGCAACAGTGTGATCCTGAAGCGCTCGATGCTGCCAACCGCACTTCAGAAATCCGCCGCTGATGTACCGTTGAATATCCGTCCGTTGGCACTCCTTTTTCGCATTTAAGCCAATGGTGGCATTAAGAAAATTATGAGTAGCTTGGGAGACCGTCTGCGCGCCGGCGTTATCTGGGGCGTTACCATATTCGGCGTAACCCTCTTGGCATACACGGTTGTAGCAAAGTAGCACCCAGGGACCAATTTGCACCGTTTCGTGCTGGCAAAGAATTTTTACCGCCTCAAGGGCGACAAACTGCCCTCTGGCGTTCATTTCTCCAGAAAACGCGTACCCGTTCTCGTTTGTACGAGACAGCTTACTTTCCGTGCGCTGCAACCCAGCGAAAAGGTTAACATTTGTCGTTAAATCGCTAGTTCCGAGGCCTTCATAGACGGCAAACACCGCTCCACTGCAGAATTTTTGGGCAACGATTTTTCCGCGGCCAGCAGCGTTCCCCGAAAAGTGAACATCGCCAGCCAGATATTCGGCGACAGCGCCCAATGTCACGCTACGGCGACTGTTTGCTCGCGGCCACGAATGGTCTGCGCCGCACACAATTCCCCTCAAATTAGTACGATAGTCGAATCCGCTAATTTCACTTTGGCGAAGATGGTCACCAAGAATCGCGGCAAATGGGCCCGTTCCAGACATGCCCGCATTAGCCCGTGAGTCGACAGCCGCAACACGCAACATGGAAGTGGCCGCCACTGAAATACCTGCCAATTCGCTATTTGCCTGACGAGTGGCAGGAGCCGATGGAACAGCAACCACGGGTGCATCGTTGGGATTGGCAATATATATGCCGCCGTAGGGATTGGATCCGTCGCCAGCGGAAAACATGTACACTTTCAATTCACCATCCAATTCCGCGCAACCATCTGAGGTTCCAACAATTGCAGCTGGCAGCATTTGCCGGGTCAGTTCTGGCGTGCCGTCAATAGGAGGCACGTCTTCCAGGGGTGTGTTACCGTAATTGGATCCGTTGAATTCGATTACATTGCCTCCATTTGTGCGGATGAGCCAAACATCGGTATGAGCCGGGAGAAATGTGGGACTGCTTTGGGCGTCGTTTATCAGGCAAATTTTGCCACCGTTAAGTTTCAGCGACCCACCCTCTTCGATGGCGACATGCCCGTTGACAAATTCGAATACGCCATCCGCGCCTGGAATATTCATGGACTTGGCAGACGGGTCAGTATGGCTGGAATTCACGTGGAAAACCAGGTTGTCACCGCTATTTAGAATTAGCTTCCCACCATTGATGGTTCCCTTCCACGGATAATTGGTGGCATCGACATTCAGCGTATTTCCCTCTCCAGCACCGTATGCTACGCCGTCCGGACCGACGTAGCGCATGCCACTTTCAAACGCACTAAAATTCGCATTAAAATTCGTATTTTCGCACTCGGCGAGGCGCAGGTTTCCGCCATTGAGCGTGATGGTGCCAATGCCGTCGCTTTCGCCGTAAGCATTTACGTTTCCAGCGGTTAGGGTAATGTTCTTGATGCCGTTATAGGTATTACAGGTACCATTGTTTACTGCAATGGCAGCGAGGTCTTCCACAGGGCCGTAGGCGTTCACCGTCCACCCGCTGTCGATGCGGAGGATGGATCCCGCCGTGCCAGTACTTCCATTGTCATGCGCTTTAGCAATGGCACCAAAAATATTCATCGTTCCAGGGCTGCCACTCGGCTGACCGCCACTGGCTATGGATGCCTCCGTTTCGTTGGTTTTTCCCGTTTCTTCGTTTTTTCGGAGTGTGCGGGTACGCCCGACATTCAGTTGGTAATTCGGCCCCAAGGCGACTGCACGGGCATATTTTGTCGAATCATTCTGCCCCTGGTTGCTGGCCGCGGTCATGGTCGACTGACCAGAAATAATACTCAGAGCCGTGCCCAATTTAAGTGCAGCAATGGACACCGTCGCGCTCTCATTTTCAGCATTATTGAAATAGAATCGAAAATTCTCATTTTGATAGCCACCAAGCGTGTTAAGATATACTGAGGCACTATCGGAGTTGTATCCAACAGCGCTTAGGGTAGCGCTGCCGCAAAACTCCACGGTCCAATCGCCTATGACGACACCACTTGTATACGCTGCGCCAAATACCGCAGCATAGACTTGGGGGCTGTTGGTATTGATAACAAAGGTGGACAGACTGGCCCCAGGACCAAAGTTCCCGATTGTCCAATCGCGGAATTCGTGGTCGTCCCAAGCGTTTCCTGGACCAAATACGGTGGCAAAGGCGGAGCCGGAAGCACCAGCAGCATAGCTGCTCAATTTGCCCCCGGGCGCGAAATTCCCAATTTCCCAGTTGCGAAAAAAACTGCTCCCTGTGGAATTTCCAGCACCAAATACTGCAGCGGCGGCAAACTGTCCTTGGGCGGAGGCGGTTAAATTAGCGCCGGTGCCGAAGTTTCCGATTGTCCAACCAGAAAAATTGCCATTTGTGAAATCCCCAGCGCCAAATACCGCGGCGAAGGCGGAACCGGAGCCAGAAGCAGAAGCATTCAAGATGGCCGTTGGACCGAAGTTCCCAATTTTCCAACGATCAAAATTGCCCCCACTGCCTTTCCCAGCGCCAAATACCGTCGCAAAAACTGGGGCAGCAGAAGAGGTGTTGTTGATGGCAGAGACGGTCAAGTTGGCGCCGGTGCCGAAGTTTCCGATTGTCCAACCAGAAAAATTGCTATCTGTGGAATTTCCAGCGCCAAACACCGCAGCGGCAGCAAAAAGTCCTTGGGCGGAGGCGGTCAAATTAGCGCCAGTGCCGAAGTTTCCGATTGTCCAATCGAAAAAATTGCTATCTGTGGAATTCCCAGCGCCAAATACCGTCGCAAAAACTGGGGCAGCAGAGGTGTTGCTGATGGCAGAGACGGTCAAGTTGGCGCCGGTGCCGAAGTTTCCGATTGCCCAACCAGAAAAATTGCCATTTGTGGAATCCCCAGCGCCAAACACCGCGGCGAAGGCTGGGAAAAAAGCGGTGTTGACGGCCTCAACGCCCAAGTTGGCTTGGGCACCGAAATTTCCGATTGTCCAATCGGAAAAATCGCTCCCACTGGCATTCTCAGCACCAAATACTGCGACATATTGCGGACTATCTGCACCTGTGGCGGACGCGGATGACTCATAGTCGCCACCTTCTTCCGGAAAAACTCGCCCCGGATCGGCCAGCCCGCTCCCATGGCATAAACTCCAGGCGAGACAGACCAAAACAAGATACTTCCTTCGACCTAAATCCACACCAAGAATTCTAAAATTTTCAATCCAGGTTGCAATATTTTTCGTAAACAGATACGGATTTCAGCGTTTTTCTGCAATCAACTTTGGCAAACGCCGCTTGGGCCTTGCCTCCGCCGAAAGTCTCAGCTGCCCCGGTTCTCCGCCGCTGAAGGCAACAGACAGGTCGTCTCCCGCGACGGAAAATGTGTAAGCTCCCGAGCAAAAGCCATTTGCCAGGATTGCCCTCGCAAGCGGATCCTCCACATGTTGCTCGACCGCCCGACGCAGGGTCCGGGCGCCGTACTTATGATCCGTTCCCTTATCAATGAGCCACTGGCGGACGGGTTCATCCACGTGGATGGTAATGTTCTGTTCTTCTAGCCGCTGGATCAGCTGCTTGAGTAATGTGTCCAAAATCTTTCCCAAGGACATCGCATCCAAAGGTCGAAAAACGACGATATCACTAAGCCGGTTAAGGAACTCGGGCTTAAAAGTATTTCGTGCCTCATCGCGCGCCCGATCACTGGCCGCGGCAAAGGCGTCGGAAGCATGCTCCTTGGAATTAAACCCGAGTGTACAATCCTTTTGGAAATGCTCCGAGCCGATGTTGGACGTCATGAGAATGATCGTATTCCGGAAATTGATATTCCGCCCATGGCCATCGGTTAACTTCCCGTCCTCAAGCACCTGCAGCAGTACCTGCAACATATCTGGATGGGCTTTTTCAATCTCATCAAATAGCACAACCGAATAGGGACGCCGGCGAACTCGCTCCGTCAGCTGCCCGCCGTCCTCATGCCCCACATACCCGGGCGGAGCCCCGACCATTCGGGCAACGGTATGCTTTTCCATGTACTCGGACATATCCACCTGGATAAGATCTTCCTCGCGCCCGAAGACCGATAGGGCCAATTGCCGTGCAAGGAAGGACTTGCCCACGCCCGTTGGCCCCATGAGGAGGAATGATCCGATGGGCCGGCGCGGATCTTTCAATTGCGCGAAGGACCTTTGGAGGGCACGGGCAATGGTCGCAATGGCTTCATCCTGTCCAACGATGTTTTGCCGCAGGGTTGCCTCCAATTCGGGTAGGCGGGACGTATCCGTCGCCAAAAGCACATGGGTTGGAATTTTGGCCCATTCGCTCACAATGCCGGCAATGTCGTCCTTACCCACCTCTTGCTTCGCTTCCATGCGCTCCTTTTTCCATTTCTGCAGGTTTTTTTCATACCGATCCTTTAACTTTTTACCCAGGTCGCGCAGCTTTGCCGCTCGTTCGAAGTCCTGCACGTCCACAGCCGCCTGCTTGCTCACCTGGCAGATCTCTATGCGCCCTTCAAGGGCGACAAGCGCCTCGGGCTTTTGAAAAAGCTTCAAATGCACGCGGGCACCCGCCTCATCTAAAACATCAATGGCTTTGTCTGGGAACTGCCGATCGGGGATGTAACGTCCGGCCAATTTCACGGCGCTTTGCACGGCATCCTTCGCGAAAGTAACTCCATGGAAGGATTCGTAGCAGGGACAAATCCCCTGGAGGATGTGCAGCGTATCGCCCTCGGATGGCTCATCGACGATAATCTTTTGAAAGCGCCGTTCCAGGGCCGCATCTCGCTCAATGTAGCGTCGGTATTCCGCCAATGTCGTCGCTCCGATGCACTGAATCTCTCCCCGGGACAGGGCCGGTTTTAAAATATTGGATGCGTCCATGGACCCCTCACCGCTACCGGCGCCGACGATGGAGTGCAGTTCATCGAGAAACAAAATAATATTCCCATGGCGCTGCGCCTCCTCCATGACCGCCTTGAGCCGTTCTTCGAACTGCCCGCGGAACTTCGTACCTGCCACCATCAGCGGTAAATCCAGGGCATAAATAACTTTCTTCTGCAAAACTTCCGGGATATCATCGAAGAGCAGTGCCTGGGCCAGGCCTTCCACGATCGCTGTTTTTCCAACCCCCGCGTCGCCCACAAGCACGGGATTATTCTTGGTTCGCCGGCAAAGAATTTGGATGCACCGCTGGGTCTCACGGTCCCGGCCGATAACCGGGTCCAATTGGCCGGCCCGGGCCATCTCGCTAAGGTTGCGCCCGAAGGCATTCAGTGCGCTCAAATTAGGATCGCCACTGGCCATGGAGGATCCTCCAACTTCCTCGTAGTCAACACCAATATCGTCCTCCTGCATGTCCTCAAAGAGTGATAGAATTTCCTCCCGGCAGGCGGCATATTCCAGTTTGTAATGGTGTAAAACCTTGCTCGCCAAACAGTCATCGCCATGCAAGAAAGCCAGCAGTAAGTGTTCCGCGCTCACAAATTCGTGGCCCATACTTTGGGCTTCCGCGGCGGCCAGTAAAATGACCTTCCGCGCTTCCGGGGAGACCTCCATGGGGCCACCCTTTGGGGCGTCAAAGGAAAGGAAAAAGGGGCGACTGCTGGCGGCGATATTTTCCAACCAAACCTGCCGCAGCAGCGTTTCCCGAATCTGCTTTGGGTCCACGCTCAACGCGGCAAAAATTGTGTGCGTGCCCCCTTCCAATTGACGCAATAACGCCAAAAGTAGGTGCTCCGCGCTCACCGCGGATGCATGAAAGCGCTGGGCCTCCTCCCGCGCCCATTGAAAAATTTGCTGAACCTGGGGTGTAAACCGATGCATTATGTCCATATACGCTCGGATAGTCTCAGAAAAACACAACATAAAAGCAAATACTTGTTCCCAAGTAAAAGCCGTACCGGCTGAAATCGTCCGTCGGCGGTTGACAAAAATTGTTTGGGCAACACACTGCGAAGCATGTTCAGATGGCTCACATTTTGCGTGGTGTTTGCCTTTGCCGCTTTGCCCGCTGGCGGCGAGCACATTGTCCCGCGTCCGCCCGGTGTGGAATTCCCGATTCCGCTGGAAATCTATCAAAAATGCGAAAATCAGTTGATGCGGGAATTGAACCGGCCGCTCACACTTCGGGAGATTTTGCGCGTGCGGGTGACATATGCGCCAATGAATGCGGTGGCAACCGTCCTCTTTTTTGGCGCCATCGCGCACACTTTCCTGGCTCCGAAGTTTCTCCGCCTGTCCCAACGGCTGAAGGAGCGGCACGAATTTCGTCTGTCGGTAAGTGTTCCAGGAACGGGAAATACCGGGGAAATCCCCGTTTCCTTTCTGGCGACCCTGTGCCATTTTTTCGGCGAAATTGAAGCCATTTTTGGCATATGGATCATTCCCGTGGCCGTCGCCATTACCTTGCGCTACGGATGGGACGATTTCTGTTTCTACGTATCTCACCGGGTGTCCTACGTGGAAGCCATGTTTGTGGTGGTGATCATGACCATGGCGGCGAGTAAGCCCATTCTCGCCTTCGCCGAGCGCATTCTCGGATTCGCTGCTCGGATCGGTCGCGCGAGCACATCCGCCTGGTGGATAACGATTCTCTCCGTTGCTCCCCTGCTGGGGTCCTTCATCACCGAACCGGCGGCAATCACCATCGCGGCGATGCTGCTGGCACGGAAATTTTATCCGCTCTCGCCATCCACGGCGCTTTCCTACGGGACCATCGGATTGCTCTTCGCCAACGTTTCCGTTGGGGGCACACTGACTCATTTCGCGGCCCCTCCGATTCTCATCGTCGCGGATAAGTGGCATTGGAATTTGGCCTTTGTATTTACCCATTTTGGCTGGCGGGCCCTGGTGGGCATTGGAATTAACACGCTTTTGTATGCCTGTGTTTTTCGTCGGGAGTTACTGCTGTTGAACACTAAGGCGGAGGCGCTGCGGCGGGACGCGCCGAAGGGCGCCGGGACGGCGGCCGAGGCGGAAGTACCATTTTGGATTACGTTGGTGCATATCCTATTTATTGCTTGGAGCGTGGCCAATCTCCACTCCCCGCAGACATTTTGGTACACCTTCCTCATTTTTCTGGCGTTTGTCCAGGCAACGGCGCATTTCCAATACCGTGTCTCCCTGCGGGAACCTATTTTCGTCGGCTTTTTCCTCGCCGGGCTGGTAACCCACGGCGGATTGCAGGAATGGTGGATTGCGCCGGTGCTGGAGCGGATGTCCAGCTTGTGGCTGTTTTTTGGATCCATGGCATTGAGCACGTTCAACGACAACGCCGCCATCACATACTTAACTTCCCTGGTTCCAGAGTTTTCCAGCAACCACGCGTTACAATACGCTATTGCCGCGGGAGCCCTCAGCGGTGGTGGGCTCACGGTGATTGCCAATGCGCCGAATCCTGCTGGACAATCTATTCTGCAAAGATTCTTCCCCAGGGGCGTTTCTCCCTTGGGCTTGCTGGCGGCAGCTCTTCCGCCGACCGTTATCCTGGGCTTGGCGTTTTTACTGCTATAATTGGTGCCGAAGCAAATAATATCCAAAGTATCCATAAAAGACTCTTCCGTGTGCGATGTTTATAACGAGAAAGTTCAACGCCTTTGTTGTCTCCGGCAACTTTGTCGGAGTAATAACCCGCCATTAGTTTTTTATTAGTTAATTCCCATGGGCTTTCCGATTGGATTAGCTAGTTCGGTTTTTTAATTGACTGGTGATACTTTTTTAAATAGCTTTCGCTGCTGGCAGCGGGCTGGCCCGTCCTAAAGGCGCAGGAAATTTTCGCGCAAACGAGCGTTCCAGTTTGAAGCCCTAACATCGAGTTAATTCATAACGCATTTACAGGCTGAAACCCCAGGTTTATTGTTGCCATTGCGATAACTATAGCTGCTTTCGCCCCTTGCCATGAGCGAAAATGGGAGAAACTTTCCCCGATTCGATTTTTCAAT
>JAITCU010000006.1 GCA_031282835.1 Puniceicoccales bacterium
TTCCGACCGATGATTGTGCCGAAACTCACACCCCTTCAAAAGGGGCAAAAAGTTTTCGTCGGTGCAACTCGCATAGGTTACTGCTCAAGCCAAGTTAGGGAACGCCTCGAACGAGCTGGATTGCGATTCATCAACGAAGATGAAAAACAGGAACACGGAAGATGAAAAAGGCCTCCTTCGGAAGAGAAATTTAGTGGAACGCGTCATCTGAAAATTAAAGCGACTTAGCGGAGACAATTTTTCACGCTTTCGCGCCTGGGAAGCGGTTCAGGCGACTATTGCGATCGGCATACTGATGTTAAATCTAGGAGTTTGAGTTTTGCAACTCGCATAATGCATCTTCTTGGGATATTGTAAAAAACACGAAGATGCAGCAAGATCTTCATGGCGAGCCAATCAAAAATTCGTTCATACTGGACTCGATGTTAGGGCGGGCTTTACTGTAGTCAATATCCATGCGCAGAAATATACATTTCTGCTCCGGAGCCATTTAGCTATAAATCCAGAAGTTTAAGTTTTACAACTCTCACACTCGCGATAGGGAGTCGCATTTAGTCAGTCATTTTGTTGTGGCGTTTGTCGCCATCGCTTTTTTGGCTTAAAAGTGAAGTGACAAAAAATTCAACGGCCAACACTTCGCCGCAGTTGAGTCTCAAAAGTGCCGTAGCGGTTCCGATGGCCTCCATGCGTCTGGCGAGGATAGCAACGGCCTTGCGACGCTCAAAGGCGTCCCGCGGCATGGCGGCCATGGAAGTCTCGTGGAGCACCCTGGCACAATCGCCAAACCTCGCCTCAACCCACGGGCGTTGCGCCAGATTGTCGCCATTGTCTTCATTTCCCAAGCCATTCGATTGCATTTCTTCGAATAGTACGCGGAAATTATGTACCAGCGCATAAGCTTCGCACCACAGCTCATTTCGAGAGTTTTCGTTCGCGCTTTGGATGAGCCATTGCCACAGGGAAAGCCACTCTTGCCACTTTTCGTTCGAATTTTCCCTCGCACCTTTCCCTCGCAATTGGTAAATAACGCAGCGGCTTCGAATGGTTGGTAAAACCTCATAAAGTCGACAGGTACATAGGAGAAATATGGTACCATCGGGGGGGGCCTCTAAAAATTTGAGTAGGGCATTGGCCGCAAATCGATGCATGCGATTTGCGCCGCGGATGATGGCCAGTTTGGGACCTGGGCCCAAGGCGGATTGGCTCTGGCGATGGATTAATTCGCGGACGTCATCAATAGATATTTGGTTCATTTTCCCAGATGGGCGGACCACGGAACAGTTGGTGCATGTGGTCAAATTTTTGCACGAAAGGAGCAATTTCGCGCAGGCTTCTGCGTTCACGTCCAAGACACGCGGGTCTGAACCTACCAGGAGAATTGCGTGGGACACCCGTTTGGCCCGCAAAAGTTCACCTAATTTTGCCTGTAAAAACGTATCCATGACGTGGGTCACCGCGGAACTAAAGACGCCTGCCGCGCGGCCAACGGTAATACCTCCCATCCTGGGATCAGCTTTTTGGAAGGCAGGTATTTACCCCGATGGAAAAAGTCTCTCATAAGCTTGACTGTGACGTGAGCCAAGCGTCGGAAGACATTTATGGAAGGCCCGCCAACGCGAGGGGAAGCATCCAAAGGTACTTGCGAATTTTGCGAGAAAAATTCATTGGAATTTCCCCCCACGAATGGGCGCCCGCCGATACTGTCTTTGGCGCAGCTTCTTACGCTGAAAATCTCCTGGGAACTCTCTCGAGTAAATGATTTTAAACTCCGATGGAAAAAATCTAACAACCCAAATTTATGGCCACCACGGCTACCCCGATTACCGCTTTGGTAGCGGCTCTGGGTACGCCATCGGAGACAGTGGCTATGTTTCTAAGGAGAAAGCCGAGCGCATGAAAAAACATCATCTTAAATTCATTGCGAAAGCGCGAAAAAACATGAAAAGACAGAACGCAAAAAAAGAAAGACAGCTGCTAAAAAGTCGGTTTCGAATCGAAAATTTTAGTCAAAAATTAAAAAGTTTAGTCGGTGAAGATTTTTCCAGATTTCGCACCTGGGCCGCTGCCAAAGCGGTAATCGGGGTAGCTATGGTGGCCATAAATTTGGGTTAAATCAACGGCCGTGGCTATAGTCGTGCTGGTTGAATTTTAAGCCCAAAATAGCAGCCAACTTGGCCATCAAGGATCATTCGGCGGCATGGTTGGTGAGAAGGCCGATGTAAACGGCGGAGAGCATGGTGAAAACCACTGCCTGAATGAGGCCGATGAGGGCTTCAAGTAAATAAAAGGGTACGGGGAAAAGGTATCCCATCAACCCAAGCATTTTCGTAATTAAGTTTTCGCCGCCGAAGACGTTGCCGTAGAGACGGAAAGACAGGGAAACGATCCGAAAAAGCATGGAAATGACGTCAACCAGGCCAACGCCAATGAAAACAAGCCCCAGGCCAATGTACATGAAAAGCGGTAGTTCTTTCCTGTCGGCCTTGTTGCCGAAAGTATCGTGGAAAAATTCTTTTGGCCCCGCGTAGCGTAGTACGAAGTAAAACCAGCCCAAAAAGGAAACCAGGGCGAGGCCGAGGGTTGCGTTGAGGTCGGCATTGGTGGGCCGAAAAAAGTAGCAAAAATGGTCTCCAGCGCGTAGACCAAAGGCGCCGACGCCCGGGAACAACCCGCTGAGATTTTGGACAAGAATGTAAATGAATAAGGTTAATAACAGGGGAAATACGTGGGGCATGGCATGTTTCCCGACGATGGGTTCCAATAAAGTTTGCAGTTTTTCCAACAATATTTCAACCGCCGCCTGTCCCCGTCCGGGGATTACACGGAGATTTTTCCCAATCGTAAAGCGAACGCCAAAAATAACCACAATCGCCAGGATCCAGTTGGTAACCATGGCATTTGTGACGGGCAGGCGCTGGGTAACGCGGAACAATTCGTAGGCGCCCTTGCTCACCTGACCAGTGGTGACGGGAAAATAGTAAGCCATCGGAAGAACAACGACGACTAAAAGGCCGATAGAGAAAAGAACCTGCCACCGCAACGCACAAAACATGTGTTCTATTTAGCTCAAAAATTACCAAAAAGCAAGGCCAAACTGTCTCGCGGCAAACTATGGGACGGGAGAGTTTACTTCGCGTCCACATAAACCAGCTCGCTGTTTGCCTGCAAAACCGCATCGACTTCCTCTTTAACCGAGGGCAAACACCCATTGGGAGCGTATTCATCCGGCACCATATACATGTAACCCACGCTGTGGATAGTGCGCAACCACTCTGCCGTCGAAAAACCGTTGCGCTGGAAAATTTGCCGGATGCGCACGACGTATTGGTCCAGGGAACGGCTTTGCAAATTTGCATGCAACCCCCATATACTGTGGATAATATCTTTGCGGGAAACGATCACATTTTGCGTTGAAACAAAAAATGACATCAATCCAATTTCCCGTTTGCCAACAGCCGCCCGTTGTCCATTGGCAAAGACAATGGACAGGGTAGCTGGCTCAACACGGGCGCCACAAAAATAGAACGGAGCGTCACGCAACGTCGCATTTTCTGTCAGATTCCAATCCCGACAAGTGGAAGCTCGGCGTAAAATGGCATGTACCCGCGCCGCGAGTTCCCGAACGTGAATCGGCTTTTCCAGCACGTCATCGCCGTACTCCAACGCATGCAGGCGTTCCGATTGAGACGGCTGATCCAATAGAAACACAGCCGGAACCGTTTGCCCGCCCCTGCGCAGGTTTTCTAAAAACTCTAACCCCGACTCGCCATGAACGGTTTTATTGACGATTAAAATATTTACAAATGTTTTTGCTAGGTAATGATTGGCTTCGCGAAACGTGCGCACCGAATCCGTTTTTAGGCCGACGGTTTGGAAATACTTCACAATCGCGTCCATTGTCTCATTGTCGGAATCGATAATCAAAACCAGCGGTGTACACATATAAGTCCTCACATTGACCTCCCCGGTGGGCGTTTGTTTACTGCGCGCTTAAAAAAACAAAATATTTATTATTGCGCAAACAAAATTATATACATTTGTTAATTTTGCGTCCAACGCTTTGTTGTTCCACAATTTCCATGTGTTACGCTTTCGGGAGCGCGTCATATAGCGGGACTTCCAATGTTGTAATTTAAACAGTGATGCCCCAATAGAATAGCGTATCGGTGGACTGAAAATGTGGGCAAATGGAACGGTGGTGGCGGAAAAGTAAAATTGTGCAACATTGGTTTAAGATTTTATCACGGAAGTCTTTTACGGCCCGGAGGAAGAAGCAGTGTGCACAATATTTACATCTCAAGCCGCCTTAGCAGTATAGAGGTTCTGCCTAAGCCAGAAACAACCCTAACATCGAGTTAATTCATAACGCATTTACAGGCTGGAACCCGGGGGGCAGATGAGATTTTTAAAAGGCATACCTAATGGCTGAATTACCGTTCACGCTTTTTTGTATGCCTATGCTACCTCCTAGGGAAAAGTTGAACGTCCAAGGGCGAGATTCACCAAGGCGCCAGGAAATTCCCAATTCTCCCAAGCAATTGTTTCCGCCCAGGGATGGAGGCGGAATTTGCATGCCATAGGTGATAGCTTTGGATTTTCCGGAGAATTCATGTTCCAGAGCAATCCCCGCATGGGGTGCGAGGCGGCTGCCCCCAGTTCTGAAGTATCTTGCACCGATGCGCAGACGGATGGACTCGATCTGGTTGAATTCGATGGGATCGTCCGTTCGCAGGCAGATGTCGATTCCATTCCGGCGGGCCCAAAAGCACTTCCCGTATACGTCAACCGATGAAGAACCTGCGGAATTCAAAATGCATCCACCGCCGCCGTGAAAGGCTCGGTAGCGGGTTAATGCCCGATACGAAGTCCGAAAACTTCCGTCGTCGCGGATATCATTGGTACCCCAATTGTTTTCAAGTCGGCCCATGCGCCCTGAACCTTCCAAATAAAAATGTCCCTTGCCGGATGGGTGGAAGTCCGATCTGGCCAGAATTCCGCCACCCAGATAATGGCTCCGACCGTCGCCGTCCACCCAGGGGGCCAGGGCAAATTCATTGTGCGTGTCGTAGGTGCTGGTGCCATATTCCAGAAATCCACCCCAGATGAGGCGATGGGTGGCCACATCCATTCTCCGGGAAAGCCCAGCCAGCAGCGTCGCATGGCGTGTGTCCACATGGGAGCCCGTGTGGCAGCGGCTGGTACCAGCGGAAAAAGCTCCGAAGGCGGTCGGGTGTGCGGAATCCTTTTTCTCCCACGCACACCGGATTGCGTCGGCCATTCCGGACCCGGCGATGAGATCCGACCCAGCGCCAACGAGAATCATCCCCTGCAGGTAACTTTCTGAAAACGCCGGATTTTGCGGATTTTGTACCGGTCCCATTTCCTCCCCTCCATTGTCCGACGAATCGAGCAATTGGCCGCCAAGGACTATGCCCAGCGGTATTGGAGCCGATCCTTGCGTGCTAGAATCGAAATTCAGTGTCAAACTTTGCATTTGCAAATTCGGATCAGCATCCGCCAAACGCGGATCTTCCAATAAAACCGCCCAGAGCTCCTTACTATTAGAAGTCAGGTAAAATTTAAGGAATCTGTCCCCATAAGTGGCATTTGCGGTACTATTTTTGTGAAACCCTTGCAACCAGGTTGAACGGATAAGCACCACGTGGTCACCCTTTTTCAGATTTGTCTGACCCGCTGCCATTTCCAGGGTAACCGTTGTTCCCCAGATGCTGGACCAACTGGAAGTTTGTAGCAGTATATCACCTTTGCGGATATTCTGCGGTATGACGAAGTGAACCGTACCATCGAAATTAACCTTCCCCGCATTAATGCAACTCACATGATTAGGATCGTAAGGCGGATAGGTTTTTATGATTTTAGACGGATCGTTCTCGGTGAAGCTTTCGTCCTCGTTCAGGATATATTCCCGGCGCTCTTGTTCATAAGCCACGCGCAGAGTAGCGTCTTTGCCGATGGTGAGTTTTCCCCCATTCCATGTCGCTCCAAAACTTGCGCCATTGTGGAGGGCAAGCACCCCGTAGGAAATTTTTGCATAAGGCGATTCTCTAAAAATAAGGTCCGATCGGGCGCTGTCAAAAATTATTGTCCCAGTGTGAATATTTTGCGGATTCATTTCGATCGAAAAATCTCGACTGCCATATTCTTTATAGCCATAACTCGCGATTGGGTCATAAAAATAAATCGTATTTCCTTCAAATGCCGCCAGGCACGCAGTGCTGCTATAACTCCAACGCTCATATTTGTTCTTTGCCCCATAATTGTATCTTTTACACATGAAAAATATCCCATAGGGAGAATTCCCTTGGAAAATCACATCTCCGGAAATTGCCGCGAGTTTGGAGTTGCCTTGGATACAAATTCCTCCACCGGAATCGCCCGAGCTGTTTGATAGAAATTTTGAACCGCCAATGTCGGCAAAATTATTATCAGGGCCGTAAAAATCTTTTCCGACGTGTACCCCTCCGCCAGTCCACTTCGCACTATTCCGGGAAAATATTGAATTTTTTACATCCCCGCAAATATCATCACCGACGAATACCGCCCCACCGTAACCGACGGATGTGTTATTGAAAAAAGTCGAATTGTCCACCGCTCCCACAAAATTGCGAAGAACGCCTATGGCTCCTCCTGGGTTAAAGTGATCGCTGGCAGATTGTTGGGAGAAAATGGCATCGCGTATGTCGCCATTGTAATCGCCATCCGTGTAAATCCTTTCCCTGTATGATCGGTCGGCAAACGCACGGCATGAAATTAACAGGCAAAGCGAAATTGTCAACCAGGAACAACGCCTCATACAAGTCGAATTATGACCAAATTAGTTCGCATGCACAATGAGATTCGGTGAGAATGCGCATTTTCCCAAAAACGTCCATCCGGTTATGAAATCTAAAGTGCGCAACTAGCTTACGTAAGAAGACTTATGCCAAAGCTCAATTGCCAGCGGTCGGCGTAAAGCGTTTTAGAGCGAATGGTGAAATCCGCGTCCAAGCACCACGCGTTATTCATGCGCCGGCAAAATTTATAGTGTTGCTGGACTAAGCTGCGCGCGCGCACATCGTAGCGCCAAAAGCACTCAATCCAATTATTGCAATTGAGGCGGCAGCGGAGATGTAGTCCGTATTGGTTGGAATCATGCCTAAAAAAATTATGCGCCAAAGACAGCCGCCACAGCATGGCATCGTGAAGGGAGAAACAAGTGTGCAAATCGTTAATAATCAACCGCATTAGATCGATTTGGCTGAAAAGTTGCATGGAAAGGAAATTCCCCGGCAACAGTGAAAGCGTGGTGTAAAGATCCGACCAATGCCTCCCATCGTTGGGCTTCCGAAACTGCAAGTCCTCGAAAAAACTCAATTCGGCAAACGTGTGCCGATGTGTTTTATTTTTTACGGATTGAAACAAATTTTCGACGCCCAGGCGGAGCACGTGCAGGGCCAAATTGTCGTCCGTATCCCGCTGTTCTCCAAGGTTGATGGTTGGCAGGGCACTGTTGGAGATTGCCACATCAAAGGGGACGGGACATTCTTTTTTTCTTTGCCAAGTGTGCCGATACTGGAGGATAGGGGTCACCCGGTGGCGAATGTTGTACAATTCCCACTTGGGGAGGGAAACATCCCAGTCGCCAAAGAAATCCATGCGCAGGTCCCAGCCAGTTTGCAGGCGATTTTGCAAATGATCCGCCCCTTCGCCGATGAGCCGGTAAAACGTGGTCCTATTTCCAATCAGTGGTTTGAACGTAAGGAAATTTTGCCATTTAAACGGAAAATCCATACCGTAGTACACCTCCGCCCGGACCGCGGGCGACAAATTGTCTTGTCGCAGTTTCAAATGCGCTAATTCACAAAAGCCGCTGTAATAGGCGGGGATATGTGAAAATCGCGTGGTAATTCTTTCGTAACGCAATTGCGGGAGCCGTTCCACCGTCCTCTGGCCATCGTTGGCATCCGTACGCACGAGGACTGAAGCAACGTTATTTTGCCAGGTGTAATCGGCCTCCAGAAAATTGTCGGGGAATTGGTCTTGAAGGAATTCCCGCCGCCGGAAATCGCGCAGCATCCCATCATCGCTCCTGTGGTTGAATGCGCCGCATAGGTTAAAATTTGATCTAATGGTTTGGTCATAGCGCAGCTTTACAAAGCTCCGTGATTTTCTGACGGCATCGCCTGGAGTGTCGCTCAACGAAGCGTTTTTGTCGTGTATGAACCCGCTACGCAGCCGTGCCCGCCACGTTGGATACGCCAGATCCAGGGCGGGCCCAACCAAAATTCCCCGGCGCGTGTAAAAATCCGCGGCAAAGCCGTATTTGGCATGCGTCCCCATGGGGAATGAGAACCGATGCCTTCCAAAGAAACCAAATTTTTCCCGGTGGCCATAGCTTATGTGGGTCTCAAAGGGCGATTGCCGGGCTGGCGTTGAATAATAGGGCCAATAAAACACGCCATGGTTGCCAATTTTCAGGGTCGCGCCACGGAACCGCATGTAATCCATATCATCGACTATGATACGTTCTGAAAAGATGCTCGGCGTATACGGCCCGGGTTCGCCAAAATAAATTTGTCCGTGGCGCAGGACGATGCGCCGTTTCCCGTTCTTTTCCGTGTGCAGCGCGGATTTCGCCTTCCCGCAAAAAAGTCCGTTAGTTACGCAGACATCCTTGATAACGAATGTGTTATTTCCCGGGTTGCCCCGAAGCGTCTCGCCGACGAGCATAAGCGCATCGTCGCCGTAGCGAATGCCATCGGACGCCTCCACGCGTAGGGGACCATATTGCAGATTCCCCGCGGAGATATAGGCATTGTTAACCACTCCCACGATCGCACTTCCCGGGGCATCGCCAGAGGGATCATTCTCAGACCCATGGTTGGAAGTGGACGGCGTAGCTACAAGCCATAGGGGAAGCAGGAGGCCCAGGATGGAGGGCCCAAATTTCCCGTAGATGTGCCGCTTCTCCACGGGGACACGTTGCCCCCATGCGGTATGGGAGTCGATGGAAAAAATGATCGAACCCAACCAGCGGATGCGGTTCGGAGGGGCCCTTTGCAAAGGATTTTTGAAAATATTCACCAAATTTTTGCGTTTTTATTACAAATGGAGTTGACAACCACAAACGTTCCAACAATATAGCCGTCGAGTTCGAATTCAAAGGAGAAGATTCAATATGAAAAGCACCGCCATACGCGCAACAGATATTTTTGATGGTGATCGGGGACTGCAAATGTTCCCGGGCCCAAGATTGATACCCGGCCTCAAACTGGAACCCCCATCTTTATGGGAATTTCCTGCGTTTTTAGGACGGGCCAGCCCGCTGCCGGCTGCGAAAGCCATTTGGGGAACGCCTCATTAAATAAAAAAAATGAGTTAGCGTGAACGATCGGAGAAACAATGGAAACCAACTAGCAAAAATAGGCCGATGGCACAACAATGACATTGAACTTTCCAGTTAATAGGGTGTGGCGCCGGGAGACCCTTTCGTTGGCGTTATGGGGTCTTTATGGCTTCTGCCGGAGCTCCATTCGGCCGGAGTTTTTATTTTACAATTTAACCGTACAATTAGAGACGTTTTTTACTGTGATTGAAACATGGACAGATTTGGGTGCGGAGTGTTCCTCGCTGGAGCAACGTTTGGCCTGCCTTCGTACCTTTCTGGACGTGGAAGGGCGGCAGCAGCGCATCGGAGAATTGGAAGTGGTGATGTCCGATCCAGAATTTTGGAATTCCCAGGACCGGGCCCAGCGGATTATCAGGGAGATAAACGACCTGCGCCATCCGCTGGCACCGCTCGCCGCTTTGGAAAGTGATCTGCGCGACCTGCGGGCCTATGTCGAATTATTTGTCGGTGCCCCGGAGGCGGAGTCCGGTGCGGATTTTCGCGATATTGTGCAGTTATGCACAGATCTCAAAAAACGTATGGATGACATCGAGTTGCAATCCTTTCTCCACGGACCCCATGACAGCAGCAACGCCATCGTAACCATCCATTCCGGTGCCGGTGGGACGGAGGCCTGCGACTGGGCAGAAATGGTGCTTCGCATGTACACCCGCTGGGCTGGATTGCGCAATTTTCAATGTGAAATCCAGGACATTCAACCGGGTGATGAGGCGGGAATTTCCCGGGCGACCTTCCGGCTCATCGGCCCCAATGCCTATGGCTACTGCAAGGCGGAGCGCGGCGTGCATAGGCTGGTGAGGATTAGCCCTTTCGACGCTAACCGGCGCCGGCACACGTCATTCTGCTCCGTCGACGTAATTGCCGAGATTGAGGACGACGTGGAAATCGAAATTCGTGATGAAGACTTGCGCGTCGACACTTACCGCTCGAGCGGCAAAGGGGGTCAGCACGTGAACAAAACCGAATCCGCCGTGCGCATCACCCATTTGCCGACTGGGATTGTCGTCACTTGCCAAAACGAGCGTTCCCAGCAGAAGAATCGATTGGCTGCCATCCGCGTCTTGCGGGCCCGCATCTATGAACAGGGGCAGGATGAGAAGCGGTCCGCATTGGAGAAATTTTATGGAGCGAAGGGTGAAATCGGATGGGGATACCAAATCCGCAGCTACGTTTTCCAGCCATATCAAATGGTGAAAGACCTGCGCACGGGGATTGAAACGGGCAACATCCAGGCGGTCATGGATGGCGATTTGGATTTGTTCGTAAATGGTTGGCTGCGCGCCGGTTGCCCTACCACCCGCCAAACATTCGCCAAGGACGTTGAATAATCAACGGCCTTGAAGTGTGAACCCTGTACTACGAAAATTGAGTGTATGTACCTAACTCTCAATTACGACGGCGTGCGATGGCCCCTGTTGGTGGCCTTTATTAGTCTTTTCGCACGCGCCATTCCCGTGTTGAAGTCGTGAAACTTTCCGTCAAGTTGGTCTTCGAAGAGTCGCTTTAAGAGCTTTCCCATTTTGGGGGACGGATTCATACCCAGATTTGTCTGCAGGTCACGCCCGCGGATCAATGGTGCGGGTGGATTTTTGAAAAGACCAGCCGCTTTGGCCATTTTCTCCAGGATATTTTCACCAGACAGGTTGGGTATATGGGGGGGGCGACCTATGTTATCGCAGCGGGCAACTATAAGTAGGCGGTCGATACGCCGTACGTTGTGGGCCAACCGATTTAGCGCCCGTCGGGTGGCGTCCTTGGAACTGGCAAACCGTCGGGGAATCATATGACATTCGATCAAGGGTAATACCTCGTTGATCAGCTGCTTTGGTGCGCGCATGCGCGTGAGAAATGCCTCCGCTGGGCTTAACCCTGCGCGTTCGTGCCCCTTGGCGCTCAAACGGCCAGCTTTGTTCCATCGGGTGCACATGGGCTTTCCAAAATCATGGCATAGTACGCCAAATCCCGTTACAAGTGCATCCCATTCCCGTGCGGGTCGCAAAGTTGCGTATACATCCAATGCGCATTCGATGTGTCGCAGCACGCATCCTTCCGGATGACTTACCGGGTCCTGTTGGCAATTTTCCAGCGCTGCAAGTTCGGGGAAAAAGCGCAAGCAATTAGTTTGGCTCAAAAATTGGATCCCATTTCCGATGGAACGGCCGAAGAGGAGAAGTTTACAAAATTCCGTATAGATACGCTCGGCGGAAAGATTTTCCAAAGTCAGCTTCCGGCAAAGGTTGGTCGTTTCCTCGGCCGCGGATAAATTAAAGCGCGCCAGAAACTGCATCCCGCGCAGGATACGAAGCGGATCCTCTGCAAATTTTGGCGAAACATGGCGCAATTTTTTCTGCTCCATGTCCTTTAGCCCATTGAAAGGGTCTTCGATGCGGTTTTCTAGGGGGTCCCAGTAAATCGCGTTGATGGTGAAATCCCGACGAGATGCGGCAAGTGGAAGGGACAGATGCGGATCGGAAAACACTTCAAAATCCCGATGGCCCGTCCCAATCGCCGATTCCAGGCGAGGAATCCCGATATCCAGGGGCAACCCGTCGTATTTATAGATTCCGAAGCTCCTACCCGTCGGGAAGAGTTTTTCCGGAAAAAGAGCTCGCAGAGCTTCCGGATCAATCCCAAAAACTTCCATGTCCAAGTCCTTGGGAACAATGTGCATGGACATGTCTCGGACGCACCCACCTACGAAATAGGCGCGGCCACCGTTGTTCCTGATGCGCATACAAACAGCGATTGCCTCGGAAGCGATTTCAGACGGCAACCCGAATGATTCCATTTAACGCCAGGAACCTGCATTTGCGGGTTAAAAGATCAACGGAAAAGTGGGGGCTTCGGCCGCGGTCCGTGGTTGGCATGCAGCCGTTGCGGGGAACATGCGCGAAACGAAAAACTTGCCCGCGGCCTTTTAAGCGCACGGAGGGATTTTACGTTTCGTGTAATTTTCCCCGCGATGGCGGCCACTGGCTGTGTGCAAGGCTTCTTTGGCTAATTAGTGCGATGGCATTGCACGCAACTAACCACTACATAGCCTTTTTCACGCTAGAACTCCACAATTCGCATGTTAGTATTTCTGTCAAAGATCAAATGCCATATTTCGCCACCCGATCAAGTGGGCAAAAGTGACAAAGGCCTTCGCCGTGGCGCCGTTAAATGTGCATCCGAACTAAGAAACGCGGCGTACGTCCTTACCATCTCCGTCACGCCGCCTCTTCCCCGGGAATAACACCGCTACGCCCGAGGTGTTCGCAATACACATCTAAAGTCACCTAAATCCCCCGGAGGGGACTCCAGTAAAAACCTTCCCGAATTCGGGACTTGTAAGATACATCTCGCGAAACTTTCTAGAAATTTTACAAAGTAAGTCAAGCCGGTTTTACAAAAAAATCACAGCCCACACCGGGAAAGGTCTAAAAACCCGAATCTGTGGCTACAATGGCCACCGCAATTACCGCCCTAACAGCGGTCCGAACGCGGAATTTGGAAAAGTTTTCGCCGGCCAGATTTTTTAACCCGATCACTGCTAAGCATTTGCTGAGCTCGAGTTTTGCAGCTCGCATCGAAAGACTTTTCCCATCGGAGGCTTCCCATGATCAACATTGCCCCAGAACGGAAAATTGCCTTTGGAATCGACGCATGGGAGTTGGGAATTCCATTTTTATCACCGGCACGGATACAGATGTTGGGAAAACCCAGGTTATGGCGGCATTGTTGCGCCAGTGGTTGCCGGCCATCGCTACCGGATCCATCGCCGCCATTAAACCCATCCAAACGGGCTGTGACGCGGGAATTGTGCTGGACATCGATATTTATCGGCAGGCCATTTCCGATTTGACGCCTGACCATCGGCGGCGCGTGGACATTGCTTGCCTGCGGGAATTTAAGGCCGCTTGTTCCCCTCACTTGGCCGCCGCCCGGGAGGGCGAAACAATTGCGCCCGAATCATTGCTTGAAGAACTTCGGGCCATAATAAGATCCCACGCCAGTACGCTCATCGAGGGGGCGGGTGGCGTGCTTGTCCCAATCGATGGTCGAGGATTCACCATGGCCGATCTTGTGGCCGCGCTTGATGTTCCCATCGTACTCGTGGCGCCCAACCGCGTGGGTGCCATTAACCAGGTCTTTCTTACGATGGCGGAACTGGTACGTAGATCTCTAACGGTGGCGGCCATCGTTCTCAATCAGGTTACCAAGGAGGCGTCGCTGGAGGAATTGCAATACTACGAAGATAATGTGGCCCAGATAAAAAATCACTTCCCGGCCATACCCGTTGTTGCAGTACCCTTCTGCCTAGGTGTGCCGAATCTGCGCGTGGTTGCCATGGGCGAACAGCTTGCTGCTCAGTTGCCGGGGGATTTTTTTTCCAAAAAGACGGTGTCTTTCGCCCAAAAATGGGATACTTCTTTGGCCTGGGATCGGTCGCATCTCTGGCATCCTTATGAGGACCAGGCGTCGTCATCCCTGCCGTTGCCCGTCGTTTCCGCCCGCGGTGTTCAGCTCCAACTCGCCGATGGCCGGGAGCTCATCGACGGGATTTCTTCCTGGTGGTGCGCCATTCACGGTTATAATCACCCGCGGCTCAATGAAGCCATTGGGAAACAACTGCGGTCCATGGCCCATGTCATGTTTGCCGGGTTGATCCACGATCCGGCGGTGGAACTGGGCCAACGGCTGTTGGCGTTTGCGCCCAAAAGTCTTCAAAAGATTTTCTACGCCGATTCCGGATCCGTCGCCGTTGAAGTCGCCATGAAAATGGCCCTGCAGCGGGCCCGCGGAGTGGGAAAGCCCAAAAAACGGCGCTTCTTCGCCTTGAAAGGGGCCTATCACGGGGATACGTCCGGCGCCATGTCCCTTTGCGACCCGGCGGAAGGGATGCATCGGCGCTTTTCCAAAATTTTATCCCGGCAGATTTTCCTGCCACAGCCCCGCGTTCCCTTCGGCCAAGCTATCGACGGAGCACGGGAACGGCAACGCTACGAGCCATTTTTCAAGAAACATGCCCACGAAATCGCCGGATTCTTCCTAGAGCCCGTCGCTCAGTGTGCCGGAGGATTTTGGTTCTATTCCGCCGATTACTTGGAGCTTTTTAGACGTCTGTGCGACGAATACGATATTCTTTTTATTGTCGATGAAATAGCAACCGGATTTGGCCGCACGGGAAAACTTTTTGCCTGCCAATGGGCGAATGTGGAACCGGATATCTTATGCGTCGGAAAGGGTCTCACGGGCGGATATATCACGCTGGCGGCGACTCTGACCACTGAAGCGGTTGCGACGGCTGTCCGCCGGGACGGCCCACTCATGCACGGCCCAACCTACATGGCCAACCCACTTGCCTGCGCCGTGGCCTGTGCCAGCTTGGACCTCATCGGCGAAGGAATCTGGTGGGAAAAAACATGCCACATTGAAAGATTTTTACGCAACAAACTGGCACCCCTGGCGAGTCTTGAGAATGTTGCGGACGTCAGAGTCTTGGGTTCCATGGGGGCCGTTGAGACGTGTGCGCCAGTTGATCGGCCATCCTTCCAAAAGCACTGTGCCGATTGCGGCGTTTGGCTACGGCCGTTTGCGAATATTATCTACGTCATGCCGGCGTACACAATCGCCGATGCCCAACTGGAAAAAATTACATCCGCCATGGGCACATGGATTGCGGGTTAAGTTTATGGGACGAATAAAAAAAGGTGGCAAATCGATGGGATCCGTGGTGAGCGGAACAAATTCCAGGGCAAGAACAGCGCATATGATCGAAGGTTAGTTGCGTGGGATCTAATTTTTGCTCGGATTTGCCAGCAAATACGCTTGACATTTGTTTAATCAGCATTAGACAAGCCGTGTTTATTTGAGTTATGAATGGAAGTATTGATAAGCAAGTGCCGCTTTTGCCTGTGGTTGCCAGAGCTTACACGCCGTGGTATGCAGATCGTGTGTGTGGCGTAACCGTAACAAATGCGGTGCGCGTAGTTTGTGTGGTGACGTCCATCGTCGTATATGCCGTAGCACTTAGTGCGATGGTGGCGGGATTGGCGGGCATATGGAGCATGGCCGCAATTGCCATGGGCGCTCTCTTCACCTTCGTATTAAGTATTGCTCTACATTGGCACGACCCGACGGCTCCCGTAAGAGAGCAAGCCCGCAACATAGCGCAATTTGCAAACAAATTAAACGTCCTCGTCGATCGCCTTTGCGGCACGGAGCATGAAAATGGGTTTGATGATGGCAAAAAGCAAACCATTAAAGCAGCGGTTGTGTGTATTGCCGCCAATCCGTCGACCTCGCTGGACCAATTCGCTGGGATTGTGGACGGCCTGCTGGCGAATGGAAATCGCGCGGTTGTCGATGCAACCCTGGCGCTCCTCCAGAATATGATATCGACTGCTGAATGGGACGTGCGGGTATGCGAGTTTGTCATGGGTTGCTTGAAAAAGAACCATTACCGGGTGGCTGACAGGAAAGCGCTTTTGCGAGTTTTGGGCACGGTAGTGGGCGCCTATGGGCACTGTTCAAAAAAGGAAGCTGAACAGTTACACAAAAGGGTGTTGGATATACTCTTTAGTGAAGTAACGGCCGCTAATAATGCCGAGCAAAAACGTGTGGCGGCCAGGCTGGTGGTTGATACGATACCCGATGGGGGGCATGTAAAAATGCGGAAAAATTTCGAGGTTGGGAACTTTGACGGCGTGGACGTGGACTTAAGAGTAGGTGAGCTAGTCAATTTTCTTGGGCGCGAGTCAATGACTCTTTCGCAATTTAACGCGGAGTTTGATTCGTCCGTGCGCGCAGGCAAGGTGTACGCGATCACGCATGCGGAGGATTTTGATGCGGCTTATAGGCTTCTTCATGAGGAAGATAATAAAGTTCTCGTGGGAGCGCGTGGGTTCCAGCAGTGGGCTTATACGCCGGACCTAATGCGTAAAAAGGTTGAAGCACTCCGTGCAGAAGATGCCGCTGCTGTTGAAGGCTATTTCACTGGGGATAATACAAAAAAGCCTGGCAAAGCCTTGGTGCGGAATGTCTTGCGTCGTGGCGGAAAGGGAACGGTTAAACGATTGTTCGAAATTCTGCGAAAAGTACAAGCTGGCCGCGGGGATGCGCTGCGAGGCGTGTACACGCTTGGGTTCATTGAAAGGATGCCTTATGTTTACCGCGGAGAGCTTGCCCGGAGCGTCGGGTATACGGAGCCTGAAATTCGCGCGATGAAGAAGGATTGGCGGGCCGACGATGCCGCGAGAATGGGTGGAGCAGGCGCATTGGATCTGGACCTCTGGCTAGGACGAGGACGCAGGGTTTAGTATGGTACCCTTCGGAGCGTGGCAAGAAACCGGCGCGATACCCTCACTTCGAAGTCTTCCCAGATGCGGTCTGCCATTTTTTTGTCGCTGAGCAGGGTATTTTCCCAGGATTTGGCGATGGTGCGATCTATAAGATAGCTGACATAAAGTCGGGATGAGGAAAGTTCCGTGGGGAGGAAATCTGCCAGGCGAAAAGTCCCATGGGGCGTGCGGGCGTATTTGTTCGCTAGCGCCCGCGAGACAGTTGATGGAGAGAGATTGAGTTCATCGGCAATTTTTTTCTGAGCCAGGATGCCAAGGGCTTTCACGTCGTAGAGCAGAAACGGCATCTGATGGGTGAAAATGCGTTCGCACACCCGTTTCAAAGTTGATTCCCGTAAATCGATCGCTGTCCACAGGGCGTGGGAGTTTTTTCCTTTGGAGTTAAGTATTTCCACAACAGATGAGTCCTGAAAATCCCGCGAGATTTCTACTTTAGGGGTCCCATTTTCGACAGTCACATAAACGTCTGGAAGTGCCCGGCATTTGGTTGCGTCTCCGTCCGCTGGCCAGGGCGTCATTCTAATTTTTCCGCCGCTGAGATAATCCAAGAACTCACTGTCAAGTTGCCGATGGATCCGGCGCATGACTTGAACAAAGCCCATCGATCCTCCCGATTGTTGAACCCTGGAAAAGAAATGGAACATTTTCCGAGGGATTGGGTCATCGCTTTCTTCCGATATCAGTGCTAACTGAAACAGCAGGAAGTCCAGGAAATGTAGGCTGCCCACGCCCTGGTTTTCAAAATTTTTCAGATCACGGCGCATGTCCTGGACTTCTTTTTCGGAAACGTATAAGCGCGCAGCAATGGCGCCGACAGAATCTGCAAGAAATCCGTATTTGTCCAAATTACCGATAAGCTCGGCCAAAATCCTTTTCTGTTGTGGGCCATAACCGTGATTCAGCTGCATTTCTTCCAGCAGCTCGGCTTCCCTGGATTTTTTCGAGGCGATCCAGTCGAATGGGGTCGTTTCCCCGTCCGTGGGTTGGATAAGTCCTGTAGCATACGCGTGGGCTAACAAGCGCCACCGGGGAAGCGACAGAATTTCCAAGCGCTGCCGCAAACGGGCGGAGGGCCGCTGCTTTGGCGTTGGGCGATTGAGTAGGCGTGACATCGCCGACGACGCTGGCGATTTTGCCACAATTAGAAAAGATTTCCCTGCTGCAGGGATTGGAAGTGCTTGAGTGGAAGACTATGGGCCACGGCCTGCGGAAGCGTTAGGGGAACGGTTGCAAGTAAATGCCGCAAAATTAATGCGCAGCCGATGGCGTCAAAAAGCGCGCAGTGGAAGATGCGCCGATCGGGTGGACACATTTCATGAGCCAAGGTCCGCAATTCATTTCCAAGGGAAAAAAATTCTATGGCATCTCGTAATGTGTGGGTTTTGGCCTGTGGAAAGTACCGGCGACAAAGGACAAACGTGTCAATGCAGGGGCCCCAGGTGAGCCCATGGGACGAGGGTGTTTCTTCTGAAAAATTCGGAACAAAACCAGGCGATGGCCAGATATTCCGCAAAAGAGAAAGCTCCACCGATGCCCGATGGGCCGCAAACATTCCCCGCTTTCTCAGGGACTTGAAAAATGAGAAATACTCCTGAAACGGTTTAGTGTCATCGGACGTGGGTACCGATTTTCGCGGTTTGCCCAAAAAAAATGACGCTCCAGGAGGAAGTGCGCAAATTTTGGTCAGCGGGTTTATCAGCCCCGTTTGTCCGAGCTGGACAAGCCCAAACTCCCAAACTCCGTCCTGGGTCGTCCCCTCAAAATCGACGGCAAAAATCTCCGGCATGCCCATTCACGTCTGGTGGAGCTGATCGGGATCGAACCGACGACCTCATCATTGCGAACGATGCGCTCTACCAACTGAGCTACAACCCCAAAACCTCACCGCCGATTCGAGCGGTATCTGCCAGTCCGTCAAGTGATTTTTGTAAGCTCTGGGGCGGCGGGATTAGAGGCTATCGTTAAATTTTCTCTATCTGCCCTCTGAAGCAGGGGACAGGAACTGCCGCTAAAAGGGACGGTATGCTTTTTGGACAATGCGTTACAAATTTGCGCCACTTCTAGAAAGGGCGCAAAAAATTTTAAACGCGATGCTGCTTTTGATGGAATTGTCCATCATACGTTTTTTCGCTTTTCAATTCTGGGGAAAAATTACACGGACGATATTTCCATTTGCGATTAGGGCAAATGGACGTTAACGCTCGAGTAAACACCCACATGGGAAGTGCTTAAATGCGATATCGTAATTAGAAGATTCAATGTCATTATTGCCAGCGGCCGCCGGCAAGTATCTACAAAAAATCCTATTTTGCACGGTACTCCGGCATGCACCACAACGGGCGCATAGATTCCTCGGTATGCAAATAATTATTTTTCTGTCACTTGCTTTAGCGCTGCAATAAATCTTCCCATCAATCCGCACGCTTCTCGCCCATGGCTGGTCGCACCGTTTCCGGTTGTGAGTACCATGCTCAGCGAAACAGGGAAATGCAGGTCAAAATTTGCCGCGCCTTCACAAGCTTCAAAAATATGTCAAAGAACTGCGTTCGTTTATGGGGGTTTTTCTCTATAAGTCAAGACGGAATGGGTATATCGGCGAAAATTTTTCAAAAATGCGCACTTTTCACACGGTGGGTCTGGTAAGACGTCGCGAATGTCCACTCGAATAGATGAGTTTGCGCTTTAAATAGCGGTCCTGCAACAGTCAGAAACACTGTCTTGAAGCCCGCATTTCATACGGGGCAAAATGGACCAAAAGCGACTTCTGCAAGACCTCTGATATCGGATCTTCCCAGGCGATTTTGGTTTTCTAGGTCAATTTTCGGGCGCAGGGGAACCCCACATTATTATCACTGCGTTGGGGTTGGGAACGTCAGGGGTACATTTAGCAGCAGCCCCTAATTTTCACTTTCGTTTGTTCCCTATTCATTTATAATGCTGCTATGGAAAATATCCTCGTGTGCCTGGACAATTCCCTCCAGGCGGCAAGTTGCTGTGCCCATGCACTTACTATCGCAAAAATGTCTGGTGCCCACGTGGACGTGCTCTACGTCAGCGACATACGCTCCTTCGAATCTTGTGTCGTTGCCGAAATGGATCCCGATGGGATCACGCCTGTGGCCGTCGGGCATCTACGTACTTTGGAGGAGTTAAAAGCCAAACGCATTGAAAAAAATGTCCGGAATATCTTCCAAAATGGGAACTACGGGGAACACGTTGACTTTCGCCATCTACATGGGTTTATTTTAGATATCATCGATGAGTTTGTTAAAAACGAACGAGGTGTCGATCTCATCGTCATCGGCCGGCGTGGGGAACACTCTGGCAGTTTCCGGGGACACATTGGCGGTACGGCTGAACGCATTATCAAGGCTTCCACCGTGCCCTGCCTGGTCGCTGCGGAAAAATACACGGTTGCCGAACGCATAATGGTCGCCTACGATGGGAGTGAGCACTCTGAGGCGGCCATAGGGAACCTATTAGGCTTGGGGGCCGTGTGGCGTGGCGAAGTGCACTTGGTCACGGTCGAGGCGGAGGATGCTATGCCGGGCGGGGAATCCCCTTTGGAAAGAATCAGCAAATTGCTTAGAGATGCGAATATCAACGTAATCACCGCCACATTAAGTGGAAAGGTGAACGAAGCCATTGTTCGCTACATTGAGGTGCATTCCATCGATATGCTCATAATGGGAGCCTATGGCCACTCGGGCATTCGGCACTTCTTTGTCGGATCCAACACAGCTAAGATCCTTGCCAGCACGGACATAACCGCAATCGTTTGCCGCAGCCGTTGATCTCGATGGGATTCATTCATAGCCGTAGACAACAATGCCGAGTCGTTCGGCGTGCTGTAGAAAAATTTTCCGCCCAAAAAGCAAAGTGCGGCCGGATTCCACAGCAATTCCACTGATACCGCCCTCGCGCATGGACTCCAGAGTCCGAAGACCAACCGTGGGAACGTCGAAGCGAAAATCCTGGTTAGGTTTGGAAGTTTTAATGAACCACTTAGGTTCTGTTTTGAAGGCGTTGCAGCGGATTAGCATTTTATCGGTTCCGTCAAAGCCTTCAACCGCCAGGACCGTGCCCCTGTGGACTACCACACCCTGGCCGATGTCCAATGCGGCGACCGCCCGCGCCACTTCAATGCCATGTTCCACTCCCACCAGTGGCCGGTGCTGCTGGGTCATGAAGCCCACTGCGGCGAGGTCTTCGTCCATGAACGCACGCGCGTCCAAAATTTTCACCCCGCATTTTTCAATGGATTCGGCGAGAGCCCCGAAGATTGTTTCCGCGTTCCGCCGCCGCAAGCGGGTGAGCATGCGGATGGCCGTCCAGTCAAACTTTAGCCCGTGGAACAGTCGCTTGGGCGCGATTTGTCCCGCCATTATGGCCCAACGGTGTCCATTTTCCCGTAGCCGTTGGAGAACTTTTCCCATTTGTCCCGCGTTGTACCGCACCCGACAATGGGCAGAAAAGCGTTTGTAGAGTTCATCCGAAGCATCTTCGGAGGCAACGAGGGAGACGGGAATTCCCGCGGCCTGCATGCGCGACGCGCAAAGCAAGGGATAGTCTCCGCGTCCGGCGAGCAGCGAAATGCCATCCGACGGAAGAAAGTTATCCGGCAAGAAGCGGGTCGGGACAGGTGTGGTGCTTAAAGCCGTGGGGACGGCTTTTTTTCGTCTACTGAACAACGAAATTAACGATCCTATGAGGCACATGGACTTCCTTAACAATTCTACGGCCTCGGAGGTGGGGTACTGCCCCGTCGCATGTCCGCGCCTTTTCCAAAACTTCGGACTCCAGCGCATTCGCGGGCACAAAAATTTCCCCCCTCCGTTTGCCGTTGATTTGCACCACAATGGTCACCGTATCCCGGGTCAACCATTGGATGTCAAAATTTGGAAATGGCGCGCATGCTATGCTTTCCCCATGGCCCAATTGTTCCCAGATTTCTTCGCAAATATGGGGGGCGAAAGGTGCCAGGAGTTGAATGAAACTTTCTCCGGCGAATCGGGAAACACGCGGCAGCTTTTGCAGACGGTTCAATAAAATCATCAGCTGGGAGATGGCCGTGTTAAATCGCAAGCCCTCAATGTCTTCGCGTACCTTCCGGATAGATTCGTGTAAGAGGCGTTGGGTGTCATCATCGTCCTGGCCGTCGTCTATGGAGACCTCATTATAAAATTTCCACGTGCGTTTTAAAAAGCGAATAACGCCCTCGATCCCTTTTGCATCCCAAGGTTTAACCGCCTCCAGTGGGCCGAGAAACATTTCGTAAAGTCGCAAAGAGTCGGCGCCAGAGCTTTGGATGATCGCGTCCGGATTGATCACATTGCCTCGGCTTTTGGACATTTTTTCACCGTCCTCGCCCAAAATGATTCCCTGGTGGAATAGCCGCGGATAGGGCTCTTTGGAGGGGACCACGCCGATGTCGTAGAGGAACCGGTGCCAGAAGCGCGCATAGAGTAAATGTAAGACCGCGTGTTCTGCACCGCCTATGTAGAAATTCGGTGCCCGCCAGTAATCGGCGATTTTCGGATCCACCGGCGCCGTTTCGCAACGGGGGGACATGTAACGCAGGTGGTACCAGCAGGATCCCGCCCATTGGGGCATGGTGTTGGTTTCTCGCCGGGCAGCCAGCCATTCGCCGGCGGGCCTCCCCTCCGCTTGCGGTCGTATTTCACCCGTTTGCGGATGTATCCAAACGGAAACCCATGAACTTGCACGGGCCAATGGGCTTTCGCCGTCATCGGAGGGCAGGTAGCTCTCCACGGGTGGGAGATTAAGCGGCAAATCCCGGGAACATAGGGGAACGGCGTAAAATTTTCGCCCGTCTTCTTCGTAGAAAACCGGGTTACTGGGCATGAATTCCAAAAATGGCGAGTTCGCCGTGCGCGAAATGATGCCGAAATCATCTTCTCTAACCCACACGATCGGGATGGGTTCACCCCAGTAGCGCTGGCGGGAAAATAGCCAATCGCGCAGCTTGTAGTTGATTCGCTGGCGGCCTGTGCCGTTTTTCATCAAACGGTCGATGATGGCCTCCTGCGCGGCGTCAGAAGTCATGCCGTCATATTCGCCGGAGTTACACAAAATACCCCGCTCGCAATAGGGGAGCGCCGTGTCGCCATCGGCATTCAGCGGACGGATGACCTGGCGAACGGGCAAATGAAAAAGTTGGGCGAATTCGAAGTCTCGTGTGTCATGGGCCGGGACACACATAATGGCCCCGCTGCCGTAGGACATCAGGACGTAATCGGAAACCCAGATGGGCAAGGGTTCCCCGGTCAGTGGGTGGATGGCATGGGCACCGCTAAAAACACCCGTTTTTATCTTTGCCAAGTCCGTGCGGTCCAAGTCGCTCTTGCGTGCGGTTTTTTGCTGGTACTCGCGCACCGCGTCCCACCGTTCTGGCACGGTGATGGCCTCCAATAGGGGATGTTCCGGCGCGACAACGAGATAGGTGGCACCCAACAATGTGTCTGGCCGTGTGGTGTAAACGGAGAGACATTTTTCCACGCCATGGATGGGAAAATCCACTTCCGCCCCTTGGGATCGGCCGATCCAGGCGATTTGCTGTCGTTTCGTTGAATCCGGCCAATCCAGCCTGTTCAACTCCTCTAAAAGTTTTTCTGCGTAGGCCGTGATGCGTAATATCCACTGGCGCATGGGCCTGCGCACGACGGGGTAATTCCCACGCTCGGAAAGGCCATCGACCACTTCCTCATTGGCCAGGACAGATTTTAGCGCCGGGCACCACCAAACCGGGCGTTTGTCAACAAAGGTCAAATTATGCCTAAATAGCTGCAGGAAAATCCATTGGGTCCAGCGATAATAGCGTGGATCCGTGGTGTTGATTTCCCGAGACCAATCAATGGCAAAACCAATGCGCTGAATTTGCCGCCGGAACGTATCCACGTTGTTTTGCGTATTAATGCGCGGGTCTGTTCCCGTCTGAATGGCGTGCTGCTCCGCGGGAAGGCCGAACGCATCCCAACCCATGGGGTGCAGCACATTGTACCCGAGGGCGCGAAAATAGCGGCTAAGAATGTCCGACGCCGTGTAGCCCTCCGGGTGGCCGATGTGTAGTCCAGCACCCGAGGGATAGGGGAACATGTCCAGGGCATAGTAGCGGGGCTTGTTGCTGAAATCCTCAGCGCGGAAGATATTTTTTTCCCGCCAGTATTTTTGCCACTTTTCTTCTACTGTTTTGAAATCGTAGATTCTTCCAACCATTTGGTTGTAAACTATAAAAAATGAGCACGATTGCAAGCTAAAATGCACTTCCAGCGTAATTTGACTACCAAACGGGCTGCTGGGTGCTAGGCCCGGACTTCGTCCGTCCGGGTTGGAATTTAAAAAATTTCTAAAAAAACTTGTTTAACGTCCTTTGCGCGCTTTAATCCCAGTAGGATTTGCTGAATCCGGTGACGAAAAAGGAAAAGCATGAAAAAGACACTCGCTTGTGCGGCGCTCGTTAGTGCGCTGGGTATTGGTAGTTTACCAGCGTTAGATTTGTCCATGGTCTCGTTTGATGCCAAATTGGGCTATGAATCGGAATACGTTGCCCACGGGCGTAAGGAGGGTCAGGAGAACGTGCAGCTCGCGGTGGAGCTCGGGGCGGATGTTGGCGGTGGACACCTATATGGTGGGGCCACGTCCGTGGTGCTGTTCAAGGACACTCTTGTAAAAGATGATTCAGGCGTTTCGTTTCCTACGCCGTCTTACTCCTGGTCTTCGACTAATGTGTCGCCCTACGTGGGATATACGTTTGGGGTTGGCGAGCTGGGTAAGGCCGACGTTGGCTACACGGCGCACGTCTACACGAACCTGCGCAATTACAATCCGCCGGTTGGGGTAGGTGTTAGGCGCAATACCAACGAAGTTTATGGCGGTGTCCGCCTGGATGTGCTCTTCGATCCGCGCATATATGCGTTTTATGACTTTGAACGGGAGGAATTGGCATTTGTCGGTGGTGGCTCATATTCGTGGGATCTTTCACCATTGGGGTTAGCCAACATCAGCTTGGAGGCAAAAGCCACCCTCGGGTATGACTATACCAAGCGTCCTTACGGCGGAAAGTTCTTTGCTGTGTCGGCCCCCGCCTTTAATGATGACAGTAAGGATTACTTCTATTACTGTTTTGAAGGTGTTGTGGCCTATCGTTATAATGATAATGTCATCTTCAAGGGGCGCGCCTCCTGCAGTGGGAACAGCGCATCTGAGGGTAGCTGGACGAATGCCATCTTCGGCGGGAAACACAAGAACTGTGTGTGGCTCGGTGGCTCCGTTGAAGTAAGATTTTAGACGGTCCGTCACTGGAAACTCGCGACTGGATTTTCGCGGGATTAATTCGTAGGGACCCCCGTTAATTTTGGGGGTCTTTTCTTGTGCCCGATAGGGTTGCACATGCCCAATTGAAATTTCTACTAGAAATCTTGCTGTTTACTTTCGGTTTTAGCAGAAGATAGCCCATGGGTGGCGACGGTTTTTTTTGCGAACCACTCGTTCGCGCAGTTGGGACGTTGGAAGAAGCTTGGAATTTAGCACGAGAGCGGCCTGCTGACCTTGTCGTCCGCGATGGGGCGATTCAGCGCTTTGAGTATACCTACGAACTGGCTACCAGGACTTTGCGACGCTATTTAACATTACAAGCATTGAGTGGAGATGAGGTTGCTCAGATGGGTTTTAAAAATTTAATCCGTGAGGCCAATGTACGCGGTTTGCTCCGTGGGGATGTGACTGTTTGGGAAGGATTTCGCGCAGCTCGCAATCAGACCTGCCATACCTACCAAGCTCCAGTGGCCGATAAGGTCTTTGCCCAGATTCCTGCCTTCATCGGGGAGGTGAAGTTTTTTTTAGCAGAATTGCAGCGGCGTGAAGGAGAAGCAAATGGCGGCCATTGATCTGGCTCCGGAGCAGATGCGCTTGGTACGGAAGATTTTTGACCGATATTTGCCGGGAAGTGGCGCGACGGTTTATGTATTTGGCTCTAGGGCAACGGGTAAGGCGCGAAAATTTTCAGACTTGGACCTGGCCGTGGACTACCCGGAGGGCATCCCCGAAGGGGTGTCGCTTGCCTTGAAGAACGAATTTGAGGAAAGCAACTTTCCCTATTTTGTGGATATTATCGACTATCACCGTTGCGAGGGGCCATTTCAGCGCATCATCGATAGGACAAAGATCCTCCTAGTCCGCTACGACTGCCAAAGTACAAAATAGGCCCTGCCTGGGTTGCCACTCATTTTGCAGCAGAGGTGGTTGTATCCCCCCGCGGATTGTGCCAAAAATCCATCGGGCCCCTTATAGAAAAAGCTAAGGAAAATCAACTCATCGCCATATGTACCCAGGCGGGTTAGGCTCCGAGGGCCGAGGAAAATTCCGCAGACGTTGAAAACGGGTGCCACGAGTTCGATGCCCAGAAATTAGAGATAACGCCATTGTGTTTGATGTAGCTATAAGTGTTATTATCCTTCCCTCTTGCGACATAGCCAATAACTTCAGTTCCCTTGAGAATCTCAGCCAAATGAATTTTGTGTGGATATTCCACATTGTTCGCAAGAGGCAATCTGACATCGGCTGCAATTTCTATGGAAAACTTCCTCGTGCCTCCCAAGCTATAACCTTGTGGGATAATCGTCCCAAGCTTGGTCCGCATGTCGTTTGCGCTTCTAAGGGTCCGCCTAATGTCGATTGGAAGATTTTGGGGAAGTTCCCGGAGCAAGATCCACAGATCCATCCTGTGGCGCAGAAAATTTAGGAACGGGACCAATCCCACCGAAAGGGCGCATGTCAAGCCCCATATTGGCAGATGCTCGACAAGAAATAATGCGATCGCAATATTTGCCGAAAATCCCAGGCCTATTGCCGCAAGTAGCGCCAGACCACCTGAAAGAATTGTGAAGCCGAGCGATGTTAATTTGATAAAACCCGACAACCAGTAAAAAACGGAAAGTGTCCCTCGCAAAATTTTTAGCGCCGTAACCGTTCTACCGGAGACGGTTCCCATTGTCTTTGTGATGATATCCCTGTTAAGATTAACAGCCCATGACGAAAGATCACACATAGGGTAGTGTTCTAGCGTCCTCGTTCAAAAAGGCAAGAATATTTTAAAAAAACAGCATAACATTTTGTACATTTTTCCTTGAAAATGTAAATACATGAACTTGGACTCGCCCGATGGGTTTGTCCAATCCGCGTGTCCGTCGGACATTCATCTGTGACAGCATGCGCCTCTGCCTCCAGGGGACCTTGGATACGGCATTCCTTTCCGTATTCCTGCTGGTAGCTATCCGCGTTTTCCACGCGCCTATCTCGTCAAAGGCCTTTCTTGCGACGCTCACCTGGCTCGGTGGTATCTTCTCCCCCTGGTTGATTCGAGGATTGGCCCCGCTCAAATGGCCTACGACACGCCTCGCCGGCTGTTTTTTTGTTGCCATTGGGGCCTGTTTTGCCGTGGCGGCGATGACCCATTCCTTTGCGGCCTATATTTTTTTAGTGGCGCTGGCGAGCATCGCATATCGCGGGAAGGACAGCATCCTAATTGGCATGTACATGCATAACTATCCGAGTTCGCGAATGGCCACCTACTTTTCCTTTGGCATGGTTCTATCATCATTGATGGGAATTTTTTTCGGACAATTGACCGGTTACGCCTTGGATAAAAACGTGGAAAATTATCACCATTTAATGGGTTTCATTGCCCTATGCTCCGTGTGCTGTGCCCTATGCCTCCATTACATTCCCTCGGAGCCCATGGAGGTACCCCACGCCTCTCGGAGGGGCTATCTTCGCTATTTGAAAGAAGACAAGACCTTTGCTTGGATGGCGCTGTTTGCCTTCCTCACGGGGATTGCATTCCAAATGTTGGTTCCCATACGTATGGAATACCTTGCCAATGCGCGCTATGGAATGCAGTTGAGTAATTTTTCCGTCATGCTCCTTTCCTGGGGAATTCTCAGCGCCGCGCGAGTTATCAGCACGCCCATTCTCGGAAAACTCTTCGACGCGCTACCGCTTATTCCCAACCAGATTCTAACGGGGGCCTTTATGCTGAGCGGTTATCTCATTTTCTTTTTCTCGCGGAGTTTTCTTTGGCTCGGCATAAGCGCGGCGTTATTGGGAATGGCCGTCGCTGGGAAATTCCTTATTCATCACTTTTGGGTTTCACGCGTGGTTCCTCCGGAAGCCGTATCCGCATGCATGTCCGTGCATGTGCTCATTTCTGGCATACGCAGTCTTTTAGCACCGCTCATTGGCTATGGAATCTTGGCCATTTCATCGCCCCGCTGCGTGGCCTACGTGGGGGCCACTCTCATTGCCCTGGCGATTTTGGGCTTTTGGTGCATGCGTAAAAATCCCGCCGTTCGCTGAAGCTCCATGAACACCGTTGGGGAAAAACTGCGCTCGCTGGCCCATCGGCCAATGAAGTCACTGGGACAGAACTTTCTCATTGATAAAAACATCCTCCGACGGGCTTTGGATTGGGCGAATCCAAAGCCGGGGGAAAATGTGCTTGAAATCGGCCCAGGCCTCGGCGTCCTAACGGGGGCGCTCCTCGACTCTGGTGCAAGCGTCTACGCCATCGAATGCGATCCGACGCTGTACCAAAACTTGCTGCACCAGTTATCGCCAAAATGGCCCGACAATTTCCATCTCCTGCATGGCGACGCGGTAAAATTGCCGCGGGCGGGGTTTGCGGGACAAACCTGCAAAGTGGTTGCCAATCTCCCGTACGCCATTTCAACAGCGTGGCTGGAGGGCACTTTGCGCGGTCCATTGCCCGAATCCTTGACGCTACTTTTGCAAAGGGAAACGGCCCAGCGATTTATGGCAATTTCGGGTAAAAAAATGAGCGCCATTTCCATCCTCCTCGGCGGCGCCTTTCAAGCCGTTCACAGTCATCCCGTGCCCCCAACCTGTTTTTTCCCGCAACCCAAGGTGGATTCCATGCTCGTCCATTGGGAGCGAAAGTCGAATCCGTTTATCTTCAGCGACCGCGCCTACGCCCTCATCCGCTTTCTATTTGTCCACCGGCGCAAGCAACTCCGCGGAATTGTCCAACGAATGGATGCCGGTGCGGACCGTGAAATTTTATCCCAATGGTTGCAATCCCTGGATAGCCCAACGTTGCGCGCGGAAGAAATCGTCCTATCCCAATGGCAGAGCTTGGAAAAAACCTCTGCGCATTTCGAATGTTGGGTGCCAGATTAAATTTTACCCCGATGGAGGATGATCTTCCATAAGTGTCTTCCGCTTGGCTCACGTCACAGTCAAGCTTGTGAGAGACTTTTTCCATCGGGGTTAACTTTAGGGAAACCACGACGCCAAACCGCAGAGCCGCCCGGGGCAGCTGCGATAAATCTTTTTGTGCGTCAGTGTCCGCTACCGTGCCGTGTCAAAAAGATCATCCTCATCGAAAAATTTCAGCAAATCATCTTCGGAGGCGGATGTTTGGGCTTTTTCATCGGTTTTTACCTCGCGCACCGGTGTCTTAAATCCTCTTGCATTGGGCCGACCTGTGACGATGGACAACTTCTGCCCCTCACGGATATGATCCGCCTGCGTTATGCCATTGCGGTCCATCAACTCACGTAGCGTCATACCATAAGCTGCGGCGATGGAGGACAGCGTGTCCCCCCGGCGCACCACGTAGACATTCTTTGGCTCTTCATTTAGAACGCTGAGTTCCCGCATGGGGTGGTTCGCCCGCACCGCGGGGACAATAATTTTTTGCCCGGCGATAAGCGTATCCCCGGGGATGGAATTAAGTTGGCGGATTTCTGCAACGGAGCAGCCGCTTCTCCGGGCAATAGCCGTTAGAGTATCTCCGCGGCAAACCACGTAAAATTCCGTATTGGGCGGCGCCTTGCGGATGGGGATTTGCAACTCCTGTCCCACGCGCAACACATCTTCCCGTCCCGCGCCGTTAGCCGCCAAAAGATCCCGTAGTGGAACATTATAGCTCTGCGCAATGCGCCAGTAACTGTCACCTTTGGCGACGGTATAGTTTTCATAGGTCAGGGATTCATAGGAAGGTTTTCTGGGGCGCATGCGCAGGTTTTCGCCTTCGTAAATGTCAGCCGGCTGTGGCTGCTGCGTCCGGTAGGAAACGGTACGTTCATAGGATCGCTCTTTTGTGGTCTCGCATCCAGTTGTGCCAAACAGAACTACGCCACCCAAAAGGAAAAACTGCCACAATTTCTTGCCAGCATACATGGAAACCCATGTCATCTAGCCTTTTTTTAAAGGCAACGGAAAACTCGCCAAGATGTGGGAAATTCAGGTTTCTTTAGAAATCAGCCCTCCACCCCAGCGCCGGTCTCTGGAGGCATAAAAATCCAGGGCCAGTTGGAACGTTTCTCCGGTGAAATCCGGCCAAAGGGTTGGGGTAAAAAAAATTTCCGCGTAGGCCATTTGGAGCAGCATGAAATTGCTTAGCCGCTGTTCGCCGGAGGTTCGGATGACTAGGTCGATGTCCGGGACATGGCGTGTGTCTAGGTAACGGGAAAAATTTTCCCAGGTCCATTGGGCAAAATCGACGGACGAAGTGCTTTCTGCCATTTTTCGCGCGGCCCGAACCACCTCATCGCGGCCACCGTAATTGAGGGCCAGAATAAGATGGAAATCATCCTCGCCTTTTGTTTTTTCCTCCAGTTGCCGCAACCGGCGCACAAGGACTGCCGGCAGGCCGTCGTCGGAGCCGATCCAATGGAACCGTGCCCGGGCGTCTAAAATTTCACGGGCATTGCGCTGGGCAGCATTTAAGAAGATACGCATTAGCCCTTGCACTTCGTCGGACGAGCGCCGCCAGTTCTCCGTTGAGAACCCGAAAAGGCTTAGGTACCGAATCCCGGACTGGCGGAAGATCTTGAAATTTTTTCGCAGGGCGCGCGCGCCGGCCCGATGGCCGGCAAGTCTGGGAAGTCCCCTCCGCTGTGCCCAGCGGCCGTTGCCGTCAAGAATTATGGCCACGTGCACGGGGAATGGGCGACTGTTCATTCCTGGGAATGGTCATTTTCAAATTACGCCCCTGTCAAGACAGGGAAGGTCGAGCGAGATATCAATATCGTTAATGGCCTTGCGAAAATCTTGTAACAGAACTCTTGCGCCGTAGGAACTTATTCCCACCCTTGGCTGGCATGGAGCGCTTCTTCGATAAGCCGGATTTTGGGAAATTGGTTATTCGGGTTGTTTTGGGGCTTATTACCGCCTGGTACGGGGTCAAAATGCTTGGCGGGGGCCGATCGGCGATCGTCATTTTGGATCGTCCATTTTCCCTATTCACGTTTACACTGGAACCGCGGGTCTGGATCCTGCTTACCGCCGTAATCTACGTTATCACGGGCATACTGTTCATGGCCGGGTGCCTCTTCAAAACGTGCTGCACGGCGTTAGCCGCGACGGAACTGATTCTCATCCGGCAATCTTTTTTTGTGAAGCCCGACGAGGTCGACTTGCTCATATTGCACACGGTTCTGGCCGCCGTTTACTTTGGCTTCCTTTTTATGCAACCTGGGCGATTTTCTGCAAATTCGTGACTCCCCAGCCCATATCCATCAGGGTCATGTGCCACGTTTGAGCGACGTTTGTGACCAATTCATTGTGAAAAACGCCAGGCTGACCCCGGCGCATGCAATGCAAAATAGAATGGCGTAACCCCAGCCGAAATGGTCCGTAATCAGACCGATGCCAAAGCCCGAAAAGATAGCCCCGGCGTAACCAAACAGTCCCGTAAGGCCGTTGGCCGTGGCAGCTGCCCTTGCGGAACCAAATTCCGCACCGGCGACTCCGGCAAGTGTCTGTGGGCCGTAAACAAAAAACCCGATGACACCCAGAAGAAAAGTATCAAAAACTGGATGATGCCCTGGCGTACCCCAAAATAGGAGGAGGAAAAAAATAAGGAACACCATGAATATGGCACAAACCGCATTGCGCTTACCGCCCGCCCAGCGATCGGAGATATACCCGGCGGCGATCCCGGCGGCGATTCCAGTGATTTCGAAAAAGGCCGTTTGCAGGCTAGATCCCATGGCGGAGGATCCGCGCGCCTCCTGGAGGAAGGTTGGCGCCCAGTTAAAAAAGCCCATGCGAACCACGTATAGGAAAAAGTTCGCCCAGCAAACTAGCCACAAGGCTCGATTGGGCAAAATATGGTTATAGAAAATCTCCCTGAAAGTCGCGTGATTTCTGGAAGCGATCCCAGAGGTTGCCTTCACCGCCTTCCCGTCGGATAAAGGAGGAAGCCCCTCCGATTCGGGGGTATCGCAGAGGCGGTTTAAAAGAAAAACCGCTATAACCAAGCAAACGACGGCGGGAACAAAAAAAATGGACTGCCAGCCAAAGTGTTTCCCAAGCCAAGCGCCACCGACGAGGATCGTTATGCTGCCAATCTGGTGGGAGGCATTGACCACCCCCCAATAGGTTCCAAGCTGCGTGGGAGCGAACCAGTTGGTCATCAACCGGGCGATTGGGGGCCATCCCGTCGCCTGAAACAGCCCATTGAAGGAATAAAAAATGGCGATGAGAAAGAGGGGGGGGACGGCGACGTGGAAATGGGAGTAGAGCCCGACCGAAAAAGCTGGCGCAAACCCAATGGCAATGCTCATGAGCGAGGCCAGAATGAGCCCGCCCGCCATGTAATATCGGACATTAACCCGATCACACAATGCGCCGCTGAAAAACTTTCCCATTCCATAAATTACCGGGAACGCGCTAAAAACCCAACCCACCTGTGTTTTGGTATAGCCAAATTCTTTGAGCATGAGGGGCACGGCGATTTGAATATTTTGTCTCACCAGATAAAATGCCGCGTACCCTATGATCAGGGTGTAGAGCAGTCGCACCCGCCAGTAGGAATAGCGCGACTCAACCTGTGAAGCCGGAACCATCGGCGTCCCCCTCGCCTGCACAAAAGCCATTTTCGCAGCAAAAAAGGATGTTCCCAGAATTCAAGCCCATTGTTAGCGCCAGGAACGGGATTATTTTTGGAAATTTTCCCGGGGAGAAACTCCCGGACTTCCCACAGTACCATAGCCCATTTGTTACGGTAAATTTCCGCGGCAAGTTGATGTTCGTCCGCAAACTTGAGTTTATAAATTTACCCCGATGGAAAAAGTCTAAAAACCCAGGTTTATGGCCACCATAGCTACCCCGATTACCGCTTTGGCAGCGGCCCAGGTGCGAAATCTGGAAAAATCCTCACCGACTAAACTTTTTAATTTTTACCCCGATGGAAAAAGTCCCTCATAGTCAAGTCTATGAGGGACTTTTTCCATCGGGGCATAAATTTGACAAACCGCGTAAAATTTCCCTCATTGGCACTAACGTAGCCTTTGACGCGAATCCAAGCTCGCCAAAAAATGCTTGACTTTCATGGGGCGAACATTAGACAGGGTACCGTATGAATTTTTTATTTGAGTCAGCAATTATAGTCCGGCCGGCGTGACTATACAGATCCCGGGGGCCTCGGACGACCTTGGATATATATTGCCGATGTCTCGGGCGTAGCAACGCTATTCCCGAGGAAGGAGCGGCGGCGTGGAGATAACAATGACATGCGCTTTGCTTCTTAGCTCGGATACGTATTTAGTGGCGTTACGGTGAGGGCATTTTACCGCTTTTCGCCATCTGCCCAGATGGCAAAAAATGGCATTCGTTCTTTGACAGAAATATTAGTGTGAGTTGCAAAGCGCTGCTCGGGGAAGGTTTAATAGTGACTAGCTATGCTTAATTGCATCTCGCTAATTAGCCGTAAACACCTTATGCATAGTTGACGGTCGCTATCGCGATGCGAGATTGCTGCAAAGCAGCCTCAAAACCGCGATTGGGAATACTCGAGTCAAGGGCTGTGTCCACGGGGAGTACTTCGAGGCGTTATTTGCTTGGGCGTTAAAGTTCATTAGCGTCATTCCCAGCAAGTAGATGCATGTGCATGTGGGGTACGATTTGTCCAGCGGATTTCCCGTTGTTGATAACGACGCGGTAACCGTTTTCGCCGTACTTTTCTCCCATTTTATGTGCTATCCAGAGTAAATGGCCCAGAAGCGACACATCCCCTTCGGTCGCTGCCATCAAATTTTCCAAAGGCTTCCGCGGAATAATGAGCAAGTGCACGGGAGCCTTCGGTGCGATGTCCCAGATCACAAAACATAGATCGTCTTCGTGAATAATATCCGATGGAATTTCCCGATTCGCGATCTTTTCAAATACGGTAGTCATGTTGTTCCCTTTTTTTGTTATATGCCGACGGCAACGGGTCCACCAGTTAGGTACTTGGCGACCGCAAGGGCAAAATCGATGGCCGCGCGCGGTCCATTTGCCGTAATGAGGTTCCCGTCTTCCACCACGGGCTTTTCCTGTGGCGGCTCGGATAACGCCCCGTGGATGCACGGATGTGCCGCGTACTTGCGCCCTTTCAACAACTTTGCATCTTCGAGCAGGATGGGTGCCGCGCAAATGGCGGCAACTAGCTTCCGACCGTGCGAAAAAGACGTGACAAGCTGCTGCAATTTTTCATTCCCTCTCAGCGGAAAAACCCCAGCTCCGCCAGGAATCAAAATGGCATCAAAATCCCCTTCGTCGAAATTTTCAATAAGGCCATCGGCTACCACCCCAATGCCATGGGCTCCAACAACCAACAACTTATTTCCCATGGTTGCCGTTGTAACCGCAACCCCCGCGCGGCGGAGAATGTCTACAGATACAACCGCTTCGATTTCTTCAAAATCACTAAAAAGGACGACCAAACACCTTTTCACGGCCCAACCGTACCACGGCGCGATTCAAATTCAACTTCGTTCGCAAAATTCATAATTTTAAAGCTAATTTGGAAAAGTAATTCACAAATTTATCGACTTTACATTTCGGGTTTTTTCACGGTGTACACCGCTCATAGCAAATTGAAACGGCTACTCCCAGGAAAAAAATAGCCTCGTATCAACGGAAACATTGCAATGCAATATGGAGACAATTTTCCTTGAGGATTATAAAACAAATGCATAACATGCATTCATGACAATAATCAGCATCACATTGGCCCATGACATCGACTACGGTACCGCATTTGCAATTAAAGAATTGAGCGACTGTTTCCGAGGTACTGACATAACTATCCTTCATTCTGGGAAATTGGTAAGTGGGAATAATCTCCTCAACTTGCTTGCGCTTGCTGCGAAAACTGGAACTCCATGCTTGCTCATCGCGTCGGGGGCTTCCGAATCCCAGGCCATCGAAGAGCTCAAACTCGTGCTTGCCGTATCAAATAACACGCCACCGTTTCCATCCAAACTGGCTAGAGGGAATTTGACGACGCCCGCTAGTAAGACCTTGCCCAAATGACACGTTTTCCTTGCCGGTCTGGGTGAACGAAGCAGGGTCCCGTTTGAGATTCGGTTGCAAACGGTATGCAGCGAAGTGTAATACCCATAGAACGAATTTTTTCCTCCGCTTTTTCATCAAAGGAAAAGAATGTCTCAGCGAAACCGCTCTCCGATTGAAAAAATTCTTCAAACTCTTCGTAGGTTCCCATGCACCTGCTCTTTTGCGCTTTAAATTCCTGCGCCCGGCAAAATAGCGATTTTTGAATATCCATCAATAGTCCTTCGGCTTTTTCGACGAACTCTTCAACGGATAGGGAACTTTTTTGACTATTGTCTCTCCGCGTTATTGACACATGTCCATTTTGAAGTTCGCGCCCGCCAACCTCCGTACGAATGGGAACGCCCTTTTTAATCCATTCCCATGATTTCTCTCCCCCTCGCTTGTCTCGGGCATCCACCAGAACGCGAAGGGCTTGGCCGTGAAATGTTTTTGTGCATAGCCGACGGCGGAGTGCCTCGCAGTAGTTTACTAGTGCCTGCGTTTCTTCCGCATTGTGCAGAATGGGGAGGATGACAATTTGCTGCGGTGCCAGCCGGGGCGGAAGGACTAGCCCATCGTCGTCGGAGTGGATCATGATAAGTCCACCCATGAGCCGGGTGCTTACGCCCCAGGAAGTTGTCCAAGCATAGGTTAGCTTACCGTCCGGATCGGTAAATTGAATGTTGCATGCCCGGGCGAAGTTCTGCCCCAAAAAATGCGATGTTCCCGCTTGCAAGGCTTTGCCATCCTGCATCATGGCTTCGATGGCCATGGTTTCAACGGCTCCGGGGAAACGCTCGCCCTCGGATTTTCGTCCGCAGATGACTGGCATGGCCATATGTTCCTCGGCAAACACACGATAGACATCCAACATGCGACGAGCTTCCTCTTCCGCCTCTTCTCTCGACGCATGAGCCGTGTGGCCCTCCTGCCAGAGAAATTCGGTTGTGCGCAGGAAAAGCCTGGTGCGCATTTCCCAGCGGACCACGTTAGCCCACTGATTGATGAGCAGGGGCAGGTCGCGGTGGGACTGGACCCAGCGGGAAAAAGATTCGCCGATGATGGTTTCCGAGGTTGGCCGGACGATTAACGCCTCCTCCAGTGGCGATGCAGGCTTTAGCCCGCCACTTCCATCGGCAACCAGCCGGGAATGGGTGACCACGGCGCATTCTTTGGCAAAACCCTCCACATGGGCGGCTTCCTTTTCGAAGAAACTTTTGGGGATGAACAGGGGAAAATAGGCGTTCACGTGGCCTGTTTCTTTAATCATGCGATCCAGTGCGGCTTGGATTTGTTCCCAAATTGCATAACCCCATGGCTTTATGACCATACACCCCCGCACGGGGCTGCTCTCCGCCAGGTCGGCGGCGCGGATCACCTGCTGGTACCATTCGGCATAATTCTCACTACGCGTTGGACTTATGGCATTCGTCTGCGATTTCATTTTCAAATTCCTTCGATATTAGTACGCACGGATTCTCCAATCGGATAAGCTAGCGTATTTTATTTATGGTGAAGCCTGGTAAACTTTTATCGGATCGTCCTTTTTTCTTGCTTGGCTTCGGCGACTTGGGCCGACTTAATAAAAGTTTACCAGGCTTTACTGTATTTGTTGATGATATCCACAGAATGGCTTTTGCGGCTGGCAGCGGACTGGCCCGTCCTAAAGACAGAGGAAACTCTCGTGAAAACGAAGGTTTCAGTTTGAAGCCAGGTGTCAGTTCTGGGAGTAGGAACATTTGCAGTTCCTGGGCACAATCGGAAGTACCTGTTGGGGATGTGGCGGTAACGTTTTTCATATTAAACTTTCTTCTCTAGAATTCGAATTCTGGGTTCATCCTGAACATAAATTGCGGAATGTCAATGATTTTGTGAAAAACACCCATAAAAATTTCCCATGCGCCTGGGACGTGCAAAAAGCCAGTCGCGGCCCGCCAAGTTCTACGAATAAAAGTTGCCACTGACGGCGGGACGGGAGCGTTTTTCACCGCAAACTCAGCTACATAAACCGATTTCTATGCGAGCGGCAAAACTCTGAATTACCCTAACATCAAGTCCGAGATGGACGAATTTTTAATTGGCTTGCCATGATTAGCCAATAGCCATAAAACGTGCGTGCGCTGGTCCAAGTCGGTGCACGGACACGTGTTTTAAATGTCCCGAGGTCGGCATGGACGAAAATGTCCAATGACCACGTCGATGGGGCCTATGGCGGAGAAGCCAAATTGCTCCCGGAGGTTATCGGCGACGGATTCCTGAATTTTCAGTGAAAGCGCTGGTACGTTGCAACCAAAAGGTGCTCGTAGGTAAATGCTAACCGAAAGAATGGATTTTTTTTCGCGGATGCGAATGCATGGATGGCCCGCAGGGCTAAGGGTGTCACATATGCCCCGGATGGTCCCGCGGATTGCGCGCACGGAAACGGAAACGGTTCCCCATTCGCCACCGGCAATGAGAATCTTTTTCCTCCAGCAGCAAATGGAACGCCATAGGACAAATAATCCGATGGCAACGGCACAAAAAAGTACCACCCCCTGCCGATGATCCACGGCAAATGTCAGAAAGTCTCGGAAAAGGCGTTCCATCATGCACTCCCATTATTCTCTCCCGCTCAGGGGTAATGTGGTTTCGGGCTTATCTTCGCGGGCACGGATGCCGTCGATGGTCACATTAACTTGTGCCACCGATTTGTTGGTCATGAATGCTATTTGTTGGGCCACGCTCTGTTGAATTTGCGCAGCGACCTGCGTGAGCGGGCATCCAAAATAGAGTAGCACACGGATGTCGATGGTGTAGCGCCCCTGCTCGTCCTCCTTAACCGTTACGCCCCGATCGGTTTCACGTTTGGAAAAAATTTCTGCGATGCCGTCGATGAACCGTCCCCCCACCTGGGCAACGCCGTCCACGGACAAAGCGCTATAGCGAACGATGCTGGCGATAACACTATGGTTGATGCGGATCTCTCCGTCGGCAACCATGGCAGCTTCTACGATATCATCCGTGGGATTGTTACGCGATTTTCGATTCATATGGCTTTCTCCGCTGGATCCGATGGAAGACGCTTGGAAAACGCCTCAATGAAGCCGGTGTCAACTTGGCCGCTGACAAAAAGGGGATCTTGCATGATGGCGCGCTGGAAGGGAATGGTGGTGGCAACGCCGCGAACGATGTATCCGGAAAGTGCCTGGCTCATGCGCCGAATAGCTTCACCCCGATCCTGCCCGACCGCAATCACTTTTCCAATCATACTATCATAATATTGTGGGATGCGGTAACCGCCGTAAACATGCGAATCGACGCGGATGCCGCGGCCACCTGGGGCGTAATAGAGAGAAATTTCGCCCGGCTGGGGTGCAAAATTACGGGTGAAATCCTCCGCATTGATGCGGCACTGAATGGCGTGGCCGGAAAAGCGCACGTCCCGCTGGGAAAAACTTAAAGCCTCCCCCTGGGCAATGCGTAATTGCCATTGGACCAGGTCGATGCCCGTGATCTCCTCGGTCACGCCGTGCTCCACTTGTATGCGGGTATTCATCTCCATGAAGTAAAAATTTCCGTTGGTGTCCACCAGAAACTCCACCGTTCCCGCATTTTCATAGCGGCATGCCCGTACAAGGCGTACCGCCGCCTTGCCCATTTTTTGCCGCAGTCCAGGTGTGAGAAAGGTCGACGGGGCTTCCTCAACCAGCTTCTGGTAGCGTCGTTGGATGGAGCAATCCCGTTCCCCCAGGTGAACCACGTTGCCCTTTGGGTCGGCTAGAATCTGAAATTCAATGTGGCGCGGGTTTTCGATGAATTTTTCCATGTAGAGCTCGCCGGTGCCGAAATTTTTCTCCGCTTCCGCCCGGGCTACGCCAAATTCTTTCATGAACGCTGCTGGCGTGTGCACCAATCGCATGCCCTTCCCGCCGCCGCCGGCGACCGCCTTGAGAAGCACGGGAAATCCGATCTTCCGGGCGATTTTCACGCCCTCCGCCTCAGATTCCACGACACCCTCACTGCCAGGAGTCACGGGAACCTTGGCTTTCCGGGCCACTTCCTTGGCCGAAGCCTTATTACCCATGAGTTCGATGGTTTGTGGCGACGGCCCGATGAAAACGATGTTACAACTGCGGCACTGATCGGCAAATTTGGCATTCTCCGACAGAAATCCATAGCCTGGGTGGATAGCGTCCACGTTGCTGATTTCGGCGGCGGCGAGGATGCGGTCGCTGCGCAGATAACTTGCGGATGCGGGTGCGGGACCAATGCAAATGGCTTCGTCTGCCAAGTGCACGTGTAAGGAATCGGCATCCGCCTCCGAATACACGGCCACCGTTTTGAGACCTAACTCCTTGCAGGCCCGGATGACACGCAGGGCAATCTCCCCTCGATTGGCAATGAGCACTTTCTCAAACATGGCACATCAATTGGGACGAACTTTAAAAAGCGATTGGCCGTACTCAACGGCCTGGCCATCTTTAACCAGGACATCCACCACCGTTCCCGCGACTTCCGCGGGAATTTCGTTAAGTACCTTCATGGCCTCAATAATACAAACCACCGTATTGGTTTGAATGGTGCTGCCGATTTCCACGAAAGCGGGACGATCTGGCGCTGGCGCCCGATAAAAGGTCCCAACCATGGGTGAGCCAATGGTCAAAATTTGTGCCTCCAATTCCTGCGGGTGAGAAATGGGCCCGACCGCACCCTGCGGCGGAAAACCCATCGTCGGTGGCATTACGCCATAGATCGGTGTGACAGAGTCCTGGGACTTTCGCCGACAAAGGCGCACACGGGTACCATCCCGTTCCAGCTCAACTTCTTCCAGTTCGTAGGCCTTGATCAGCGCCGCCAGCTTTTCAATTTCTTTGTTGTCCAACGCCCACCCCTTTCGCACCTATTTCTGGGCGGGAATCCTCCGAACGCAATGCCTTTCTTTCTTTCCGGCCGATGGTGTAGTTCGCCGCCACCTTTAAGTTCCTTGTGGGACATGATATCGGGCAAATTTGCGGCAAGGAATGACCCTTCCGCTGGTCGCATTAAGACGGTTCATGTGGCGGGTTGTTTTTTCGCTTTACTTTAATTGAATTTCATATATGCGTATGGGCAGTATGATAATTGCAGAGCGCATATCCGATTTGGTTTGCGGTCCAGGAAACAGGGGTAAACCTATGCCGACTCCAACGAAGATTATTTTGTTTGTGGGTGTGGTGTTGGGTTGTGTGACAATTGCCGCGGCAATTGGCGGAGTTGCTGGTTTGTTGACTATCCAAACGGTGCTAACCGTTGCAGTCCCTAGCTGCGTGTCTTGCGTCGGCTGCGGGTTGTTTATCTTCCTTCGCCGCACTTTAGTGCCACCGCCACCAGGGAGCAATGTTGGCCAGTCCTCGCAGCGAGGATCGCAACCACCAAATTTGCCGCAAGCTGGTCCCACCCCATCCGTCCAACCAAACCCTCCTGACGCTTCGTCCCCCCCCAAATGGAGATCGCAACCACCAAAGTTGCCGCCAGCTGGTCCCACCCCATCCGTCCAATCAAACCCTCCTGACGCTTCGCCCCCCTCCCCTCCAAAGTGGGTAGTACGGCTACATCATAATTGCATCATCGCAGTGGATGGGTCACCGAAAGGCCTCCGCGGGCAGCCATTGCGATTCGATGTTGATGATCCGAGCAAGTATGCTGATGTTTTAGCGAAAGTACAACAGAGGATAATAGGGGATGCTTATGATGGGACGGTCGAACTGTTGATAGACGATTCGGGCACACAGGACTCAGAAGCATGGATGCTTGCGATACCGAGCTGCCCAGGATTACATCCGCACGTTTGCAGGCTCAGTCTGCCTTGTAAAGGGGCTGAGATCGGTAACCTACAACGATTGATCCAAGATCTTGTCAACCTCCAAACGGTTAGTCTCCATTGCAAGGTGTGCTGCAAATTACCGATCGGCATTACGCGGGCCCTATGCAATTTGGAAAAATTAAGAGGGGTAACCCTTGAGAACTTCAACGCAATAGGTTTCCCAGATGACTGTAGGACCAATATAGCCGATCTGTACGTATATGACTGTGCGAGCTTCGACCCAGGTGGATTTTCCGCCTTGGAAAGTTTGGAAAATTTAACACTCAGGTCTGTTGTTTTTGCCGGCAAAGATTATCCAGGTGGCCTTCTTCACCTCAAAACGCTCGAGGTAAACGTTGAGACTCTTAAGCAAAATGGAGAATTTTTTAGCCGAGTTAAACTCCCTGCCATTCAGACGTTAATTGTTGACCTTAGTAACTTTCATCATCGGAGGATTGATGAACAAGCTAATGTCTACGCGTGCCTAAAAAAAGTAGTGCCTGGAGTGAAAAGTCTCACGATTGGCGGGGGTTATAATTTTGACATTCGCAATATACTATTAGAGTCTCCGTTGTGCGAATCCATACAACTTGCTTTTTGGAACGGCGATGGAACTCCAACATCAGACCTTATGGACGCCATCGTGACCGCAAAGAAAAACGGAGAACTTCCGAAGCTTCAAACCATCAAGTTCCCGAAGGGTGCACTTGCCGCCCTGCCATCGCAGCGTTTTAATTTACTGAAGGGAGTAGGCTTAAAAGCTGAAGAGCTCCCACAATGAGTTACAAAGCTCTATCGCGAGAGCAATATCCGCGGATAACCGTGCAGAATGGTTGCCGACGAGCAACCTCGGTTTCAAAAGCTTCACTTGGCAATCGATGAACGCAAAGAAATTGTTGCGTTTCACCTGTCAATTGTGGTGCTTTATGGCATCCAGGAGCGTCTTTTCCTTGTCCCATATAACTGTCTTACTGATACTAATAAAATGCACATGCCTCTTGGAGCTATTTCGCCTCAGCGTTTATGTGTGGAGATGTTAGCGGTTAGATTCCAAAATTTAACAAGTCTGTATCGACATTTAATTTATGGTGTATTAAAATTGATATTGATGAATATCCATTTTGGGGGCCCGTTTTTTCAGCAGCCAGATACCGCCTCCGGCGAGATTCGCTCCCAAGGTGTTAGCCCCGCCAGTTCCATTCAGGCTCCCGTGGGGATACAGCACGTGGGCCAGTCTGCACCAATCGCAATCGACCGGGATGCGGAGATAGCGGCGATGGACATTGGCAGACAATTTGCTGCCAATCCCGAAAGAAAAGCCATTCGGCAAAGAAACATGAATGCATTCTCCCAAGACATTCGGTACGGAGTCCAAAATGGATCTTTGAAAGAGTTTACACCGGGGTGGGCAATCATTGGCGATAAGCCCGGTGGCGTTGAAGGCGGTTTTACGATCCGCCGGGTTTACATGGGCGATATGGCGAGCTTTTTTCAAGATAGCCCGGAGGGATTTGCACAGTTGCAGAAGATATCCCAGGAGAATAGCCTACTCCTTCCCCCATCGCTCTGGGCTGAAAACCTAGGCGATAAAACTCTACACGAGGCACTTAGTCAGCTCCCCCAAAGCCAACGGAATGAAACAGCAAAAATGGTGATGGATCTTACCCCTGCCTATTGCAAAAGTTACATGGTCAAAGTTGTCTTTGGAAAAGGCGATGTCGAAAGCGATGGAACCGTATTCTGCAAACCAAATCCCAAGGGTAGACTCCACCGTTTATTTACAAAACGATCCAGTGATGATATCAATAGAGAAGTTTTACAGGAATTTGCTGCGCTGCAAGTTACCCGTGCGCTTTCCCCGGACTTGGCTCCGGAGGTGCTTTTGGGAAATGTGAAAACAAATGGACATAAGGATCGCTATTTTTTGATGACGGAAATGGCAGGAAGTGGTGACAGCACTGCCTCATTCCAGACACTCGGGGAGGCCGACGTTGAAAAAGGCGGCGTTGATGAGAAGTTTGCGGGCCTTTCCTATGCGCTCACCGTTGGATTACTGGGGGACAGGGACGCGAATAAAAATGGAAATGTCGGCTTGCTCAAGCGGGGCGATGGTCTGCCCCAACCCTTTCTTTTCGACCTGGGGCATCCGGTCCCCAACGGCTATGAGCTGGATGCAGCCACGCTTCTTCCAAAAAAGACCTCCGAAGGTAGCACAGGATTTTACTTGGGGAAGCTTAACAAAAGTGATGTCCTTGACGTCAACAAGCGGAGGGCTCACCTTGTCAATCTCCTCGCGCATCGCATGGAAATTGAAGAAGCCATGCAGTTGGCCATTGGCCAGATCCCACCGGAATCGCCGGGAATGAAGGTTTTAACGGACATGGGACGTGAATTTGCGCAGAGAATGGATTATTTGTACAACATCCTCCAGAATTCCGCTCCAGCGACGCCTGCCGTTGAGCCCCAGCGGAGGCGGAGATTTGCGTCGAAATCTCTTAGGCACCACCAGCGCCCGCATACAAAACCCGCATAAGAGTGAGCCCTGCGGCTGGTGCCGCTTGAAAGTTTCCCGTGCCAGAGTATAGGGCCGTAGTTAGGTCCTTCGGGTCCCTTGTTCCCCGGCCAATGTCCACCAAGGTACCCACCATGTGGCGGACCATTTTGTACAGATACCCTTCCCCTTCCGTAATGTATGTGATTTTCCTTCCGCATTGGCGCAGCTCCGATCGGCGAACGGTGCGAACGAATGTCTCTTCGATTTCGTCTCCGCGCTTTTTGGCAAAGGCCCGAAAGGAATACGTCCCGCGGAAAAAGTCCGCCGCCACGGCCATTGCCACCGTATCAAATGTCGCGGAACCTAGGCTCCAGCAGTAGCGATGGGAAAATGGGTCTGCCTGGCCAAGGTACAGTCTATAGATATAGCATTTCCCAATGGCGGAAAAGCGGGCATGAAATGACTGCGCAACCCGCTGAACGCGGCGAATTTGAATTGTTCGCGGAAATCCGCAGCGCAACGCACGGAGCAATTTATTCGCCCCATGGGGCCAAAAGGCGTCGAAATGAAAAACTTGCTCCTTGGCGTGCACGCCTGCGTCCGTGCGGCTGGCCCCGTGAATGCGAATGGATGTGTTGAAAATTTCCCGTAACCGTCCTTCAATAAAATCTTGGATGGTATTGCCGCCGACCTGGCTTTGCCAGCCGTTGTAGTCCGTCCCGTCGTAGGCACACGAACATTTCCAGCGGCATCGACCCTCCATCAGAGGAAAAGTCCAGTTTTTTGCGGGGAAATTCCAACCATATTCGCAGCAAATTACTTCATTGCATCAGACAAGGGGCGGAAATGCCATAATAGCTCGTGGGCGTCGTCTAGTGGCTTGTCACGGGCGATGGGGTGCATTTTATGGCGGGAAATGTCTCTTATTCGCCGAGAATCCATTGAAGCACTGCGGAACAAGGTGGATATCTGTGACGTTGTTAGTGCTTACGTTTCCCTGCGCCGTTGTGGGGCGTACATGCGCGCGTTGAGCCCATTTACGGACGAAAAGACCCCGTCCTTTTTCATCCACCCGGAGCGGCAGTATTTCCATTGTTACAGTAGTGGAAATAGCGGCGATGTGTTTCTGTTCATTCAACTTAAGGAGCAGCTCACATTTGCGGAGGCAGTGGAATTTTTAGCGGAAAAATATGGTTTTGAATTGGGGTACGAATCGTGGCATAATCCCGCAAAGGATACGGCAAGCGACAAACGCACGTTGCTCGCCGTTCATGACGTCGTTGGAAAGTTCTTCCACGAAGCCTTTCTCGCAGCTACCGGCGATGGCCATAGGGCCCGAATTTATTGGACCCAAACCCGAAAGTTTTCCTTGGATGCGGCGGAACGGTACGGCATAGGCGTCGCCCCCTGCGATTATGGGCAATTTTTTGACAAACTACGCCGGCGGTTTTCCGACCAATCCCTTGTGGCCTCTGGACTTTTTATGGCGGATGGGAGAAATCCATCGGTGATTTTTCCGCGTTTCCAGGGCCGTTTGATGATCCCCATTCGGGACGTTCATGGGAAAATTATCGCATTCACCGGTCGGGTTGTTGAAGGAATGTCTCCTGAGAAGGGGGCCCCTGATGCCAAGTATGTGAACTCGCCAGGAACCCTTATTTTTCAGAAGGGGGCACTGCTCTTTGCCATCGATCTGGCCCGCGCGTCGGTAAATGAGGGGGTACCGTTTCTCCTCGTGGAAGGACAAATTGATTGCCTGCGGTGCCATGAATGCGGCATTTCAACGGCGGTTGCATCCCAGGGCACGGCAATTACGGCCCAACATCTTCATTTGCTACATCGCTACGCCCTTGAAATCGTTTGCGTTCTCGATGGAGACCGGGCAGGCCGGGATGCGGCAATTCGGATGATTCCGCTCGCACTGGGCGAAGGCCTTAATTTACGATTTGTCACGCTTCCATCGGGGCACGACCCGGACTCATTCCTTCTGAAGCACGGTCCCGAAGCCATGCGAAGGCTTATCACGGACGCAAAGTCCATCATACAAGTTTTGGTGGAATACTACCTCCGGGACGCCCCGGGTACCTCCCAGGCCCATCGGGAACATGCTGTTCGCCAAATTTTTGCGACTATTCGCGGGGTGCCATCGCGGGTGAGTGAATTGGAGTTCCTGCGCCAGTTGGCTGGACTCACTGGTATGGGATTGGAGGAACTAAAGGCAGATTATTTCAAGACCCAGTTAAATGTTCCCAAAACACCACCAAAAGAACCAGATGAGTTGCCCTATGACGCAGCGGGGAACCTTCTGCGCCTGCTCATTATGGAGCGGGAATATACTACGGCCATTGCGCATGTGATGGACGAACAATGGGTGGACATGACGACGGTGACGGGGCGGCTTCTCAACCGTTTCATCGGAGAAATAACTAACGAAAATTCCCCGGACGACATTTTACCCACCCTCGCCACCTCGGAACGGAATGTCATCGGAAAAATTTTGCTCGCTGGAAAGAAATCGGAAGATCCGTTTGCGGAGATAAACGAATGCATTAGAATCATTTACAGCAAATATGTGCAAAATGAAATCGCTCGAATTACCCGCCAAATTGAAAATGAAAATGGTGCAAATCTCCAGGCCCTTATCCAACGGCGTCGAGAATTGAAGCGTGCCCTACAAGAGCCTCCGATTGTATCCGAAAAAATGTAGCCTCTAGAAGTCACAGTTTTAATTTGGCTATTGACTAGCAACCTCCCCAAATGGCCAAACCCGCGGTTTTTCGCCGTGGCTTGCCATGAATTTGATAAAAATTCGCCAAAATCGTAAAGAAGTTGACAAATGCCTATTCCTCAGTAATGTAATCCCAGAATCCGGATTCTAAAATGAGAGGTTTAATATGAAAAGCACCACCGATACCGCCGCAGCCCTGACAGAGGCAGATATTTTTAATGGCGATTGGGAACCGCAAGCGTTCCCAGTCTTAGAACTGGCACCTGGCTTCAAACTGGGACCTACATTTTTATGGAAATTTCCTGCGTTTTTAAGACGGGCCAGCCCGTTGCTAGCTGTGAAAGCTATTTGGAGAATGTCCCCTTAAATGAAAAAAATAAGCTCGCTTACCCGATCGGAGCATCCATGGAAACTGATTGAAAAGGAAAAAAATGATAGCGGATTATTACCCTGGCGAATGGGCCGGAGACCACAACGATGTCAAACCATCTGTTCATAGGGTTCTGTCCTGGCATTTCTCCGTGGGCATTTTTGATGTTGTCTATTTTCGCATCAATGTTTGTAGGGGTCTAATCATATGAAATTAAAACCAGCCGCATTGCTTGTGTTTCCGCTGTTGTTCAATGGACCTTTAAATGGTGTGGGAGCGCTCATAGAGATTGTTCCATACGATTCCAATTGGCCACAAATGTTCGAGGAAGAAAAGGCAACAATTCAAGCCGCTCTTGGAGATAATTTGATTGCAATTCACCACATCGGATCAACGGCGGTTCCTGGCCTCGCGGCAAAACCAAAAATAGACATTATCGCCATTGCCAAGGATCGCAAAGGTGCGATAAGTGCCTTGGGAAAAATTGGGTACCAAAACAAAGGCGAATGGAACATCCCGCTAAAATGCGGATTCACCAAACGAACGGGACCGGAGGTAAATTTACATCTATTTTTCGATGCAAATCATCCAGAAATAGAATTAAACCTGCGGTTCCGCGACCACCTGCGCACGCACCCCGACGTCCGGGATGAATATGCGGAAATTAAGAGGCAAATCCTGCAAGATGAAGCCTCTCAGCAAAAAACTGGGAAGCTGTCATTCCCAGTTTATACAATAAAGAAAAGCGTTTTCATAGGCAAAATCATAGAGACTATCGGATTCGATCGATTGCGGGTTTTAAAATGTCTCACGGAGAGTGAACAAGACGCGGTAAGGAGATTTCGCAAGGACCACTTTGCCCGCTTGGCGATCTCCGACCCACTTGATGGTGATTTGGATGACGAAAGTCACGAGCATTTTATCCTATACCGCGGCACAGAAATTGTTGGGTACGCTGATATTCACATTCTCCCAGAGAATGAAACCGAAATATGCATGTTAGTAACACCAGAAAATTATCCGTACTTCAACAATGTTATAAGTGAGTGGATCGAGGTCCACGGTTACAAATGTTTCAAAATCTACTCCATGAACCCCAATTGAGCCCACCCGGATGAAAAAATCGACGATAAACCTCCAATTACGCACCGCCTCCGCGCATGCTGTCTTGCCAAATTCGGGAAGCTTGCGTTATGGCTTCCTTCATATGGGCACCATTAGTGGATTGGGACGGCTTCCCTGGCGGTTCATATTGTTTCTCTATTCCCTGCTGTCGGCGGTCAAGCTATTCCTCCTCGGTCCCACGTGCCGGTGCCGCTTCCATCCAACCTGCTCCCGCTACGCATGGGAGTGCCTTGGCAGGTACGGTGTCCGGCGCAGCCTGCCCCTCATCCTTTGCCGTCTTTGCCGTTGCCATCCGTGGAATCGCGGCGGTTATGATCCCATCCCATAGGCGCGAAAATTTATGGAAAAAAAACATCTATTTCTAGGTCTGACCGCCATTGCATTGGCCTTTTGGATCATCATCGGCGAAAACCGGCGGGCCGTTTCCCAAGCTGGGTTGGCAGAGATCGCATCCGCACAGACCGCTCCCCAAGTGGGCTGGGTTCCAGGAGCACCATCGGTGGCGCCAAAGAAAGCCGCGTCCGTGGCCGCCGGGAAACATCTTAACTGCCCCGGGTTTATCTTGGAAAATTCCTACATCCGCGGGGAAATTTCACCCATCGGCGGAGGCATACGATCCATTGCGCTAAAAAAATATCCGGCAACCTTGGGCTCGGAGAAGCCATGGATCTTCGACGATTACGATAACACGCAGGACGCCCTATCCCTCTGGCTCGTATCAGCAAGTGGTATGGCGGACCTGCGAGACGTGTGCTACGACGTGGTCCAATCGAAGGAAGATTCACTCCTGCTCCGCGGCTCGCTCTCCGATGGGACGACCATCGACCGGGAATATCAGCTCACTAAAATGGAGAATGGGGACGACTCCTACTGCATCCAGCACGTGGTACGCCTTAATCAAGGAACTACTCCATCGGGAAATCGCTCTTTGCACATCTCCTTGGGCAGCCTCCCATCAACGGAGGGCGACATTCACAGCGAACATCTCAACTTTGTCCACTACGACGGTAAAAAAGCCCGATTTCTTTCCCTGCAAAAATTTGCCGCAAGCCGCGGATTTTTTGGCCTGGGCAGCCGGCCGCACCGGGAAAACATTGCCGAAAATGGCCGTGTTGTTTGGGGGGCGATAAAAAATCAATTTTTTGCCGCCATCCTCACGCCCCAACAACCCGCGGTTGCGTTTCACGCGGCACCCATCGAACTCCAGGGAATCGATCCATCGGCAGTTGGCACGGGCATTGGTGCGACATTGGTCCTCCCATTGCTGGAACACGAATCCGGTGCAACGGCTATCATGGATTACTATGTCGGGCCCAAGGAATACACACGGTTGGATCGTCTGGGCCAGCGGCAGGACCTGGTAATGCAGTTCGGTTGGTTTGGATTCATCAGCAAACTTCTATTACTTTGCATGAACGCCATCCATTGGCTTATTCCCAATTGGGGGTTGACAATTATCCTGCTGACTTTGTTGGTAAAATTAATCCTCTGGCCGCTGACCAACGCGCAAATACGTTCCTCGCGGGAGATGGCTAAGGTCCAGCCATATCTGGAAAGTATCCGTGCGAGGTACAAAAACAACCCCCAGCGGGTACAACAAGAAACGCTGCAGCTTTTCCGAGAGCACAAGATCAATCCAGCGGCCGGGTGCCTGCCCGTTTTTTTCCAAATTCCCATCATCATAGGGCTTTATTTCATGCTTCGTACCGCGTCAGAACTGCGCTTTGCGAATTTTCTCTGGATCAAGGATCTGGCCGTCATGGATACGGTTGGGCACCTGGGCGGGTTCCCCATCAACCCCATGCCCATTCTCATGTCAGTGGCAGCCTTTTTTCAAATGCGCATGACGCCCATGACCACGCAAAACGCCATGCAAAAGCGCATATTCCAGGCCATGCCGATGATCTTCCTTTTCTTCTGCTACCGGCTGCCATCGGGGTTGGTGCTCTATTGGACGGTGCAAAATCTTTTAAGCATCGTGCAGCAGGGAATTATCAACCGAAGGTTAAAAACTCCGCCGCAGCAAAAGCCCTTGGGACGCTGGCCAAAGCACCCATGTGCCCGTTCCCAAGCGGAAAGGCCAAACAAGAAATAAACATTAAGGTATTTGAAAAGTCGTTTCGGGGTCGTTTGAGCCCCCATGGAATGCGGGTTCCATGATAGCGGTTTTGACTTCTGAAAAACCTCTATTTCAAAAATCCTTACCCAGAATTGAATGAATTGGCATCTGTTTAACTTTGGTGAAAAATTTTGCCAGTTATTGAAAAACGTTGCCAAAGTGCACGCAAATAATCCAGAAAAAAGATCATGTATACAGGACTATTTTGCGCGTGTAGAAAACGGCGTCTCCACCCGCCCCAATCTGCCGCGGAATACGGGTGAGGTTGTGCTGGGAGCAGTAACTCATTTACGAATAATTCTGTCTTCTAGTGTTCTGCCAACCATTGGTTGCGATCTGAAATGTACACTCGTCCAATTGTTGCAATGCATCGAACTCTTCTACGTTGATCCGACGCGTGGGAAGCTCGTGTCTGCCATTGGGCGCCTGACGTTGATTGTACGCGAATTGTATTCGGTAAGTCTGACGCCAGACGGATGTGGATGCATTGTGGAGAATGCTCTCGCTTTGGAGGCTCTATTGAAGGCTATATCGAAGGCTGGAGCTTTGGACTCGGATCGTTCGCCGCCAGCGCAGGCACTTCCATTTAGGTTATCTCACGTGGCTCTCGGAACTGGTGACTCCGCAGAAATCGGTGAGCTAGTTTATGATCCCGATGATTTTCTGCAGGATTTTCCCGATGATTCTGGGTCTTTGGATTCGGGTGATCCGTCATTACTGATACCGCCGAGAGGAGCGACAGAAAGAGTTCTGAAGACGCGATTGGCTGCGTTGCAAGCGATGATGAAACAGATGACGAAATGTGGTGATTTTGGGTCAAGGTATAATGCGGTTAATGAGGCCATACGCATAATTAGGCAGCGACTAAATGAACGGATGCGGCGGATCAACCAGAAGAAGCGAATGGCGCGGCTAAGGCGTTGCAGGGAAAAGGGAGTTGTCGGAGACAAGCGTGATATTTTGGAGGCCGAGGATAGTCGCCTAAAGAGGTGGGCTACAAGGACACAGTGTAATTATGCGAGTTGCAAAACTCAAACTCCTAGATTTAATATCAGTATGCCGATCGCAATAGTCGCCCGAACCGCTCCCCAGGCGCGAAAGCGTGAAAAATTGTCTCCGACAAATCGCTTTAAT